>JAZPZS010000181.1:0-15458 GCA_045544835.1 Bacteroidaceae bacterium | reverse complement strand
GTTCGCCGGCCGAAGGGAAAGGCAACTCCCTCCTGAGACGACTTTGGGGAACTAAAGTTCCCGTCGTCGCAAGCAACGCTCATCTCGCGTTGCCCCTCTATAAACAGAGGGACAGTTAGTTGGACGTTTTCATTAAGATGTCTTTATAATGCGTTTTCCCTAGACTATATATTCAGGAGTAATGATGCGTGAAGTCGACAAACTGGACCTCTGTGTTTCTGATAAGGTGATGAAGGCATTATACTGGCATGCCACTGCCACCCCAAAAATAAACTTTTTCCACCTATTTATGTCCAAAATATGGCAGATAGCCCCGCTCTGTAGACTCTTCCACAACATTCACTCGTTGAAATTTGTATTTTCTTTCGGCTTGCATTATCTTTAGTCCTGCTCCGCAATCACAGAAGATAAGCGGCGCCTCGGAAAACTACAAATAAATTTGTGTTTTCTCTCGGCTTGCATTATCTTTAGCCCTACTTCGCAGGCCAGAAATTAGGCGGCACCTCAGAACCGAAGGTCGCCGGCCGAAGGGAAAGGCAAATGCCCTAATAAATTTAATTTTATTGAATTTCTTCCTCGCTCAGTATAGAAAATGCAAGCCTTTTCTATACATTCACTCGTTGAAATTTGGCATTTCATTCGGTTTGCACTAATTTTGTACAGAAATAGCATATTAGATTCGTTTAACTATATAAAAGAAAGAGATTATGAAGTTTTTGACTGACGAGAAACTCGTGATTGTAGGTGCCGGTGGTATGATCGGCTCTAACATGGCTCAGACAGCCTTGATGTTGAACCTCACTCCCAACATCTGCCTTTACGACATCTATGGACCTGGTGTACACGGTGTAGCCGAGGAGATGGCACATTGCGCTTTTGAGGGTGCAAACATCACTTGGACAACCGACCCCGAAGAGGCATTCACCAATGCTAAATACATCATCTCTTCAGGTGGTGCTCCCCGTAAGGAGGGTATGACTCGTGAGGATTTGCTGAAGGGCAACTGCCAGATTGCAGCTGAGTTTGGTGACAACATCAAGAAATACTGCCCCGACGTAAAGCACGTAGTGGTAATCTTCAACCCCGCCGACGTAACTGCTCTCACAGCACTCATCCGCTCAGGCTTGAAGCCCAACCAGCTCACTTCACTCGCAGCGCTCGACTCTACCCGTCTGCAGGAGGCTATCGCCGAGGCAGTAGGTGTACCTCAGTACAAGGTTGAGAACGCTCGCACCTACGGTGGCCACGGTGAGGCAATGGCAGTATTCGCTTCAAAGATTACCGTTGACGGCAAGCCTCTCGCAGAGTATGAAATCTCTGACGAGAAGTGGGTCGAGATCAAGCACAACACCATCCAGGGTGGTTCACGCATCATCAAGCTTCGTGGTCGCTCTTCATTCCAGAGCCCCGCTTACCAGGCCGTAAAGATGATCGAGGCTGCTATGGGTGGCGCTGAGTTTACATGGCCTGCAGGCTGCTACGTAAACAACGAGAAGTACCAGAACGTGCTGATGGCCATGCCTACCGTTATGGACGCTACTGGCGTACACTTCGGTGAAGTGACAGGTACAGCCGAGGAACTTGCAGCTCTTGACGCTTCATACGCTCACCTCCAGGTGATGCGCGACGAAATCATCGGCCTCGGCATCATTCCTCCCGTAAGCGAGTGGGGTACCATCAATCCTAACTTGGTATAATTAGGTAAGAAAACATTTACAACAGATAGGGGGATGCTTGAGCATCCCCCTATCTGTTTTTTGCTTTCCTTTCTCCTATTCCTCACCCATGAACATCGGATCCCAGCAGGGGAGCAGGATGGGCTTCTGCTTGGCAGCCTTGAGCACCTCGGGAGTGACGTACTTCTTGTTCACTACGAGGCGGAACATGTACTCGTTGAACCACTCGTCGGTCATGATGAGGTGCCCCTTGTGACCTGAGGCAGCGCCCCAGCTGTTCTCTACCTTCCACATGGTGGGCTTGCCCTCGGCATCGAGCTCCACGGCCATCATGGTCATGGCGTGTGACGAACCGCTGTCGAAGGTGCGTATGCGCTGTGCCTTGTCCATGCCGAACTCAACGCCCAGCAGTGACTCGTAGTCGTAGTTGGCAAGGTCGAGGAGACCGCGCTTGCTGTCGAGCTCCTTGCCCACATCGCAAGAGAAATACATCATGGTAGAGTCCTTGATGGAGGCGATGGCCATCTGCTTGATATCGTCGAGCGGGAGGTTGAGGTAGAGCCAGTTGTGTCCGTCATAGGTGTGGCGGTCGTACTGTATCTCATAGGTCTTCCAATACTCGCGGGTGGGATCGTTCATGAGCATGATGTAGTCGTTCTGGTAGTCCTCACCGATAAACTCGGCGTAGAACGACTGGGGAGTGTACTCCTTTGGTTCCCACATATACTTGCCCTGAGCATCCTTGGGAGCCCACTTGAAGGTGGTGACGGGCTCACCAAAGCCGAGCACGAGGATGCGGTATACCTCGCTGAGCATGTCGGTCTTCACTGCCTGCAACTCCTTGCTCTTGGCACCTGTAGCTACCTTGTCGCGCAGGATGAGGGCATCCTCGCGCAGCTTACGCTTGATGAGCGAGGTGAAGCGTGAGGTGTTGTTGCTGGCATAGGTCTCGGGCATCACGCCTGCCGGCACGACACCATACTTGGCAGCCAGGTCGGCCACGCCGGTGAAGGTACCTCCATCGCTCAGAGGGTGCTTGAGGAGCCACTCCACGGTCTTGTCCTCAAGGGGCTTGTCGCCGGTGTCGATGATGGCCTGCAGGAAGAGGTTCGACTTCTCCAGCTGGTCGTAGAAGAAGTTATACACGGGCGAGAAGGTGAGGCCTGCGAGGTTATGCTCGTTGATAACCTTACTACGCATCACGTTCAGGCCTGTGAAGAGCCAGCAGCGACCCGATGACTGCTGGTCGGTGATGCCCTTCGAGGGTACGCTGTAGGTGAAGTAGGTGTCCATCTCGGTCTGGTTGGCCTGATTCACGGCGAGCTTGCTCACGTCGTTGGCAGCCATGGCGTTGTGGATGGCGCGGTCAGAAGCGGTAAGGGTGTTCTCGGACTTGAATTTCTCCAGCATCTGCGGAGTGATGTTCTGTGCTGTCGCGCCAAGAGATATGGCCGACAAAATAGTAAAGATTAATCTAGTTCGCATATTCATATTTTAATAATATTATTTCTCCTTTCTTAGAATCTGATTACAACTTTTTTCCCATTCATGATATATACGCCGGGCGCTGTAGGCTTACCCTTCAGTCGACGGCCACTCAAGTCGTAGTACGCAGCAGGAAGGGGGCAAGCATTCTCTTCAGGCAGTATGCTTGTGGCGGCATCAGACTTGGAAATAACCACATTGTCTACCAAGATGCTACCTGGTTCCCAACCATTACGGTTATTACGTTCATAGATACCTTTTATCAATGGACTCTCTCCCTCACGCATAGTATATGTACCTTGTAGCACTTCAGCGCCATTTGATTTATCTGTCATCAAATAGCCTACGGTGGCACTTGGAACATCCACATCCAATGACAGATGATACCAGTGGCTGCTGGTAAAGTTCCATACGCCATTGTTTCCTCGTTCTGTTTCCCCATCGACAATCTGTTCGTTCACAGTTGCGGTCGTTCCACCAGGTATGGTCAGTTCAAACAAATACGGATTGTGCACCTCGGCTTCTGTTGTTATCCAGAACCATCCCCAGTTATTGGCAACCTCATCGGGGGCCGATTGGCTCATGACCACAAAATAAGCCGTCTTATTACCTTGCACAATAGCCAAATCCAGGTCTACATTGTATTTATCCACACCACTGAAATCTACTGGAGTCAAGAAGAAGTCGGCTCTATCCGCACTGTTGACGATACTAGCGGCTTTACCGGTGCTTCCCTCAAAGGAAGGAGAAACCAAACTGCCGTTCCCACGCTTCCAGTAGTCAGATGCAGCACCAGATTCAAAGTTGTATGCAAGCAATACGTTCTCGTCATACGGCTGATCTCCCGGTTTTTCTTCAGGTTGTTCTAAAAGTTCCTCCTCACCCTCAATGTTGAAGTTTGTCCCTGCCAGATAATATCCCAGGTGAGGCGGCTGATTGTAGCTTACATTCTGCCAAGCAATACTCAGTCGGTAGTTGTGGTCGTGCATCAGCGTGGGCACGCGATAGTCACTGGGTATATTGGTGGCAATGATGTTCAATTGTGACGGGTCGTTCAGGTTCCACATGATGAGTTCCTCGCGCCAATCGCCTAGGATGTCGGCTTGCAAGCAGGGGGTAGCCTTCGACCAGTTGCAGGTCTGTGAGTTGTTCAGCCCCACTGATATTCTGGTAAATCCCGGTCCGTCCCAATCCATGACGTTAGGACTGGCTACGCCTGTCGATGTATTTAGGGAACCGTCAAACAATTCGTCCTGCAAGTCCCCATCCCAATATATGCGGAAGTTCATGGAAGGCATTTCGTTGATGACGGTGTTGAATTCTCCAGAGGCCGATTCGCGCGGATTGTTTCCTTGTCCACCCCAGAACTCAAATCCTTCATACTCAGCCATGATGTCGGCGGCTACGCCACGACCCGTATCCTTTCCTGCCGTCTGATGGAATATCTTTTCTCCCGTGCGGGCGTCATGCATCTCAACACCATAAGGAGAGCTTTCGCAACAACGGAACACCTCATATCCCGGTCTTCCTGGTATGATGTCGGCCACATGCAGTGCATCGCCATGCCACAATCCTGTAGAATACATCAGCCATCCATCATGGTCGATTGTTGCTGCGCCATAGATAATCTCGTCACACCCGTCATTGTCAACGTCTGCCACGCTCAGATTATGGTTGCCCTGTCCGTATGCGGTATAGCTGTCACTGGTGCCAAAGGTGTTGCTGTCATAGGTGCGCACACTCTTCGTCCAGTTTGCATCGGTGACCTCCACTTGGGTTTTCGAAACGGAGGCATGTAGCCATTTGTGGGTTAGCTTCTTCCCATCAAAGTCAACAGCCCAAAGGAACGACTGGGTGTAGTAGCCACGGCACATCACTGCAGAGGGGCGCTTGTCGGCACCATCAAGGTAGGCCACCGCAGCGAGGAAGCGGTTTCCTCGGTTGCCGTATGAGGCGACGTAATCTTTTCTTCCGGCCCGGTCGTCCCAGTTGAATACGGTACCCGAAGCAGCACCGCCATAGCCCGCATCGCGATTTGGGTTGTAGAAGATGGTATGTATGGCCTTTCCTGTGGCTCCCTCAAATACGGTAAGGTACTCTTGTCCGCCAATCAACGCCGCACTTCCTGAAGCTCTCCAGTCCTTCTGGTTATCCGCAGATTTGATTTCATCCTCGTCGGCCACTTGGTTTACGTAGTTGCCCTGTCCGTCTTTTCCGCCAGGGGCAGTACGCATGATGAGTTCCGACTTGCCGTCTTGGTCAAAGTCATAGACAAGGAATTGGGTGTGATGGTCGCCGGCCAGGATGTTGACGCCCATGTCAATGCGCCAAAGTTTCTCTCCATTGAGTCGGTAGCAGTCGATGAACTCATTGCCGGGATGCTTCCCTTCATTGCCATTGTCTGTTTTGTTTGACGGTTGCCACTGCACAATAATCTCATATTCACCATCACCATCCACATCACCCACGGAGCAGTCATTGGGAGTATAGGTATAGTCTTCACCTGTCACATCATCCACACCACTTGCAGGACGGTCCAGTTGGAGTACTTTGTAGGTCTTCCCCCATGGTATTGCCACATCACTCTTCTCGGTTTCTACTCCATCTACCTTAACGACAACCTGATACTCACTGGTGCCAGAGCCGTTGGGGTCCGTAAAGTTGGTTCTTCCGCAGATATTCTTGACAATGACCTTACCGTCACGCATCAAGTCAAACGTGGTGCTCTTTATCAAGTCAGTACCCAATAGCCGCCAGCTGACAAATATGCCACCGTCCTGAGCAGGCATGGCTGTCAACCCGCGTGTTAGTTTCTCCATTTGCATGGAAGGGGTAGCCGACATGCTCGTCCAAACAAGCATGAGGGAGAATACCATGTAAAAATGCCTTTTCATATTTCTTGTATTGAATCCATTTCCTCTTGCAAAGATATGCTTTTCTCATGAAAATCCCGTTTTTTTATCTGTTTTTCTATCTATTTGTGATAATCGCGAATAGATATTGCACTCGCTGTGAAAAATATTCAAGCAAGCTTGATATTTCTCGCTCGTTTATACGTATATTTGTATTTCAAAAACAATAGATCATGCTAGTAAAGGTCTTCGGAGCGTCTGTACAAGGAGTTGATGCCACCATCGTCACGATTGAGGTGAACACGTCACGAGGAATAAAATTCTTCCTCGTGGGGCTGCCCGATGCGGCAGTAAAGGAGAGCCAGGAACGCATACGTGCCGCTCTGCTCAATACAGGGCTCAAGTTTCCCCGCAATCAGATAACCGTGAATATGGCACCAGCCGACATACGCAAGGAGGGGTCGGCATACGACCTGCCCATCGCCATCGGCCTATTGGCGGCTGGGGAGTCTATCGCTACAGACAAGCTGTCGCGTTATCTCATCATGGGCGAGCTCGGGCTCGATGGCAGCCTCATGCCTATCAAGGGAGCGCTCCCCATTGCCATCAAGGCACGCGAACTCGGATACGAAGGCTTTATCCTGCCTGCCCAGAATGCGCGAGAGGCCGCCGTGGTCAACAATCTCAGTGTTTATGGGGTGGACAACATCATTCAGGTCGTACGCTTCCTCAATGGCGAAGAATCACTTGAGCCCACCATAGTAAATACCCGCGAAGAGTTCTACGCTCACCAACACCTGTTTGAATTTGACTTTGCCGATGTCAAGGGGCAGGAGAATGTGAAACGTGCATTCGAGGTTGCTGCAGCCGGCTCACACAACATTATCCTGGTGGGGCCTCCCGGAGCAGGCAAGTCCATGATGGCCAAGCGCCTGCCCTCCATCCTCCCTCCCCTCTCGCTGTCCGAAAGCCTGGAAACGACCAAGATCCACTCGGTTGCCGGACGTTTGGGAAGGGATGCCTCACTGGTGGCAACACGCCCATTTCGCAGCCCCCACCATACCATATCCTCCGTCGCATTGGTTGGTGGTGGAGCCAATCCTCAACCAGGCGAAATCAGCCTGGCCCACAATGGCGTACTCTTCTGTGATGAACTGCCCGAGTTCAGCAGGAATGTGTTGGAGATGCTTCGCCAACCTTTGGAGGACAGGCACATTACCATATCCCGCGCGAAATATAGCATCGACTATCCGGCAAACTTCATGCTGGTGGCCTCTATGAATCCCTGCCCATGCGGGTATTACAACCATCCCACCAAGCCCTGCGTGTGTAGCCCTTCGCAGGTGCAACGCTACCTAAATAAGATTAGCGGTCCTTTGCTTGACCGCATCGACATTCAAGTCGAGATTGTACCCGTACCATTTGATGAGCTCACCAAGAACAACCCATCGGAAAGCAGCAGCGTCATACGCGAACGGGTCATCAGGGCGCGCAGAATCCAAGAGCAGCGTTTCGCCCAGGAGCCAGGCATCCATAGCAATGCGCAGATGACCCCTCGGCTACTGCAAAGATATGCGGTTCCTGACGAACGCGGGAAGGCCATGCTACAAAGCGCCATGGAGCGACTCAACCTCTCGGCCCGTGCCTACGACCGTATCTTGAAGGTCGCTCGCACCATTGCCGACCTTGAGGGATGCGAAGACGTACAGGCTGCACATCTTGCCGAGGCCATCGGCTACCGCAGCCTCGACCGTGAGAACTGGGGAGCCTGACCAAACCCGATTAACCGCACCATACCATGCGCTACCTCCGCAATCTCCATACCGACCCCTACTTCAACATGGCATTTGACGAGTATGCTCTGGAGCGGCTTGCCCTCGAAGAACCGCTGTTCTACCTTTGGCAAAACCGCCCATCCGTCATCATCGGACTCAACCAAAATGCTTATGCTGAGGTCTGTCTCGACTACCTGCACGAGCAGGACATTGCCCTGGTGCGCCGTGTGACAGGTGGTGGAGCCGTCTACCACGACCTTGGCAATCTGAACTATACCATCGTTGGACGCACTGCCGACCTCAACCGCGACTACCCTGAATATGCACGTCATATCTTGAAGACCCTGCAGTCACTGGGCGTAGACGCTGAGCTTTCCGGGCGCAACGACATCCTTGTCGATGGACACAAGGTATCGGGATATGCCAAGAGGGTCTACAAGGATCGCTTGATGGTGCATGGCACTTTGATGTACGATGTAGACCTGGAACGCCTCACGCAGGTTCTCAATCCATCAGCCGAGAAACTAACGGCAAAGGGCATTGCCTCTGTCCGTAGCCGAGTGACCAACCTGCGTCACCATCTGCCCTCTATACCTGATATAGACAGTTTCCGCAAGCACCTGGAAGAATACCTCTCACGTGGCTACAAAGACGCAGAGTACATATTGCAGCAGAGCCAACTTGAGGAGATTGGCCACATTGCCCAAAACAAGTTCAACACCTATGACTGGATCTATGGCCGCTCACCCCAGTCCACCATCGTCCGATCGGCACGTTTCGCTTGTGGCCATATCGAAGTGTGCCTTCATATTAGCGAAGGACATATCGCACAATGCCATATCAGTGGCGACTTCATGGGCAATCTCCCTGCCTCAGAAGTAGAACAATGTCTGGCAGGAGTACGCTACGACAGAACGGCCATACACGACCGACTATCCCCATTGGATATAGGCATGTATTTCGACCACCTGTCGGCAGACGACTTCATTCGCCTTGTCTGTTGAGATGCCGTGCGGCCTCATCGATATTGCGGCGCATCCCCTCGTAGCCTACGCGTTCCATCGCGCTGTCTTGGGTCATAGCCTCGTACTGCTCTTGCGTCATACCCTCCCAATCAGCAGGACCACACTTCTCCAAATGCGGTGAGAGGGCAAACGAAGGTTCATCGGTCGCCACAGCCCTGCTATTGTGTGGGCACACCTGCTGGCAGGTGTCACACCCATAGATACGCCTGCCCAGCTTGCCGACCACCTCACGGGGAAATGCCCCCCGATGTTCGATAGTGAGGTACGAGAGGCAACGGCGACAGTCTATACCATCCGCGGTGAGCGCCCCTGTAGGGCAAGCCAAAATACAACGTTTGCAGCCCATGCAAGTGCTCTCGGCATGGGTCGATGGTATGGCATGAACATCTAGTTGCGCATCAATAGCCAGCACCCCCAAGAAGCAGTAGCTTCCCTGCCCGGGGATGATGAGGGTGCGGTTACGTCCAATAAAGCCCAGCCCTGCCTTCACCGCCCAATAGCGCTCGAGCAGCGGAGCCGTGTCGCAGAAGGCACGTCCCTTGACTTCAGGCACGAGAGTACGGATGTAGGCAAGCAGCTGATGCAGTTTATCCTTTACCACACGGTGATAATCCTTGCCATAGGCATAGTAGGCTATCTGGTAGCCCTCCTTAGGCAGTAGCTGCTGAGGATAATAGTTGAGCGCCACGACGATGAGCGTACGGCATCCGGGCACCAACAGCGTAGGGTCGAGGCGCAGCTCGCGGTTACGCTCCATATACCCCATATTGGCATGGTAGCCCTGCTCCGTCCAACGATCAAGGGCCTGCACAGCCTCCTCATCGACAGGCTCCGCCTTAGCAAAGCCACAAGCGGTAAATCCAAGGCGAAAGGCCTCCTGCTCTATACGCTGTCTCATATACATCCTTTTCTCAGGTGCGAAGATACATAAAATAATCGACTCATCTCTATCACTTCTTCTCCAGCAGTTCCTTGGGGTAGTTGATGAGGTATTTCTTGCCGTTGGCGAGGGTTACCATGGCCAGCTCGTCGAAGTTATTACAAGCGCGGGTAAATCTACCATACTTATAATTGGTGAACACTTTACCCCACATGCTCAGTCCGCGACAGGTGCGCGGGCGCTGAAACCAAATGAACTGCTTTGCGTATGTAGTAGAAGGTTCCAGCTCTTTCCTGGTCACATATTGTATGCTTTCTATGTTATCCAGTACTATTGTCTTTTGGTGCGAAGACAACAATATTGTAATCCTGTCTGCCCCTATTCTGATATGCTTGACAGTCTCTATTATCATACTTAGCACGAAAGGCAGCAATAGGAAAATAGTAACAAGGAGCAAAAAGAGAAATTCGATAAACATCCCTGCGGACAGAAAGGCGATAAGGGCAATAAATGCAGAGGTGATGGATATTACAGCTAAAACGCGCCCTACTCTCCACTTTAGATTCAGCTTAGGCTTATAGACGTGTATGTCTGGCGTTTGCCCGAACAACTCCTTGGGGTAGTTGATGAGGTATTTCTTGTCGTTGGCGAGGGTCACCATGGCCAGTTCGTCGAAGTTGACGCAGTATTGGGTGAACTCGCCGTATCGTTTGCTACGATGGTGGGCCTTTCTTATAGACATGCCGTCTTCATAATCGTCATCGTCCCAGTGTTCTATGCCGATTTCCTCTAGTAATTCTCTCGTAACATACTCGATTTTTATAACATACCTGAGCGTGGTCTTGCCAATAAGCCTGACTAATGTTATCTTGTCAGACTCTATCTCTATGCAACGGATTTTTCTGAAAAAAGGGATTGCCCATGGCACTGACAGGAGAAGGAATATTACACCGAGTGCAATCAAAGAAAGGTAAACTTTGAGGCTGGCGGTGTGCCCTGCACTTATATGGCTTACTACAGGCATAAAACAGTCTTTAATGTACAGACGGCCGAGAACCCCAATAAAGAACAATGCTAAAAGGAGTTCCCCTATTCCATGAAGGCAGTATCTGAAACTCCACCTGAATGTATATCTGTTCGCCTTTTTCGCTCCGCTTTTGTCGTATCCCATATCGCTGTATTGTCGTAAATGTTCTCTGCCAAATGCAAATATAGCAATAATCCATTACTTGCCGCGTAGCGCGGACGATTTTTATATAATAAGGGTCATAAAGAGCTATTAAGGGCTTCGCGGAGTGGCTGGGGTATATGTATAATCTTGTAGAAAAATCGCACCTGCCATTATGAAAAAACGCCTATCCCTTTTCGCAGAATCGCACTTGCCATTTATGGAAATCGCCTATGCGATTTTCGGCCCCTGCCGCTGCGGCATCGGGTACTGGATATTCCCGCGCGTTCCTTCCCCTGCACTGCGAGTGGTAGGGTTACTTTCGGTCGGCAGGCGAACTTTCACTCCTCAACACCTAATTAAAATAAACCACTAAACATTTCTGTGTCATCCCGAGCGGCGCGAGGGATCTCTCACTCCGCTTCGAGATGACACTAAACTCCTAATCAAATAGGGATATCATATTAACGGAGATGCGCTCTACCCATTGATTCTCACTCAAACACCTTGAATGCATAGCCCTCGCTCTGCAGCCACTCAATGGCCCGCGGCAGGGCATAGTGAAGATTGTCGACAGAGCGGAGCGAGTCGTGGAAGGTGATGATGGAGCCGTTGCGGGCGTACTTGCGCACCTTGCGCAGTATCTGGCGGCCATTGAGTTTGGGATTGTAGTCGCGGGTTACGAGGTCCCACATGACGATGCGGTAGCGCTCGCTCAGTGCGCGGTATTGCCTGAGGCGCATGATGCCGTGAGGCGGACGGAAAAGGTTGGTGGTGAGGTAGCAGTCGGCCTTGTCGATATTGGCGATGTATCGCTCGGTGCGCTCCTCGAATCCCTTGAGGTGGTTGAAGGTGTGGTTGCCTATGCGGTGGCCGCGCTCCACGACCATCTTGTACTCATCGGAATGCTTGCGCACATTGTCGCCCACCATGAAGAAGGTGGCCTTGATGTGGTACTTGTCCAATACATCAAGCACCCAAGGCGTCACCTCGGGAATAGGGCCGTCGTCGAAAGTGAGGTATACGGCCTTTTCCGAAGGATTCATCCGCCAGCATGCACGTGGGTACAACTGGCGGATGAACTGTGGGGGTTGCTCAATGAACATAAGTTTGTGAGTTTATGAGTTTTAAAGTTTTTGAGTTTGCTCCACGAGTGGAAACCTACAAACTCAAAAACTTATAAACTTAAAAACTTAAATTTACTTCACCCGCGCTGCCAGTTCCTGATACAGCTTGTCGAAGAGGCCTGAGTAGTGGTTGAAGGTCTCCTTGTCTGACGAGCGCTCCATCATCTGCAGCGTCTTGACGAGGGTTGACAGGCAGTTCTGCACCTCACCGAACGAGGTGTTGAAGCGCTTGTCATCCAGGCTGAGGTACCAGGTGATGTACTCGATATCATTGTCGGCCACTTGAGAGAGGATGTTCATGCCCTTCTCGGTCTCACCCAGAGTAAGGTAGGCCTGACCGATGAGGTGCGACTGGCTCTGCCAATAGTTGTGTGGCAAGATAGAAGCGGGGAACTCCTCTTCGCACTTGTCGAGCACAGCGAGTGCCTTCTCCTTCTTGCCCTCACGGATGAGCTGGTTGGCCAACATCGTGTAGAGGCGGCGATGGGTGTAGCCCATGCGGGTGATGGTCTCGTCGATGTAGATACCGGGAGTCTTCATGCCACCGAATACGAAGCGGTTCATCAAGTTGTTGTACATCGTCTCGCTATCCACAGCAAATCCGTTCTGGGGAGCGAGGCCCAGCTTGCGGAAGTTGAACGGCGTGATGCGGTAGGCCAATCCCTCCTGGAGGAAGAAGGGCTCAAGACCCACATAGTTGTCGCTACCCACGGTCGTAGACATGTAGAGCGGGCGCTCCCAGTTGGTGTTGGCCAACATCTCGAGCAGCATGATGTGGTTCTTGGTAAGTACGTTACGTCCCTTGAGTGAGATAACCATACGATCGGGCATCTTGCTCATGGTTTCCTCATCGGTCGCACCACGATACTGCTCGGGAATATACATTCCTGAGCGCAGGATGGCTGCCTTGTCGAGGGTGATATATACCGTGTCGGTAGGGATGTAATGGAGACGCTCGTCCTTACTCTTCACCCAATTGTCGAGCACATTGCGCAACTCGAAGGGCTCGTCGCCAAACTGACGGCGGGCAGCGACAGGCTGTTTCTTATAAGTCTCTCGCACAAAAGCCTCTCGCTCAGGCATAACATATACAAAGTCATTGGTTCCCTCCACATAGTCGAGGCGCTCCCACTGGATGGGCACAGAGGGTGAATCGTAGGCCGGGCGGCGCATCTGGTCGATGTACCAGTCGGTCTGCAGGTACGAGAGGTTACATACACGCGAGTCGGTACGCACGCCCTCTACCTCCTGATTGTACCAGAGGGGGAAGGTATCGTTGTCACCGTTGGTGAAGATGATGGGATAGCCCTTCTCGGGGAGGGTGTTGAGGTAGTTCTGTCCGAAGTCGCGAGCCATGTAGCGGTTGCTGCGGTCGTGGTCGTCCCATGTCTGGCTAGCCATCTGCAGGGGAACGAGCACACATACCACGGTGGCGATAGCGCCTGCCACGGTGGGGTTCTTGACAAGCTTCTGCAGCAGGTGAGCAATGCCGGCCACACCCATACCAATCCAGATGGCAAAGGCATAGAACGAGGCGGCATAGGCATAGTCGCGCTCACGGGGCTGCATGGGTGTCTGGTTCAGGTAGAGCACGATGGCAAGGCCCGTCATGAAGAAGAGCATGAACACTACCCAGAACTGGCGTGCACCGCGCTTGCCGCGTCCGGCTTGCCAGAAGAGGCCGATGAGGCCGAGCAGCAGGGGCAGGCCATAGAAGACGTTGCGGCCCTTGTTGTCGCGCAGCTCTGAAGGCAGCAGGGTCTGGTCGCCCACGAGCATCTTGTCGATGAAGTTGATGCCGGTGATCCAGTTGCCGTGCTCTATCTCGCCGTGGCCCTGGATGTCGTTCTGGCGGCCCACAAAGTTCCACATGAAGTAGCGCCAGTACATGAAGTTCACCTGATAGTTGATGAAGAACTTGATGTTGTCCCACTGTGTAGGCACCTTCACCTTCTGCTTCTGACCGGCTACGTTGACGGTAGCCTCACGGCCTTGGATGCCGCCCACCCAGTTGTCGTACAGGTTGACGGTAGAGCCTCCGGCAGGCCAGTTGGCATGGTCGGCACTGTGCATACGGGGGAAGAGCATCGAGGGCTCCATCACGTACTTGTCCTTGGTGCGGACAACGATATATTGATCCTTTTCATCGGCCGAAGCCTTCTCCTTGGGCATATAAACCTTGGCTCCCTCCTTCACTACGGGCACCCAGTATTGTCCCTCTACCTTACGGGCTACTTTCGAGGCGTAGGTACCGCCATAGAAGAGCGGCGTGTCGCCATACTGCTCGCGGTTGAGGTAGCTGCCAAGGGTGAAGATATCCTCCGGTGAGTTCTGGTCCATCGGGGTGTTGGCAGCCGAGCGCACCACGATGACGGCATACGACGAGTAGCCGATGACAATCATCATGATAGATACCAGGGCGGTGCTCATCACACGGGCACTCATGCGCCACTGCTCCTTGAGCTTGTCCATATTGAACAGATAAGCGGCCAAAGCGCCCAGCACGATAAGGCCAAGCACTACGCAAGACACGCCATGTCCGTAGAAGGGCAGGCCCGTGAGCGCTATCACCAGGATAAAGGCGATATAGGTGCGCACGCTGGACTTGGCTGCATAGGTCTCCCAGATGCTCCATACCAAGGTGGCTGCCAATACTATAATATAGAGGATAAGACCGGTGTTGAACGGCATGGAGAGGGTGTTCACGAAGAACAGCTCAAACCATCCACCCACCTTCACGATGCCCGGTACGATACCGTAGAGGATGGCTGCAACGAGCGCTGCCGATACGGCAAGAGCTATGATGGTGCCCTTCCATCCGGCATTCGGGTTCTTCTTGAAGTAGTAGATGAGCACGATGGCGGGTATACACAGCAGGTTGAGCAAGTGTACGCCCACGGAGAGTCCCATCAGGTAGGCGATGAGGATGAGCCAGCGGTCGCTATGCACGCTGCCAGCCTCCTCCTCCCACTTGAGGATAAACCAGAACACCACTGCCGTGAAAAACGAGCTGTAGGCATATACCTCGCCTTCGACAGCGCTGTACCAGAAGGTATCGCTGAAGGTATAGGCCAAGGCGCCTACCAGACCGGCACCGATGATGGTTACCATTTGCCCTGTCTTGATGGTGTTGCTATTGCCACACAAGAGGCGGCGTGTGAGGTGTGTGATGCTCCAGAAGAGGAACAGGATACATCCTGCGCTGAGCAGGGCCGACATCACATTCACCATGTAGGCCACCTGTGAGGGGTCGCTGGCCAGCTGTGAGAACAGGTTGGCCGTAAGCATGAAGAAGGGTGCGCCAGGCGGATGACCTACTTCGAGCTTATAGCCCGTGGTGATAAACTCGGGACAGTCCCAGAAGCTTGCCGATGACTCGATGGTCAAGCAGTAGACCACTGCTGCAACGGCAAAAACCAACCAACCCATGAGGTTGTTAATAAGCTTATATTGTTTCATTGCAATGAATT
>JAZPZS010000180.1:0-34045 GCA_045544835.1 Bacteroidaceae bacterium | reverse complement strand
CTGCATGGCGACCGTGTGCGCGTGAGCCTCTTTGCCCGTCGTCGTGGGCGTGGCATGCCCGAGGGCGAGGTGGTAGAGATCATCGAGCGGGCCAACGACACCTTCGTGGGCATCCTCAAGGTGGAACGCAACTATGCCTTCCTGCTTACCGAGAGCCGTACGCTCGACAACGACATCTTCATCCCTCGCGACAAGCTCAAGGGCGGCAAGAGTGGCGACAAGGCAGTGGTGAAGATAGTGGAATGGCCCGAGGATGCACGCAACCCCATAGGTCATGTGGTGGACATCCTTGGTCAGGCAGGTAACAATGATGTAGAGATGCACGCCATCCTGGCTGAGTTTGGACTCCCCTACAAATACCCCATTGCCGTGGAGAATGCGGCCAACCATATCAGCGACGTCATCACACCCGACGAGATAGCTCGCCGACTCGATATGCGCGATGTGCTCACCTGCACCATCGACCCCCACGATGCCAAGGACTTCGACGATGCTCTCTCTATCCGTCCCCTCGGCAAGAACCTCTGGGAGGTGGGCGTACACATTGCCGACGTCACCCATTACGTGGGCGAGAACGGCATCATCGACAAGGAGGCACAGCACCGCGCCACATCGGTATACCTTGTCGACCGCACCATCCCCATGCTGCCCGAGCGCCTGTGCAACTACATCTGTTCGCTGCGCCCCAACGAAGACAAGCTCACCTACTCCGTCATCTTCCACATCGACGACAAGGGTCGTGTCAAGTACAGCCAGATAGCCCATACCATTATTAATAGCAACCGTAGATATACATACGAGGAGGTGCAGGCCATCATCGAGCGCCAGCAGCGTGGCACCAAAGAGGCCTTGCCGGGCGATGAATATGCCAACGAACTGATGATTCTGAATGGGTTTGCCCAGCAGATGCGTGCCGCACGCTTTGCGGGCGGAGCCATCAATTTCGACCGCGTGGAGGTGCGCTTCGACATCGACGAGAAGGGACACCCCGTGAGCGTACACCTCAAGGAATCGAAGGAGGCTCACCAGCTCATCGAAGAATTCATGTTGCTGGCCAATCGTACCGTGGCCGAGACCATCGGTAAGGTACCCGTGAAGAAGGCCAAGGTATTCCCCTACCGCATACACGACGTGCCCGATGCCGAGAAGCTCGACAACCTCGCACGCCTCGCCCTGCCCTTCGGACATAAGGTGCGCACCACGGGCGACAAGGTAGATATAGCCAAGTCGTTTAACAAGCTGCTGGCCGATGTCAAGGGCAAGCGCGAGCAGCACCTCATCGAGACCGTCTCGCTGCGTGCCATGCAGAAGGCTCGCTACAGCACCGACAACATCGGTCACTACGGCTTGGCGATGGACTACTACACCCACTTCACCTCGCCCATACGCCGCTATCCCGACATGATGGTGCACCGTCTCCTCTCGCGCTACCTCGAGGGTGGTCGCTCGGCCTCGAAGAGCAAGTATGAAGAGCTGTGCGAGCACTCCTCGCAGATGGAGCAGCTTGCCGCCTCGGCCGAGCGTGCCAGCATCAAGTACAAGCAGGTAGAGTATATGGCCGACCGCATGGGTATCACCTACGATGCCATCATCAGCGGTGTCACCGAGTGGGGACTCTATGCCGAGATCATCGAGAACAAGTGTGAGGGCCTCATCCCCATGCGCGACCTCGACGACGATTACTACGAATTTGACGAGCGCAACTACTGCCTCGTAGGTCGCCGCACCCATAAGCGCTACGCCTTGGGCGACACCGTCAAAGTAGAGGTAGCACGGTGTAACTTAGAGAAAAAGCAACTCGACTTTGCTCTGGTAGAGTGAAACCTACAGGAGCAAAGGTGAGTTGAACTTGCTTCACTCGCCGACTTTGCCCTGGTAGAGCAAGAACAAAATCAATAGTCTACCCCCCAGCTTCGCCTTTAAGGATTGAAGTTGGGGCGTTTTTATGATACGCTAAACCACCAATTAAACCGCGCACTTTCACGGTATGCACAAAAAGAAAAAGCATCGACAATCTTTTGATTATCAATGCTTTCTCTCAGTCGGGGTGACTGGATTCGAACCAGCGACCACACGCCCCCCAGACGCGTACTCTAACCGGGCTGAGCTACACCCCGCTGCTCAATTGCGGTGCAAAAGTAGGACATTTTATTTACCTACGCAACTTTTTGAGGTTTTTTTTCGCGTTTTGAGCATAAAATTGCTACTTTTGTCGAAAATAGTGGAGTCAAACAGATGCAATTGACATTAAAAATACCCCAAAAACTGGTGGCGGGCGTGACGCCTCCGACCTCGAAGAGCATCAGCAACCGTGCATTGCTGATTCAGGCACTGTGTCCTGAGCAGCACTACACCATAGAGCGCCTTGCCGTGTGCGACGATACGGAACACATGCAACAGGGCATTGCCGACAAGCGGGCTGGGGCTGCACTCATCGACATCGGTGCCACAGGCACTGCCATGCGCTTCCTCACGGCTTATCTGGCCATTACATCAGGCGAGACGGTGCTGACAGGAAGCAAGCGGATGCAACAGCGCCCCATAGGGATACTGGTGGAGGCACTGCGCACCTTAGGAGCCGACATCAGCTATGTGAACAACGAGGGATACCCTCCACTGCGCATCAAGGGAAAGAGCCTCCGGGGCGGAGAGGTGGAGATAGAGGCGGGCGTCAGCTCGCAGTACATCTCGGCCCTGCTGATGATAGGGCCGTGCCTTGCCGAGGGACTGACGCTGCACCTCAAGGGAGCCATAGCCTCGCGCACCTATATAGAACTGACGCTGGACCTGATGCGTCACTATGGCGCTACGGCCGAGTGGTGCGATGGACAGACGATACGCATTGCACCGGGAGGGTATGAAGACCGCCCCCTCACCGTGGAGGGCGACTGGAGCGGCGCATCGTACTGGTATGAGCTGGCTGCCGTAGCGGCTCACTGCGGACATGAGGTGGAGATATTGCTGCGTGGACTCACTGCCAACAGCAAGCAGGGCGACCGTGTGGTGGCAGAAATGTTTGAACCGCTGGGTGTGATGACGGAGTACACCTCAGAGGGGGCGAGGTTGACGGCTCCACCTAAATCCTCCCCAAGGGGCGGACTTTCGGGTAGCGGAGTTCTCGACTTCACCCATTGCCCCGACATAGCGCAGACATTGGCCGTGACCTGCTGCCTGCTGGGCGTTCCCTTCACATTCGAGGGCATACACAGCCTGCGCATCAAGGAGACCGACCGCGTGGCTGCTCTCATCACCGAGCTGCGCAAGCTGGGCTACGTGCTCCGCGCCGAAGGCGACAAGCGACTCGTGTGGGATGGGGAGCGTACCGAGCCCTCAGCGTCACCCACGATAGCGACCTATGATGACCATCGCATGGCCATGGCCTTTGCTCCGGCAGCCCTGTGCCACGAGGGGCTGACGATAGAGAACCCCGAGGTGGTATCCAAGTCTTATCCGGGATTCTGGGAAGACTTATGTGAATTAGGAGTTAGGAATTAGGAGTTAGGAGTTGCCATCCGGATGTTCTCTCAACCCTCAACCATAAACTATCAACCATAAACCATCAACCATCAACCAAAATGAGCATAGCAATATACAGCGCAATTTTCCTAGCAGCACTTGTAGGGCTGTCACTGATAGGCCAACTGATAAGACGAAAGAATGGTGACACTCCCCTCCCCTCTTCCCCAAAAGTCGAAGAGGCCGTCAGCATAGCATCGCCCGAGCCTGAAGCGGCCACCGACGACGATGATGATGACGAATGCTGCGGCGAGCATGAGGTGTGCGAAAAGGGCAAGATAAAGCGGGCCCTGCGTACCGACATCGAGTATTTCGACGATGAGGAGCTGGATGCCTATCGCGGCACGGCATCGGACGAATATGATGACAAGGCTGTGGAGGAGTTCCGCGAAGTGCTCTACACAATGGATCCCAAAGAGATTGACGACTGGCTCAAGAGCCTTGAGCTGCGCGAGGTGGCCTTGCCCGATGCGCTGAAGGACGAACTATTCATGCTCATGGGGCGATAATCGGGAAGAATCCCCCACGCTACCACAATAAAGCGGGCAAAAATCAGTTTTTAAATTGATTATGCACAAGAGGTATACACATACGCTGGCAATGATGCTGGTGCTGCTCATGCTATCGGCATGCGGCTCCACGAAGGTGAACACGGCCCAATCGCGGTTCTATCAGGCGTTTGTGACCCGCTTTAACGTCTATCACAACGGACACGAGGCCTACAAGGAGGGTGTATCGGCGCAGGAGAAATCACATAAGGACAACTACATGGAGATAATCCCGCTCTTCCCCGTCAGCAAGGAGAGTACGCGCAGCACAGGAGGCGGCAACTTTGACAAGGCGATAGAGAAGTCGCAGAAGGCCATCAAGCTGCACTCCATCAAGCAGAAGCCCAAGAAGAAGGCGGGGCGTACGCTCACCGAGGAGGACAAACTGTGGTATGCCAAGAAGGAGTATAACCCCTTCCTGCACCATGCGTGGATGCTCATGGGCAAGGCGCAGTTCCACAAGGGCGAATTTCTGGAGGCTGCCAGCACCTTCTCCTACATCACCCGCCTCTACAGCGAGGATCCCAAGATTGTGGCCGAGGCACGCATGCGCATGGCGCAGTGCTATGCCGAGCTGGAGTGGAACTACGAAGCCGACAACCTGCTCGCTCAGGTGGGGCGCGACAGCATACCCTATCAGCTGGCCGAGGAGTACGATGCCATCATGGCCTCGCACCTACTACGCCAAGAACGCTTTGACGAGGCATTGCCCTACCTTGAAAAGGCGGTGAAGCGTCCAGGACGCACCAAGAAGCAGAAGACACGCGAGTATTACCTCCTGGGACAGATACACAAGCACCTGGGCAACAAGCAGCAAGCCTACGAAGCATTCGACAAGGCCATCAAGCAGAATCCGCCCTATGAGCTGGAGTTCAACGCCCGCATACAGCAGACCGAGACAGTGAGCGGAAGCAATGCGCCCAAGATGCTGAAGACGCTGAAACGCATGGGCAAGGACCCCAACAACAAGGACTACTTGGATCAGGTGCACTACGCTATGGGAAACATCTACCTGGCACAGCGCGACACGGTGAACGCCGTGAAGGAGTATGAGGAGGGTGCCAAGCTGAGCACCCGCAACGGCATAGAGAAGGGCATCCTGTTGCTGCAGTTGGGACAGATCTACTGGGACCAAGCCAAATATGTGGATGCACAGCGCTGCTATGGTGAGGCCATAGGCCTGGTAGACAAGGAGCATAAGGACTACGGCATGGTGAACCTCCGCTCTACGATACTCGACGAACTGGTGGAGCACACTGTGGCTATCGACCTGCAAGATAGTCTGCAGCACCTCGCTACACTGCCCGAGGCGGAACTGAATAAGGTGATAGAGAACATCATCGCCGAGGTCATCCGCCAAGAAGAGGAGGCCAAGAAGGCCGAAGAGGAGGCAGCCCTGATGGCCCAACGCGAGGAGGCACTGGGGGCCGCACAGGCCAAGGGACCGCAAATGAACACGCCCGGAGCCATGAACACGAACGACAAGTCGTGGTACTTCTACAACACGCAGCTCGTGGCACAGGGTAAGAAGGACTTCCAACAGAAGTGGGGACGCCGCAAGCTGGAGGACAACTGGCGCCGTGCCAACAAGTCGGTGCTGGCCGACGAGACCTACGAAGGGGTCAACTACGACGAGGAGGAAGAAGAGCTCACCGAGGGCACCGACTCCATCGCCTCGGACAGCACGGCCGTGGCCCTGCCCGACAGCCTCGTGACCGACCCGCACGACCCCATGTACTACCTACAGCAGATACCCTTCAGCGAGGAGCAGATGGCGGAGTCGAATGCCATCCTGCAGGAGGCGCTCTTCAATGCCGGCATCATCTACAAGGACAAGCTCGAGGATTTCGGACTTGCCGAGCGCACGCTGAACCGCCTCAATACGCAGTTCCCCGACTTTGACCGCACCGACGAGCTCTACTACAACATGTACCTCATGTACTCGCGCTGGAAGCGCTGGGACGATGCCGAGCGCTATCGCCAGCTGCTGCTCACGGAGTTTCCCTACAGCGACTACACGCTCACCATCAGTGACCCCGATTATGCCATCAATGCCATCTATGGCAAGCACATCGAGGACTCGCTCTACGCTGCCACCTACACCGCCTACATGGACGGGCGACATAGCGAGGTTGAGGCCAACGCCACGCTGTCGGGTGAGAAGTACCCGCTCGGCACGCACCGTCCCAAGTTTATGTTCCTCAACGCCATGACAGACCTACAGCAGGGTGACCAATCCTCGTTCCTTGATCAGCTGAAGGAGATTGTGAGCAAGTATCCTCAGAACGAAATCAGCGAGCTAGCCGGACTCATCGCGCAAGGTCTGCAGGAGGGCCGACTGCTCACCTCGGGCACCTTGGGCAGCATCTGGAGCCGCCGCCTGGCCACAAGTGGTGAGGCCGCTGTGGCCGACAGCCTGCGCCAACCCTTCAGCACAGAGCGCCTGGCTCCGTACAACTTCGTGCTGGCCTTCGAGGAGGGTACGCTGAACGAGAACCAGTTGCTCTTCGAGGTAGCCCGCTACAACTTCGGCAAATTCATGGTGCGCAACTTCGACATCAGCATCACCAAGCAAGGCGGCATCGGCATGCTCCACGTGAAGGGGTTGGTGAGTTTCGATGAAGCATACCAATATATGCACACGCTCTATGCCGACCCCGCGATGGCAACCAAGCTCAGTGGCATACGCGCCCTGATCATCTCTGACGAGAACATGGAGCTGCTGCTCAAATACTACAGCATCGACGAGTACACCCAGTTCTACGAGCAGAACTTCACCGACCTGCCCAACACCATCAAGGGCGAAGGTAGCCTCGACGAGGTGATATTCGAGTAGTAACCATTCCTTGCATTCTGGCTGACGAGTATTTATGAACTTTTACCATAAATAAACGTATGCTTTGCCGATAAATTCGTATCTTCGCGAGATAAATGCAAGGAGATTATGGAAGAGTTTACGATTATCGTCCCCACGACCTTTGACGAGCAGCATTACCATGCGGTGGTGCGACTGCTCACGCAGCTCACCACACGCGGCATCACCTTCACACCCGATATGTACCGGGCACTGATTGAGGATTCGTGTAGCGAGCTATGCTTGCTGACAGATAGTCAAGCACAAGTGGTGGGGATGCTCACGCTAAACACTTGTGTGAGTCCTACTGGCAAGAGAGGGTGGATTGAGGATGTAGTCGTTGACGAGGCGTACCGTGGCAAGGCACTTGGGCGTAAGCTGGTAGACTATGCCATAGGGCTTGCCCGTGAGAGAGGGCTGCAGACAGTTATGCTGACCTCGAATCCCAAGCGTGTGGCTGCCAATGCGCTGTACCGCTCGATGGGCTTTGAACCCAAGGAGACGAACGTATACAAAATGCAGCTGTAGCCACCATCATAATACCTTTGCAACAAACCAGAAAACAGAGAATTATGGCTAAGAATGGTACATTACTATGGATTGACGACGAGATAGAGCTCCTGCGTGCCCATATCCTCTTTCTCAAGGGAAAGGAGTACGAGGTAGACATCGCTACGAACGGACGAGACGCGTTAGATAGATGTCGCGAACGGGTCTACGACCTCATACTGCTCGATGAGAACATGCCGGGCCTCACGGGGCTGGAGACGCTGACTCTCATCAAGGAAATGCTGCCCACCGTGCCCGTGGTGATGGTGACCAAGAGCGAGGAGGAGAACATCATGAACCAGGCTATAGGTGCCAAAATAGCTGACTACCTCATCAAACCCGTCAACCCTAATCAGATACTGCTCACCCTGAAAAAGAATATCCACAAGAAGGATATCATCACCGAGACCACCAATACCAACTATCAGCAAAACATGGGGCGCATAGCCATGCAGATCAATGATGCCGCATCGCACAACGACTGGATAGAGGTGTACAAGACGCTCGTGCACTGGGAATTGGAGCTGGAGCATGCCGATAACAACATGAGCGAGATGCTACGCATGCAGAAGGAAGAAGCCAACAGCCTCTTTGCCAAATATATAAGAAGAAACTATGAGGGGTGGTTTGAGGCTGAGACCAAAGGTACATCGCCTACGTTACAGCCAAAGGCTATCTTCCATCAACCATCATCCATCAGCCTTCAACCAGAAGTGAGGGTAGGCCAGCCCTTACTCTCGCCCCACCTCTTCCGCGACCGCATATTCCCCCTATTGGACCAGAAGGAGAAGGTGGTACTCATCGTGTTTGACAACTTCCGTTACGACCAGTGGAAAGTCATCAGCCACGAACTCAGCGGGGAGTTTGCCTTCGACGAGGAACTTTACTACAGCATCCTGCCTACTGCTACACAGTATGCCCGCAATGCCATCTTTTCGGGACTCATGCCAAATAAGATAGCAGAGATGTTTCCCGAACTGTGGGTCGACGAGGATGAAGAGGAGGGCAAGAACCTCAATGAGGCGCCACTCATACAGACGCAGATAGACCGCTATCGCCGTCGCAACACCTTCTCGTACCACAAAATTAATGATGCACAGGCTGCAGAACGCCTGGTGTCGCAGTACCGCCAGTTTACCAACTACGACCTCAATGTGGTGGTGGTCAACTTTATCGACCTGCTCAGCCATGCCCGCACAGAGTCTAAGACGCTACGCGAGCTGGCAGCCGACGAAGCTGCATACCGCTCGGTGACGACAACATGGTTTCGCCACTCACCCTTGCGCGAACTCTTCACCTTGCTTGCCGAGAGCGACTACAAGGTGGTAATCACAACTGACCATGGTAGTATACGCGTGAACAACCCCGTCAAGGTGGTGGGCGACCGCAACGTCAACACCAACCTGCGCTACAAACTAGGCAAGAACCTCAGCTACAACGCACGCGAAGTGTACGAAATCAAGGATCCCCGCAAGGTTTTCCTCCCATCGCCCAATGTAAGTACAGCCTATATCTTTGCCTGGGGAGACAGTTTCTTCGCATATCCCAACAACTACAACCACTACGTATCGTACTACCGCGATACCTTCCAGCACGGAGGCATCTCCATGGAGGAAATGATAGTGCCATTGATAACATTAACACCCAAGAAACGATGACAATAACGATAAAGGACATCACTGGACTTGCTGACGCTGCGCAGGAGTTCATCGCCCAAATGGGCGACAATAAGATATTTGCTTTCTATGGATCTATGGGAGCAGGAAAGACCACCTTTGTAAAGGCACTGTGCGAAGCGATGGGCGTGACCGACACGGTAAACTCACCCACCTTTGCCATTGTGAACGAGTATGACACTCCATCGGGGCGACCAATATACCACTTCGACTTCTACCGCATCAAGCGCTTGGGCGAGGTATATGACATGGGCTATGAGGACTACTTCTATGGCCGTGGACTCTGCTTTATCGAGTGGCCCGAACTCATAGAGGAACTCCTGCCCGAAGATACCGTGCGCGTCAATATTGAAGAACAGCCCGATGGTAGCAGATTGATAACGTGGTAGTCAATATATTTTAGCCAAGTAATCGTAGTGATTGCCTTCAACTATGAGCTCCGCCTTGAAGCCATATTGTGCGGCATAATAAGCTAGGGTGTCAAAATCGATGTATAGCCAATCGAAAGTGTCGCCTTTGACCTGTTTGTACTGCATACGGAAGTCTACAACACCATAGTAATCTGAAGCGATATCAATAAGGTACGAACCATCCTCCTCTTCAAAAAGATACTTCAAATCACTGGAATCCATATAGATGCACCCACCGGGAGCTAGCAATCGTTTCATGCATTGAAAGAACGGTTCCATGCCCTCCATATTGCCGATGATGCCTGAGCCATTCATCAACAACAGTATAGTGTCGAACTGCCCGGTCAGACGTTCGTCGTAGAGGTCAATGGCACGGGCGTCCTTGACACCGCGTTCGCGCATCACCTCCACGGAAAGAGCCGAGATGTCGATGGCCGTAACCGATTTCCCTAGATCTTGCAGTGCCAACGCATGGCACCCGCTACCTGCGCCAACATCGAGTATGCGACCAGCAGCCAATGTCAGTGCCTGTTGCTCGATGATAGGCATCTGAGCATAAGTGCGGAAAAGTTGCTCTACCGGTATCTCGTCTTCGTCGAACTGAGAGGAGAATACCCTCAATGTGCTGGCGCGCCCTGTGCGGTGATACTCGGAAATGGCCGTTCCCATAGGGTCTTTGTGCGGTGGGAGAATCATATCGTACTAAGATTTTATTGCAGAACACCTATCTGCATCCTGCGCTATTGTTTTTCCTTGCAAAAGTAGTAAAAATCGTAGAATATCTGTACCTTTGCGCAGAATTATCATGCAGATACTTTCTTCACAAAGCATCCCGGCAGTGATAATTCACCTATTAGATAGTCTATAACACGATTAACACTGCTCATATGAAGAATACTTTTCGCTCAGCCATACTTTCAGGTATCGCCATCGGCATCGCAGGATGGGGTTACTTAGCTTGCACCAACATCATTGGTGCCGTATTGTTTGCGTTTGGGCTGCTTACCGTGGTAGGCTACAAGCTCCCCCTCTACACAGGTACTGCAGGTTTTATCCCTTTGCGCGATGAGCAAGGACGTAGCTGTTGGCTGAAAGCTATCGGCAAACTGCTCTTCATCCTCATCGGGAATATCACTGGATGTTTGCTTGTCTCACTGCTCACACGCCTATCCCCAATGGAGTTGGGTGCTCCGGCACAAGCAATCTTGGAGGCTCGACTGACGATAGGTCCCATGCGTGCAGGCTTGCTTGCCATCGGCTGTGGATTCATCATGACCACAGTGGTCACCTTTGCTCGCCAAGGGAACATGTTCCCCCTATTCTTCGGCGTACCACTCTTCATCAATTGCGGATTTCCACACTGTCTTGCCGATGCCTTCTACTATCTCACGGTGCCAGTTTCCTATACAGGAGAACATATTGGAGAACTTATAATACTCTATCCTTGTCTCGTCATCGGAAATTTTATCGGATGTAACTTATACCGTTTCATCACTCCCCAAGCCTGATTTTAAGCGTATAAAACAATTATCCCCCCATTTTTTTGCATTATTGGGCGAATACGCTTAAATTTGCATAATTTAAATAATGTATACTATGCGAAAACTACGTAAAATACACCTTCATCAGGAAGGGACTCATCAGCTGACAGTCGGTTTCTTTGTATGGGCTGCTGTGGTGGGACTTGCTTGGTGGTTCACCTATTATGAGTGTCGATGGCTCTTTGTCATTATCACGGTATTTGCCACTACCATATATGCATTACTCATCAATTTCTTCCGCTGCCCGCCGCGCCGTTTCCCAGGTGAAGAGACAGAAGGCATTGTGGTGGCTCCGGCCGACGGAAAGATTGTAGTAATCGAAGAGGTGGAGGAGCCCGACTACTTCCACGACCGTCGTTTACTGCTCTCCATCTTCATGAGTCCGCTCAACGTACATGCCAACTGGTATCCCGTAGATGGTGTGGTAAAGAAGGTTACTCACGATAATGGAAAATTTCACCGTGCTTTCCTGCCTAAGGCCAGCACCGACAATGAGCGATCCATGGTAGTCATCGAAACTCCCGACGGCAAGGAGGTGATGGTGCGTCAGATTGCAGGTGCTATGGCACGCCGTATCGTGACCTATGCCAAGCCGGGCGACGAGAGTTTCATTGACGAGCACTTTGGTTTCATCAAGTTGGGCTCTCGCGTAGACGTCTACTTGCCTCTCGGCACCGAGGTTTGCGTTACTATGGGACAGAAGACCACTGGTAATCAGACTATCTTGGCTAAGTTGAAATAGTTTTTATCAGCATGAATATAAAGAAGCATATACCCAATACCATCACCTGCTGTAACCTCCTCTCCGGATGTGTCGCTGCCGTGTATGCTTTCGAAGGAGTCTATCCCCTTGCGTTTGCATTCATCATTGCAGGCGCGGTGTTCGACTTCTTCGACGGACTCTCAGCTCGTGCGCTCAAGGTGAGTTCGCCTATAGGCAAGGAACTCGACTCTTTGGCCGATGTCATCACCTTTGGCTTTGCGCCTGCCACGATGGTGTTTAGCTGGCTGCGCGAGTGTGCCGATGCTTATCTTGATATGTTGGTAGCTTTTGCCATGCCATTTGCCGCTTTTCTCTTGGTCGCTTTCTCGGCATTGCGTCTTGCCAAGTTCAATGTTGACGAACGACAGACCAGTTCGTTCGTCGGACTCCCCACACCTGCCAATGCTCTTTTCTGGGGCGCCCTTGTCATCGGTTCGCACGACGCAATCGTGGAGCAACCCTATGGTTGGGTGCTTGTGCTCGGATTGGTGCTGCTGTTCTCTTGGCTATTGGTAGCCGAGATTCCTATGTTCTCACTCAAGTTCAAGAACCTTTCTTGGGAGAGCAACCGCATAGTCTATATCTTCCTCCTTGTCAGCCTCGCCCTGCTCATCGTATGGGGACTCAATGGCCTCTCTGCTGTCATAGGATGGTACATCATTCTGTCAATTCTGACACAAAAGCGTGCGTAGCCATTAGGGCGAACCTTTTTGGTACGTCATTTGTATATACCTTTACCGTAACTGTAACTTTGAAAATAAATGTTTGCAAGTATATTTTTCTTCATTATCCTCTTCTTCCTGTTTCTCATCATAATAGGCGGTTCCTTGCTGCGCGGTATCCTCAACCTCCTTTTTGGACACCGTATGCCTCGTCAGCCACATACCACCCAAGGGGAATACGGTCCGTCGGAGTCACGGACACAGCAGCAGGCCTCCTCTGCCTCAGGCGGGAAGAAACGCGATAAGATATTCGACGACTCGGAGGGTGAATATGTTGACTTTGAAGAGATAAAAGAGTGACATTTTCTCCCATAACATCGAGTAAGTTACTCTGCAAAGCGAATACCCGCAGCGGTTTTAACCTTGAAGAGCCAGGACCTCTGCATATCGGCTGAATACAAGCTAATCTTCGCCTAATTACAATACTAAAAGAAAAATCAAGTGTTTTTTGAAAAAAATCATGGTTTTTCAGTTTCTTTTCAGAATTGATTACTACTTTTGTCGTGTAAACATAAAAAATAAAGAAATGAAAAAGATTTATTTGTACGTATGTGCGATGATGTGCACCTTAGGAATGTTGACATCGTGTAGTGAATTGGATGCAAACGCCATTGCAGGTACCTATGTCGGGGAATTGAAGATTGCTGGCGTTTCGCCTATCTCAAAAGAGGTAACAGTAAAGGCTATCGGAGACAATCAAGCGGAAATCTCTTTGGCTGGTATCAGTTTGGGGGAGGTCCTTGGTAGCATTGACATCAAGGCCACCTGTACTGTTATTTCCGTTGATGGTACAGCAAATTTGGCAGGTTCTACAGCCATCAGTTTTTCAGGTTTTTCATTTGAGGCTGTACCTGTAACGGGCGAGGTAGAAGACAAAACGTTAGAGTTAGAGATCAAGATCCCTAACTATGAGATAGAATTTGAAGGTATCAGAAAGTAAACATTTGTTTTATACCATACGAGCAGAGGAGGACGATTGCCCTCCTCTGCTTTTTTATCAACTTGCCTTTCATGCCCCTTATTTCATCTTCATCCGCCACACGGTGAGCGAGTTGGCAGGTGTCATATAAAGGCTCTCCTTGAATGTCAGATTACACTCCGTGCTGGTGGGGATGACCTTCGCAGGCTCTGCAAAGGTGTTCTCATCCTTGCCACTCTCTGAGGTAAGCAGGGTGATGGTGCTCGATACGATATCAGCCCCCTTGATGTTCATCTGCAAGGGTATCATCACATCATCAAAGTTGACCACCTTCACTACCAGTTCGCCTGTCTCCTTGTCGACCATCGCATTGGCATAGAGCATGTCTGGTGTGGCGATGGTGATGTCGTGCACGAGCTGCCCATCCACAAAGGCACGTATCTGCTCGTCGCGTACCTCGATGCGGATATCATACCAGCGGTCCTTCTCTATGGTGCCGGATGCGGTGATGGTGGTACTCTTCGATGCGGCCATGGTGGTCTCTATGCCATGCTGGGTATTGCCCCATCCTCCGAGGTTGAGCCACTTATAATTGTCCTCGTCAAAGTAGTCGAAGATGATGAGGAAGCCCTCATCGCCAGCTTGCTTGCGGGCCTTGAGGGTAAGGTCGTAGGAGGTAGCATCGAATACCTCGGGGCAGATGGCCATACACTCGGTAGTCTGTGTCGATTGGCTGATAATCCCGTCCTTCACCTGCCACTTGCCTTTCTTGATGTTCAAATCTGGAGTAGTAATTGACAATTGACAACTACCGGAGTCTCCTATAGCTGATTCAGGATTATCCATTGTCAATTGTCCATTGTCCATTGTCAATTGAATATCCTTATACTCCACCTCCGTATTCCACGAACCAAAGCCTATGCTGAACTTTGAGGGACGCGGACGGCGTGTCTGCTTCACCTCCGAAGCCACCATTGTGGTACCCACATTCTCGGCAAAAAGGCGCTGCACATAGTATGAGGGTGATCCCCAGCTATGGGCGGCATCGAAACGTATCATATCGGGCATCCAGGTTTTGTCGTGTATGTTGACAAATACGGGCGCATAGCTACACATGGCCACGACATCGCTATTGTTCTCCATACCCATCATATAGATGGCTTCTCCAAGAGCAGCCTTGAGGTTGCCTTCGCCGCAGTTTGAGGTCACGGCATATTCACCCACGTAAATCTTCGGACCCTTGCGGTCGTAGTTGTCGTAGTGGTGATATTTGCCGGCAAACCATGAGGGTGATCGGTAGTAGTGCTCATCGAGCATGTCTACGGGGTGCTCATTGCGCCACGAGGGATAGTCGGTACCCCACGACTCGACATTGCCGATGACCTGCATCTCGGGGTAGCGTGCTTTGATGGCATTGTAGAATTGGATGTAGCGCTCAGCATAGTGGTCGCTCTGCTCGCGCGGATTGGCTTGGTAGTTCTCGTTGCCAATCTCGATATACTTCATATTGAAGGGTTCGGGATGTCCGTTGGCGATACGCATACGGCCATACTTGGTGTTTTTGTCGCCATTGGCATACTCGATGGCATCGAGTGCATTCTGTATGTACTCGTCAATCTGGTCGTAAGGCTCGAATCCACCGTGCCATATACCTACGTTCACCACGTAGAGCGGCTCGGCACCAAGGTCCTCGGCCAGCTGCAGGTATTCGTGATAGCCCATACCGTCGGTGACGGGGTAGTGCCAGTTGGCATTGTAGTGGCCGGGACGCTCTTCGAGCGGCCCCACCGTACGTTTCCACTCATAGGCGCTCTCCTTCGACATGCCCTCCACGAAGCACCCACCGGGGAAGCGTACAAACTTCGGGTGCAGGGCCTCGAGCATCTCGGCAAGGTCCTTGCGGCATCCGTTAGCGCGGTCCTTGTACGTCGGGGGGAAGAGTGACACCATATCCAGATACAGCGTGCCGGGCATGTCAGCCGCCATGACAAAGCGGGCATAGTCGGCATTGGCCTCGGGGGTAAAGGTAACGGAATACTTCTTCCATGCCTTGCCAATCTTACCTTTGACAGCAGCCTCGGCATACCACACCGCGCTGTCCTTGCTCTGTAGACCTACACGGAGCGTACCCTTGTAGTTCTTTTCGGCACGTGCCCAGAAGGTTAGCGTATAGGTATTGCCCTTTACCGACTTTATACCCCAGAAGCCAGTGTTGGCAATGGCAGCCGGTGCATCGACTGAAGCCTCGGTGATGCTCCACTTGAGTGCCTTCTGCTGCACCTTGTTGAGCAGGTTCGTGGTGGTGATCTCCATCTTCGATACAGCTCCCTTACTGTTGGCACTCACCCACGCAGGAATCATTCCCGGTAGCGGACGGCGTCCGAAGCGCTCGCCCTCACCATTCTCACCAAAGCGGCGGTTACGGATGGGGCGGTCCTCGTCCTCAAACGAGCGGTTTTGGATGAGTTCGGCATAGAGGCCACCCTCACCGGCATGGTTGATCTCCTCATAGAAGAGTCCGTACAGGGTCGGGCTGATGGTGACTTCCTCGCATGAGACATCCACATTCAATACTGCTGTTTGCCCACACAAATTGAGGCACAGCAAGGCTGCTGAGAATATATTGAAGATTCGTTTCATATGCATAGATAATTATAGTCAGTCGTTCATGGCCACAATGTCCTTTTGGGCCTTTTCCCATTGGTCCTTTGCATACTCCTGCATGTCGACCACTTCGTCTTTTTCGTCTACAATCTCCTGCCCGAGCATGGTCTCGATGACATCCTCCATGGTAACAATACCGCGCAGCGAGCCATATTCATCGAGGATGGCTGAGATGTGCTCCTTCTTCTCGAGAAGTTTTTCCCAGATGTCGGCTACTGAGTCCTCCTCGCCGAAGGTCATGATGGGGCGGATAATTTCGCTGAGGTGCATGTTAAATTTGTCCTCGGCCATCTTCTCCAACACCTCTTGGCGGAGTACGTATCCTATGATGTATTCGTCGTTCTCCTCATCATAGATAAGTATGCGCGAATGGGTGTTGTCGCTTTGGTAGAACTCGCGTATAGTCATGCTGCCCGGCACCATCTCTACGACAACGCTGGGAGTCATAATCTCGTGGGCGGTCACCTCATCAAGCTTAAGCAGGTTTTGTATCATCTTCTTCTCCTCTGTTTCGATGACCTCCTCCTCGGTAGCTACGCTCACCATGGCCGAGATGTCCTCACGGCTTACACTCACCTGGTTCGACTTCGAGGAAATAAGGCGTTGCAGGTGCTCCAATGCCCATACCAGGGGGAAGGAGATGAAGATCATACCGTCGATAATCACCGATGCCGGGATGGCCAGTGTGCGCCAGTAGCTTGTGCCGATGGTCTTCGGGATAATCTCTGACAGGATAAGGATGCATAGAGTGAAGATGGTGGAGAAGACACCTACCAACGCATCGCCATAGACCTCATACACGAGCGAACCTACGATGGAGGCTCCTACGGTGTTGGCAATGGTGTTGATGCAGAGGATAGCCGAGATGGGGCGGTCGGTGTTGGTCTTCAGTCGCTTTAGCCTGTTTGCTCCTTTGGTTCCCTGTTCCTCGAGGCCCGCGATATAGGATAGGGGAGTGGATAATAATGTTGCCTCAAGCGTTGAGCACAAAGCCGATAACGCTATCGAGATGAGCATGATGATGTATATTAATTGTTCTTCCATAATTCAGTGTGTTAATAAAAAAAGACAAAAGAAACAACTTGCACCCCGAATGGGGCGCTTGCCGAGTTATGTCTGTAATACGTGGCGGCAGGTAGCCGGAGCGTGTATGCTCGTCAGTGTGTCTGTATGTTGATCTTGTTCGTCGAAGGCGTCTCTAATTGTCTAAATCGGCTGCAAATGTACAACAATTAATAATAGAAATAAAATAAATAGGGTGAAAGATTCTAAAATAATGGTGTTTCTTAGTACACTTCCACCTTGGCCGCAGCAGCCTTGCACTTGTCGCGCAGTGCATCCATATCGCTGCCATTGGGGGCGTTACATACAACCACGCCCATGCGACGGTTAAGCTTGGTGTAGGGCTTGCCAAAGATTCGGATATCGGTGTTAGCCTCAGCTACAGCCTCTTCCATACCGCGATAGCGAGGCTGCTCTTTCGAAGCAATGGGTGATAAGATAACGGCACTAGCCCCCATGCGGTACTGCTCAATTTCTGCAATGGGGAGTCCTAATACGGCGCGGGCGTGCAACTCAAACTCATTGAGGTGCTGTGTGCCAGCCAATGTGACCATACCTGTATCGTGCGGACGGGGCGATAGTTCAGAGAAGTATACGCCATTCTCGTTGCTGAGGAAGAACTCTACGCCCCAGATGCCAGCACCAGTGAGTGCCTCGGTTACCTTGGCTGCCATACGCTGGGCCTCGACAAGGTGATCGGGACGGATGGGCGCGGGTTGGAAGCTCTCGCGGTAGTCGCCGCTCTTCTGTACGTGCCCGATGGGGGCGCAGAAACGGGTAGGACCGTTCTGCTGAGTCACGGTGAGCAGGGTTATCTCGCTGTCGAATCGGATGAACTCCTCAATGATGAGTTCTTTAATATCGCCGCGGCTACCCTCGCATCCGTATATCCATGCCTGCTCCAGCTCGTCGGCACTCTTTACGAGCGACTGTCCCTTGCCCGATGACGACATCAGAGGTTTCACTACACAGGGGAAACCTACCTTGTCGGCAGCTTCTCGCAGCTCGTCGAGTGATTTGGCGTAGAAGTATTTGGCTGTCTTCAGCCCCAATTCTTTAGCAGCCAGGTCACGGATGGCCTTGCGATTCATCGTATAGTTTACCGCCTTGGCACTGGGTACCACCTGTATACCCTGTTCCTCGAATCCGTAAAGACGTTCCGTACGGATGGCCTCAATCTCGGGTACTATGATGTCGGGGTTGTGCTTGGCAACCACAGCCTCCAGCGCATCACCATCGAGCATGCTGAACACCTCGTACTCATCGGCCACCTGCATGGCGGGAGCACCTTCATAGGCATCGCAAGCAATTACATACTGGCCCAATCGCTTGGCAGCGATAACAAACTCTTTTCCCAACTCGCCCGAACCGAGCAACAGAATCTTCTTAGTCATATCTTTTAAGTTTTGAATTCTGATTTTCCCTAAATTTATGACTGCGAAGATAGTGTAAAAAAATGGATTATACTACGAATGAATGAAGATATTTTACATGGATAGCCACTTCATTACTGCATCGCCATAGGTTTTCGATACGGGGATGTCTTTTACACCCTCAATGCCTAGTTCAAGATAGAAGTTCTCCTTCTCGCGACGTAGTACTTTTACTTGCTCCATATTGACCATATATCCACGATGACAACGCATCACATTGGTTTCAGCCAGCGATTCGGCGGTGCGCTTTAGAGTATTGCGCAGTATGAGTTTCTTGGGCTGATTGTTCTTCATGTACCAAATGTAGATGTAATTGTCGGCCGACTCTATGTACAACAGGTTCTCTTTCGTCACAGAAAGCTGCAACTCACCCCGTTCATCGTAGAAAGAGATAAGTCCCTTACCTGCCATTTTCTGTGCAACCGCTTTGTCAAAGTCATCCTCTATCTGACGCAGACGCTCGTTCTTGTCCTGTAGAGTGAATGCGGTGATACAGATGATGTAGGGAATAAGCAAAATGAGCGAGGTATTCTGTAGGGCGCTCTTGAAGGCTACCCATATATCCTCCTGCACATCGGCCAAGATGGAACAAATGGTATAGGCGATAGCCATAATGGCCAACTCGACAAACACCCATATGGCGTAATTCAAAATGCTTATCTCGTGCTTCTTGGTACGATAGTACATGATGACGCGGCTGATGGCTACGATGCTCATACCTAACAGTACAATGAGAAGCGAATAGATGACAAACATAAACTCCGACACGCGCTCACGCCCCCATTGTAATACACCAAATGGTTGGTATACGATAATAAAGAAGAGGGCAAATGCCGCAGCCGAGGTCACCAAAATGACTTGGTTACGCTTAGTGAGCAGGTATCGAGGTATATATTGTGTAAGAAAATCCATTAGATTTTAAATTATTCGTTTTCGATTTCAAAAGTACGAATTTCTATGCAGAAACTCGCACTTTTGAAAGAAAACTTAACATTTTTTGTACGGCCTCCAGAATGGCAGCCTACAACCATTTAGATTTTACGAGTAGAGGAAACGCTTGATACTGCGCTTCGGAGTCTTCTCGAAGGGCTCCTCACGGAGCTCAATTTGGCCTACTTTGCTGTATACCGGCAGTTCAGCATTCACTATCTTTAAGTATTCATTCATTATCTCGTCGACACTTTTGGTGTTGCCCTCGAGTTTCTTGAATGCATCCATATCAGGCACTACAAGCGCCACAATCTTCTTGCCACGACTGATAACAATAGATTCAGCCACAAGAGGCTGACTGTTCAGCTTATCCTCAATTTCCTCGGGATAAATGTTCTGTCCGCTGGCGCTGAGAATCATATTCTTCGAGCGCCCCTTGATGAACACGTTACCCTCTGCATCGATGACACCGAGGTCACCACTCCTGAGCCAGCCATCTTCAGTGAAGGCCTGCTTGGTAGCTTCGGGGTTCTTGTAGTATCCGTCCATCACGTTGTCACCCTTGATTTGAATCTCGCCTACTACATTTCGCGGGTCTTCAGAGTCGATACGTACTTCGAGGCGATCAACAGGCATTCCGCACGAACGCATAGCAAACTCGCGCCAGTTTCTGTAGCAGATGAGTGGGGCACACTCTGTCATGCCATAGCCTACGGTGTAGGGGAAGTTCATTTTCTTCATCAGTTTCTCCACCTTTTCGTTGATGGCAGCGCCACCCACGATAAGGCTACCACGCTCTAGATTGCCACCGAATGTGGCGAGCAACTTCTTGCGTACGGTGTTATAGATAATCTTGTTTACACCAGGGATAGCGGTGAGCAGCTTCATGTGAGGCTTGTTGAGCGTAGGCATCACCTTGCCCTTGAAGATTTTCTCCACAACAAGAGGTACAGTTACCAGCATATAGGGTTTTACCTCGGCCAACGCCTTGATGAGGATTGAAGGAGTTGGAGTCTTTCCAAGGAAGTAAATGTGGCAACCCGTCACGAAAGGATAGAGAAACTCGAATGCCATACCATACATGTGACCCAAGGGCAACATGGATAGAATGTGCCATCCGGGCTGATTGGGCATGTTAGGAATCGCAAACTCAATATTCGAACTAATAGCGCGTGCCGACAGCATAACGCCCTTCGGGTCACTTGTTGTTCCAGAAGTGTAGTTAATCAGCTCCAGTTCATCAAGGCTGCCTGTAGGGTAGCTGATATGCTCTGGCTTCACGCCTTCAGGGAAGCGCTCCTTAAAAATCTGTTCGCACTGATCGTGAAATGCTTTGGCATCCACCTCATGCCCTCTCGTATAGATTGGAGCGAAGTTCTGTATGTTGATGGCGATATTCAGTTTGGGCATCTCCTCGACATTCATCTTTTCCCAAATCTCAGGTTCGGTGAAGATTGCAGTGGCATCAGAGTGATTGGTGAGCTTCTGTATACTGTCTGTAGTAAAGTCGTTGAGCAAGGGCACCATCACACCATCGTATGTACCTATAGCAATAAATGATGCTGCCCATTCGGCAGAGTTCTTGGCGCAAAGGACAATCTTATCGCCTTTGGCAACGCCAGCAGTTTGCAACAGGATGTGCAGTCTCTCGATGTTTTCTGCAACTTGACCGAAGGTAAAGGTATTCTTACCGTAGTTGGTAAATGCGGGCATGCTCCAATAATTCTTGATAGCCGACTCCGCATAATTCAAATAATGCTTAATCATAATGTTGTTTTCGCTTGTTTCGGTGCAAATTTCGCGTTTTATTTTCACTAATCCCTCTTTTTTAGGTTACATACTTTGCTATTGGGGCGAAATTACTATATGGGATGAAATTTTAAATTAAGTGGCGATTTCAGATATTTCAAACAAAATTAATCATCTAAAAGTTGTGATTTTATCGCATTTTTCTCAAATCTTAAGATTCCAACAGTCTTATTCCTTCCCTAGAGCACTATGCATAATCTGCTCCTAAATTTGCTTAAACAGCCCTCATTTGATTGAACCAACAGAACAATTTTTAAGCAGTTTCTTCAGAAATATGAGCGACTACAATCTGACAAAAGCACATAAAAAAAGCTAAACAATTTATTTCTAAATGCTTAGCTTCTCTTCTTTGTCGTGGGCCATCTAGGGCTTGAACCTAGGACCTCCAGATTATGAGTCTGTTGCTCTAACCAACTGAGCTAAAAGCCCGACACAATGATGAGGTTACCCTCAAATTGCAAGTGCAAAGGTAAGGGGTTTGTTTGAAATTTACAAGTGTTTCGTGGAAAAAACATTTAAAATGTCTGATTTTTGTCGTACTTTTGTATCTATAATGGTTAAGATAGATATTATATAGATATTATGATAAAGAATATACTCTTTGACTGGGGCGGTGTACTCATACACCTCGACAAGCATCGCTGCACCGAGGCTTTCCGCCAGTTGGGCGTAGAAGTGAGTGATGAGCTGACCAATCCCTATGGTCAGCGTGCCGACCTAATGGACTTCGAGAAGGGGCTGATGACGGTGCCCGAGTTTCATGATACGGTGCGCCGCATCTATGCTCCGGGACTTACCGACGAGCAGATCGATGAGGCTTGGAATGCATTGCTGCTCGATATCCCGACCTATAAATTGGATATGCTGCTGGGGCTGAAGGAGCGCTATCGCCTGTTCCTGCTGAGCAACACGAATGCCGTGCACTGGGAGGAGGGACGCAAGCGGTTCGACTACAAGGGCTTGCAGGCCGAGGACTACTTCGAGAAGATATTCCTCTCACACGAGATACACGAACTGAAACCTACGCCCGAGGCTTTCCTCAAGGTGGCACAGCTGGCAGGCATCAAGCCCGAAGAGACGCTCTTCATTGATGACCTGCAGGTGAGCTGCGATGCAGCCGAGGCGCTGGGATTCCACACCTACTGCCCGAAGGCGAACTGTGACTGGCGTGACGAGTTGAAAATTGAAAGTTAAAAAACTCTCCTTGCTATGCATAGTTCAGCATTTAATTCTCCATTCTCCATTCTCCATTCTCCATTGAAGTGCGTTGCCACGATAGGTTCGTTCGATGGGGTACATCGCGGCCACAGGAGCCTGCTGGGCCAGGTGCGCCGCATGGCCGATGAGCGTGGTTTGAGAGCTGCAGCGGTGACCTTCGACACGGCACCCAAGCGGATGTTGGAGGGGAGTGGCAATGCGCGTACCTCACTGACGACGCGCGATGAGCGTGTGGAGTTATTGCGCCAGGCGGGTATGGATGAGGTGGCATTGCTCACCTTCACCCACGAGATGGCACAGCTCACGGCACGCGAGTTCATGGAGCAGGTGCTGAAGGAGCAGCTGGGCGTGGAGGTGCTGGTCATCGGCTATGACCATCGCTTCGGGCGTGGGCGTAGTGAGGGGTTCGACGACTATGTACGTTATGGCGAGGAACTGGGCATCGAGGTGGTGCGTGGTGAGGCCTGTATGGATGGCTGCGAAGCGGTGAGCTCCACCCGCATACGCCGCTGCATAAAGGAAGGGCGCATCGCTGAGGCCAACAGCCTGCTGGGCTACTGCTACCTGCTCGAAGGAGAGGTGGTGGATGGCTATAAGGTGGGCCGTAAGATAGGGTTTCCCACAGCCAACATACGCGTCAGCGACGAGCATAAGCTGCTGCCTGCCGATGGAGTGTATGCGGTGAGGGTTAACGTCGTTAACAACGATGACACCAACGAGAACGATAACTATCATCGAGATGGAAATAATTGTCAATTGTCAATTGTCAATTGTCAATTAGGAATGGGTATGCTCAACATAGGCCATCGCCCTACGGTGAACAATGGTGAGGAGCGCAGCATTGAAGTGCATATCCTCGACTTTGAGGGTGACCTCTATGGGCGTTCACTACGGTTGAAGGTGATGGAACGACTGCGCGACGAGAAACCCTTCGAAAGCCTCGACGACCTCATTGCCCAACTCAATGCCGACAAGGAGAGGGTAAGGGAGATGAATGGTGAATGATGAACCGAAGGTCGACGCCCAGCGTGTCATCCCGAGCAGCGCGAGGGATCTCTCACATCCGTTCGAGATGACACAATCTTTGACTTCAGCCCCTTCGGGCGTCGACCGTTGGTTCGTTCGAGATGACACACAACTTTTCAACCATCATAGCCATCAACCGCTGCGAAGCAGCAATGACTGTTGTCCGTTGTCTGTTGTCAAAGAACTCAAAACTTAAAAACAACATAACATGCTAACAATCGTAAAACTAATTATCTACTATTTCGGCTATCAGCTGGGATTCAGTGTTGTGGCGATGCTGGCGTCGAAATACATCGCGCCGATGGACCTGACGATGACAACCTCTGTGGCTATGGTGGCATCAACCGTGGTAATGATGTGGCATCTTCTGCATTTCAAGTATGTAGATCTCTCGCGCGATAAATATAGAGAGGTAAGCCGTCAGGTGCTGCTTGTGTCGATAGTGTTTGTATTCGCCGCGATGTATGTGCTCAATCTGCTCATCGAGCAAGCAGGCATTCCCAATACGATGGAGGACACCTTCATCGAGATGAGCCGCAATCCTCTCGGACTGCTCTCCATAGCGCTGCTGGCCCCGATATTGGAAGAGATGCTCTTCCGTGGCGCTATTGAGGGACGGCTGCTCCGTATGTGGCAGAATCCGTGGGGCGCCATCATCGTGTCGTCGCTCGTCTTCGGTGTGGTGCACATGAACCCTGCACAGATACCCTTTGCCTTCCTCCTGGGTGTGATGTTCGGATGGCTCTACTACCGCACTAGCAGTCTGCTGCCCGGCATCATAGGCCACGTGCTCAACAACTCCGTGGCGGCAGTCAATATGATACTCTACGGAGACATCCCTCTCGAAGAGCAGGTGCAGGACGAGGCCATGATGTGGACATGGGCTGCGATAGCAACGGTAGCCTTTGTGCTTGCTACGCTGTGGCTGCACAGACGGTTGGGTGTCGGAATACTGGCCATGGAGGCCGAGACTCGTACCGTGAGTGCTGAGGAGCCTTCCATGCAGAGTCGTGAGAACCGCGATGCAGATGGGTATCAGCGAAGCGAAAAATAGGCGAAGAGAAAAAAAGTGAAAAAATATTCTGCCTGTTGCAACTTTTTGGGGTGTTCGTTACGTCTAATGCATAGAATGCAGAACAACTAAAACGAAAAAGGATATGAAAAAGTCATTGATAGCAGTGTGTATATGGGGCGGTATGTTGGCAACAACCATGCCTATGAATGCCACGACAGTGTGGAGTAGCCCTATGAGTGAGGAGCCGAATGCAGCACCTGAGAAGAGCCGTGGCGTGATAGCACGCATGGAGCTGGCCGAGTTCAGTGCCGTATACTGCGATGTGGTGGCCAACATCACCATCGAGCAGGGCGACGAATACCTGATAGAGGCACGCGGGTCCGAGCACATCATCCGCCTCATAGAGCCTGAGGTGAGCAAGAACGGTACATTGACCGTGAAATCGACCAAAGAGTATAAGGTGAAGAAGAACAATGGCATCGATATTCGCATCGTAACCCCCACCGTAGATATGGTATATAATGAAGGCGTGGGTAATATCCACCTGAAGGGTGCCTTTGAGGCACAGATGATGACGGTGACCAACGAAGGAGTGGGCAATATCACTTTCGACGACCTACGGTGCGAGATTCTGCAGGTTATCAATGAGGGTGTAGGCAACATCATACTCACGGGAAAGGCCACGAAGCGTGCTGTGTTCAAGTCCGACGGCGTGGGCAACATCGAAGCCTTTGACCTTGAAACTCCCGACCTCACGGCCGACCTCAATGGGGTGGGGGGCATCGAGTGCTACGTGACCGAGCGCTTCACCTGCCAGGCAAATGGGGTAGGCAGCATCTATTATAAGGGCGAGCCTAAGCATACCAACATCCGCAGCAGCGGCATTGGCAAGGTGAGAAGGAGATAAACGCGTTCCGAGCAAACAAAAAGCTGACACAAATACCAGGATGCACCCCGCGATGTAGCGGGCGCATGTGTTTTTATCACGCAACCTTTTGTAAATGCAAATGACTATATGTATCTTTGCAGAGCAAACACACATTGCGTGAGACTAATACGAACAGGTATGAAGAAACCACAAAAGCAGACAAAGAGCGAAGTAACACGCCAAGCGCGCCTCGTATGCCTGGTAAGCGACGACGAGATGCGCATCATCGACAGATATCTGCGCAAATACAAGATCTCAAACAAAAGCCGTTGGATGAGGGAGACCTTACTGGCCTTTATCCACCAAAATCTGGGTCAGGACTACCCCACCCTGTTCAACGAACATGACATGCGCCGATGATGAGCACCTCCAACGAAGACTTGCGTTACATGAAGATTGCACTCGACGAGGCACAACAAGCTTACGACGAAGGCGAGGTACCTGTAGGAGCCGTGGTGGTGTGCAAGGGACGTGTGATAGCACGTGCACATAACCTCACGGAGACGCTTACCGATGTGACGGCCCATGCCGAGATGCAGGCAGTGACAGCTGCAGCAAACTTCCTCGGCGGGAAATACCTGAGCGACTGTACGCTCTACGTCACAGTAGAACCCTGTGTGATGTGTGCCGGAGCGCTAGGATGGGCACAGTTGCAACGGCTCGTCTATGGCACAACCGATGAGAAGCGTGGATTCCGCAAGTTTGCTCCACAAGCATTGCACCCCAAGACCGAGGTGACAGAAGGCGTGATGGCTGAAGAGTGCGCTAAACTAATGAAGGAGTTCTTCAGCGCCCGCAGATAGGACTATAGATAATCTATTGTAAAAAAAGTATCATGACTTGTTATTCTACTATAAATCGTGTTACTTTGCAATAAATAATGTTGTTAAAATGAAGAAGTACGCCCTTCCCGTAACGCTGTTCTTATGCAGCATCTCATTCGCCGGAGCACAAAACACGGCCTTTCACGCATTGCTCTCGTATGCACAAAACGCATACCAGTTCAGCCAGATATGCCAGCAAGAGAAGGTATACATGCATTTTGATAACACTGCTTATTTCCAAGGCGACATCATCTGGTTCTCAGCCTACGTGGTAAATGCCGCCACACAAGCACCCGCACAAAGCAAAGTGGTATATGTGGAACTACTCTCGCCCAACGGCGTTGTACTGAAGCAGCTAAAGCTGAAGGTAGAGAACGGACAAGCTCATGGCTCGCTCCCATTGGTCGACGTCCCCATCGACGAGGCACGTGCCCTGCGCGGCGTGACACCATTGCCAAGTGGGTTCTATGAGGTCAGAGCCTACACACGTACCATGCTCAACTTCGATGACACAGGGGTGTTCTCGCGTGTATTCCCTGTATATGAAGCCCCCGAGAAGGAGGGAGACTACAGCAACCCTACCATGCGGCGATGGGACAACCCCTATGAGCAGCAACGCCCCCAAGCGGAAAAAGTCAAGAAGCTGAACATGACATTCTACCCCGAAGGAGGTTCCCTGGTGCAAGGCATACCCAATCGCATAGCATTCAAAGCTATGAATGAGAATGGCATAGGAGCATCCGTCAGCGGAAAGGTGAAGACCGAGGGAGATGAACAAGCCATAACCTTTGAGACTATTCATGAGGGCATGGGATACTTCGACTTCACCCCGACCAAACGGCGCCATAGCATAGAGGTAACCTATGGGGGAAAAGAATACACCTTCAAGCTACCCAACGCCACAGAAGAGGGCTACACCCTCCGCGTAGACAACCTACATCATGAGCAGATTGACATTCTACTCTCAGGACATGCCGGATGCCCTGATGAATTGCTGGGAGTGATGCTCATTAGCCGCGGGGCAGTGAGCTACTTCGACACGACATCGGTAAGTCGCGGAAAAGCCGCTATTGCCATTCCCAAAGAGAAACTCTCCACAGGTGTACACCAGCTACACATGTTCAACGCGAGAGGCGAGGTCCTGGCCCAACGTCATCTCTTCATCGACAATGGCATCAAAGCCGGACATATCACCGTGGCGGCATCGGGAACCCAGCATGAGCCCTTCGCACCCATACAGATGAAGGTGAGCACGATGGCGGCCGATGGCACACCTCAGCCGGCTACCATATCGTTCGCCGTGCGCGACAACCAGGATTTCGGGACAGCCTATACCGATAATATATACACCCACATGCTGCTATCCTCAGACCTGAGGGGATACATCCATAACCCGGGATACTACTTCGGCCCAACAGGCAGTGTACACACCGCCGAGCTGGACCTTTTGATGATGACACAAGGCTGGACACGCTACAACTGGTCCAAGATGGCTCGCGTAGAGCCATTCTATGTGAAACACTTCGTAGAAGACGGACTTGTCATCGACGGATGCGTGCTGGGCTACTCAAAAGACAAACCGATCGAAGGCGCCACAGTGCAGCTGAAACTTTACTCACCCGACAGAGCCCACAAGCAGGAGACCACGGTAGTAACAGACGAGAACGGATGCTTCGGCTTTGCCGTAGAGGAATTCGACGGAAAATGGGATATGTTCATCTCCGTATCAAAGGACGGCAAAGAGCAAAAATGCCGTATCCGTCTCGACAGAGCCTCACGCCCCGAGGTCAGAGCATACACCGCTGCGGACACCTATCTTCCAACACATGCTTTATCGAGCGACACCCTATTCACAGAAGTTGCAGCCAAAGACCCCTTCCTGCAAGCCGTGCCCGACAGCGTATTCCTCCTCGAAAACATTGACGTCTATGGCCGAAAGAAATATGTAGACTTCCTCACCTTCAAGGCATACGATGCCGTGGAAGACACCGAACTTCACCTCGATCAGGGGAATCACACCTATCTGGTACGCGACTACCTAAAGGAAAAGGGGTACGACGTTGACCTCACCCGATACGACGGAGTGATACCTGCCGAGCTCACCACACGGGAAGAGCTGATGACTTGGTCCTTGGAACAGTGTCCAATCAACAGCCGCAGGGTGCTGTGGTACCTCCACGACGACGGAGGCAAGTGGATGAAGGAGAGCTACACTCCCGGATTCGAGATAGACATGGAGGATGTGAAGTCCATCATCGTCTACGACAGCCCCTTCGACTACGTATCCATCCCCTTTGTACGCGATGTGCTGACCTTGGAGCAGATGAACGAGCTGAACGGGAACAAGAACTTAGGGGACATCGTCCTGTCGCGCGGCCTTTACGTCGTGGACATCACCATGCTGCCCAAAGGGATGCGCCGTTCCTCAGTGAAGGGACAGCGTCAGACCTTGTTCCGAGGCTATTCCGAAACGCCCACCTTCTATGCGCCAGAATATCCTGAGGGTCCCATAAAGGGTGATGTAGACTATCGGCGCACACTCTACTGGAATCCCTCACTCACGACCGATGATGAAGGATCCGCCATGGTACTATTCTACAACAACAGTTACTCCAAGCAATTAGAAATCAGCGCCGAAGGCATCACACCACAAGGTACGCTGATGATGAAACAATGAATAAACAGAATGAAACAATAAGCTACAAGCAGCAGAAAGGAGTGTGCAACACACCCCCTTTCTACTTTTCTACTTATACATGTATAGGTTAAAGAATACGATAGAGCACCATAATGGATGCTATATCCTACAGCAACGGAGACAATAGTCTGACGAGAGACTCCCAAAAGCGGTTCCACAAGGGCCGCTTTCTCCATTCAGAGACAACGACACGCTTTGAGTGCTCCAAGTCGTACATAAAGATACGCTTCATCTCACGCACCACCTCAGGGTCGTAGATGAAAGCATTGATCTCGAAGTTATGCTCGAAGCTGCGGAAATCAATGTTTGTAGAGCCCACGGTGACGAAATTATCATCGGCAAGGACAACCTTCGAGTGCAGGTAACCCGCCTCGTACTGATAAATCTTGATTCCAGCCGTCATCGCCTCCTTATAATAGGAATGCGATGCAAGATCTGCCAGCAAGCTATCGCCACGACGTGGCACCATAAGGCGCACATCCACACCGGCCAAAGCAGCATTGCGCAAGGCCATAAGGATAGGCTCGGTAGGCAAGAAATAGGGAGTCTGTATATATAGATAGCGGCGACTCTGGCTTATCACTTGCAACAATCCCTGCATGATACTCTTCCACTCACCCATCGGATAAGAGGTGACAATCTGCATATCGGTATTGCCCTGACGCGACACCTTGGGAAAATAAACGGCATTGCTCACAAGCTCACGCGTAGCATAGTACCAGTCAACGAAGAACGACATCTGCAGGGCATTGACAGCCATACCATCGATGCGCAGATGAGTATCTCTCCACTGCCCCCACGAAACACCTTTGTAGTAGCGCTCGGCAACATTCATTCCACCGATATAGCCCACCTCACCATCGACAATCACAACCTTGCGGTGGTTACGGTAGTTGACACGCTGCGAGAGAGCGGCAAACTTTACCTCTCCGAATGGATACACCTCAATACCTGCCTCCTTCATCTCGCGGAAGAAACGGTTCTTGGCTTTCCACGAGCCCACATCATCATAGAGCAGGCGCACCTTGACACCCTGTCGAGCCTTGTCGATAAGCACATCGCGCAGAAAACGCCCCACGGCATCGTCCATAAAGATATAGAACTGCACATGTATATGGTGCTTGGCCAACGCGATGGAGCGAAGCATATCCTGAAGCATCATCGGGAAGTCGACAAACACCTGCACCTTATTGTCGCCGAGCAGGTAGGAAAAGCTGGCCCTCTTCATCATGTTCACCAACTTCTCATAGGGAGCAGGAGGCGTGCTCACAGCATAGTCGGCAAAGTTGAGCAGAGGCTTATGGGAGAGCTTCGAGAGGCTACGCTTACCGATGATGCGCGTACGCCGCATGTCCATGCCGAAGAAGATATACAGGACAAAGCCTATCACGGGCAGGAACACCAGTACCATCACCCAAGCCAGCGTCTTCACCGGATTGCGGTTCTCCGTGATGACCACAATGATGGTGCCTACCCAAACAATGAGGAACAGAGCCTCAAGGATGAGAGTGAAAAGGGATCCTGATGTGTCGGCCAATGTCAGCATGATAATACTTTTGAGACATCAAAGGTAGTGATTCTATCTTACTTTCTATCCTCTATATAGTAAAATATAACATTCTTTTGTTAAAAAGCCCTTTTCGTAGGGTAAATAAACAAAAAACCACTGATACCGATGAGTATCAATGGCCTTTTTCTAATGTTGCTAAGCGTAGAATTACTTCTTAGACTCTTCCAAAGAAACTTTGCGGAACTCTTTCATCAACTTCTCGATCTCGAGAGAAGCCTTACGAGCGCGTGTACCAGCAGCCTTGTTTCCCTTTTCAGCCTGGAGAGCTGCATCTGCTGCATAAGCAGCATACTTTTCCTGAATTTGTGCAATAAGTTCTTTCATTTCCTTTACAATTTATTGATTACGAATGCAAATATAGTAAAAATCAAAACAATGCAAGCATTTTTGGCAAAGAAATCAAAAAAAGTTATATTTTTTTTCTTTACATAGGGCCAAATCCGCCTCCGGAGCCACCAAAACCGCCTCTCATAGGACGGTCACCTCCACCCATCGGCATCTCAGGGCGGTCACCACCTCGACCGCGCATCTCGCTGCGCGAATCTCTATCACCAAAGAGGTTAAGTCGATAAATGAAATGCACCATGAAGTAGCTGTTCACCGTGTTGTACTGCGTATCGCTGCGCATGGTGGCATTGATGACACGGCTCACATTGCTCTGCTGACCGAGGATGTCGTAGAACTGCACGCTCACGGTGGCCGCATTCTGTGCCAGGAAACTCTTCGAGATTTGTGCATTCCAGATAAGCTCATCCGTATTGAACTCGGGATCGCTATATCCTCGGCGGCTGTTCATACCTATATCTGACGATACTCTGAGGTTCCACCAAGGTAGATTGATATTGGTAGACGGTCCATAGGAGAACGAATAGGTATCGCGATTGGCCGTGGGCTGCAAGTTGTTGCGGGCACGGCTATAGTTGAGCGAGCCATGCAAAGTAATCTCAAACCAATCATTCTGATACGTACCTGTCAGGCGCTCAGAGAGATTGATAGAGCGAGTGGCTGCAAGGGGGAATTCGCCCGATGTGGTAGCGGTACGCACATATCCCTCCTGATAGCTGTATCGGGCATTGGTAGATGAGCTCACCTTGTAGTTCTGATTGGGGAGTGCCGTGTTATAGGCTATGCCGGCATTGGCGTTCCAGTTGCTCCACCAGCCTTCAAGGTTGGTCGGCTGCGAGATGCGTCCACCCGTCTCCTCATTATAGGTAATCTTGTTGACAATGCTGTTGAGCGTGCTCCCCATACCGATATTGGCCGAGATATTCTGAAGACGCTCCACATTGAAGTCGCGGAAACGCACGTTAAGGCTATTGTTGAACGTAGGCTTCAATCCGGGGTTACCCATGGTGATATTCAGCGGATTGCTGTCGTCGGTAATGGGGAGAAGGTCGGTCATAGAAGGCTGACTGCTGCGACCACGATAGTTGATCTGCAGGTTGCGCTGCTTCGTCCAACGATAGCGGAAATTCATCGTAGGAGTGAAATTGAAGACAGTGCGCACGGTATCAATATCATGCCCCATATACTGATAGTTCATCTTACTGCGCTGAGGCAAGAGGGTAAGACCCACATTCATGTTATACTTCTCGCGAATGAAGCGGAGCTGAGCAGTAATGTCGTGGTCAAAATTCTCATACGTAGCAAAACGACTAAGCTCCTCGCTCAAATAGCGCTCATAATCATCGGGAAGAATCCAATCAGGGAGTTGCCAGTATTCAAGGTTGTCGGGCAAGTCAAAGGTAGAGCGCTTGCTGTCGTTGTAGCGATAGTCAAACTGATAGCTCAGCTGCAGGAAAGTAGCATCCCACAAGGGTTCGCTCCACATGGCACGGGCATTATAATTGTAGCTCTTCGATGGCGTGGTGTTGTAGCGATTAATAGTAGATGTACTGTCGTTACGCTGATAGAAACGGGTAAATGAGGTCGAGTTAGAGAAACTCTCACTTGTATTGTAGCCTCCAGCAATACGCAGGGTGAGGTTACGGCCCTCGTTTCCGAAACGGCGGTTAAACTGGATATTACCGTTTACCGAAGTATTCTCACTGCCTCCTGCCGACTGACGGTTACCATAGTTGATACGACTGTCATCGACCCAAGCAGAATCCAGAGGTCCATAGTCCTCATCAGCAAAGTGCTCATCGAGCACCGCATAGGGGTCTTTATTGAAGGTTGCCGAGAGGTTTTCCGAAGAGTTTCCTGATGTAGAGTGCGACACACCGGGACGGAATACGATATTGGTCATCGTATCGGGGTTCCACTCAAAACGCATGTCGGCATTCAAGCTCAGACTGTTGCTGAGCGAGCGGCTTGTACTATTTGAGAACGAGTTATTGCTACCCTGCGTCAAGAAGGTCTCCGAAGCGGTCATGCTCTGCGAATCGGAGTCTCTGTGCGAGAAACGTACATTACCACCCAACGAATAGCGAGTCTTGTTCTTCCTGATCTCTTCACCGAAGTTGCGTGCCATGGTAAAGCCACCCATCGAACTCTGGTTCATCCCATTGCCACCGCCACGACCGCCACGGCCACCGCCACCGGGGAAGCCATTGTCGTTCACGTTGTTTGTAGAAAGAATCACCGAATAGAACTCATTCTCCTTAAAGCGGTTCACGCTGCCCTTCACTGTATACAGATTATGGATATCGTAGGCCGTCTCCTGAGTGGGGCGTCCATAGCCTAAGTCAATATTCGAGAACCAACCCTTCTTCGCATCGTCCTTCACCGTGAGGTCAAGCACAAGTTCCTCTTCACCATCGTCAATACCAGTAACTTCGGCCAAATCGCTCTTCTTCTCATAGCTTTTAATCTTCTTGACCATATTGGCAGGCAAGTTCTTCATGGCTATCGACTTGTCGTTTGAGAAGAACTCCTTACCATCGACCAAAATCTTGCTCACTGTCTGACCATTATAAGTCACTGTGCCGTCATCACCAACCTCATAGCCTGGGAGCTTACGGATAAGTTCCTCAAGCATTGATCCTTCAGGCACTCGGAAAGCCTCGGCGTTGAACACTACTGTATCATCTACGACTTGTACTTGAGCCATCTGAGCCTCGATAACGGCTTCCTTGAGCAGCAAAGCATCAGTCTTGAGACGAATAGAATCAAAGCGCACACGACGTGTATCATCGGCCACTGTAAATGTACGGTGCTCGTCGCCATAGCCCACAAACGAGACCTTCACCAAATAGTTACCGAGCTGAAGACGATCATCTAACTCGAAGCGTCCCTTTTCATCGGTAGTTGCACCCAGCTGGAAACTGCTGTCTGGCAATGCCAGCAACTGCACCGTGGCCATACCTACAGGCTCGGCCGTTTCATAATCAGTGACATTACCCGTCACTCTCACCTTTTTGTCCTGCGC
>JAZPZS010000179.1:0-5324 GCA_045544835.1 Bacteroidaceae bacterium | reverse complement strand
GAAGGGCAAGAAGATCAACCCGCTCATCGGCAACGCCGGTGTATCTGCCGTGCCTATGGCAGCCCGTATCTCTCACGACGAGGGTCAGAAGGCCGACCCCACCAACTACCTGCTCATGAATGCCATGGGTCCCAACGTAGCCGGTGTTATCGGCTCGGCCTGTGCCGCCGGTGTATTGCTCGGCTTCCTCATCTAAGGCAACACAAGCATACAATCAAAAAATGGAGCATCCCCTGGGATGCTCCATTTTGTACATAATTATATGTTAGCCAATAAACCCGTCAGTCTGCTTGGCCATAGCCATTCCAGATATTGCTAGTAACGGATGACGCGGTAGATACCGACGGTGTGCTACCGGAAACGATAGTCATTTTGCTTGGCATCCTGCTATTGGAGGGTACCTTGAAGTGGAACTGTGTGGCACCACCGCTTTGGAATACATACCAGCTGCCCTTGCTGTAGGAAGCCGACTTCGAGGTCACTCCGCTAAGACTACTTCCGCTTTCGAGTCCACCGATAGCCACCACATTACCACCAGTGACATATAGTTTGTAACCACCCTCGGTATTGGCATCAAGTCCCACCTCAGGACTTGAGGCGGCAACAGCAAACACATTGCCACCCTTGACATAGAAATTGCCATTGGCATCAAGGGCATCATTGCCCGTACTATTGCCCATCACATAACCACCGCTGATGGTAAAGTCACTACCCGAATTGATGGCATCGTCGCTCGACTCGGCATAGACATATCCATCGGTAATCGTGATAGTACTCTTCGATTCTATGGCCTCATGACTCTTAGCAATAGCTATGATTGTACCTCCATTGACAACAAGACCTCCTGAGTAGGTATACGTCGTAGTATTACTGCCACCCGGTCTTCCCGGTCTATTGCTGCTTCCACTTGTCGAACCACTATCCCCAGTCGCAACTTTGGTACCTGCCTTAATGGCCTTGGCCGATGCCGAGTAGCTGCCAGAGCTGTAGTTGCCTCCCGAAGCTGTGGCATTGAGGACACCTCCAGTGATGGTCAGTGTGCTGTCGCATTTCAGCCCTTTTCCTCCAGTACCCGTACTAAGGAGTGTGATGGTGCCTCCCGAGATTGTCATATCGTAGTCGGCATCAAGTCCCGCGCATCCCTTACCGTCACTGGCTGTCTGGTCTGTAGCTCCTGCTCCTGTACACTCTACTGAGATGACACCTCCGCTGATGACCATATTACCACTATCGGCCTTGATGCCCTTGCTGGCAGCCCCAGCCATAGCAACATTTATCGTACCGCCATTGATGGCTACCTCGCCAGCCTTGATACCCTTGGCTGTGCAGAAGTAAGTACTTGACGAACTGGTAGCACCTTTATTGGTAATGGTCAGTACGCCTGTGCTTGACGAGGCAGTGGCAAATACACCGTCACAAGCAATACCGCGACCTGCCGCCCCATTCACGACAATAGTGATGTCGCCACCACGCAGCGTAAAGCCTCCATCAGCCTTGAAGCCTGCTGTATAGGAGATATCGTTGGTATCTGTGAGGTCAATGTCGCCATCGGCATTGAGCATCACCGCTCCACCACTGACTACGATGTCACCCTCAGCCTTGACACACTTGGCTGCAGTAGCCGAACCTGTGACGGTCAATGTTCCACCATCTATATAGATGCTACCCGTATCCTCATCAGTATGGTCATCGTCGGTGGCAGCTGTGGCTGTAGTACCATCGAGGTCACACTGTATGCCCTCATCACCGATGCCAGTCATCGTCAGCGTGCCACTCTCCATCTGGAAGTAGCCGTTACAATTGATTCCGTCGCCCACCGAGCCAGCAATGTTCAGCGTCAGGTTCTTCACTTCAATATAGTCGGCACTCTTGATGGCATGTTCGGTATTACCGATGACATTCAATGTGTCGTTTCCCTGCAGCTGCAGTTGCCCCTTCGAATAGATGCAACCTTTATGAACACCACCTGTGCAGTCGGCCAATGTATTCTCCGTGTCTCTCTTTGCGCTGAACTGAATACGTTTCTTGTTGGCAATGTTGATGGCAGGCCCCGATGCACAGCTCAGGTCTACACCCGATAGCGCTATCGTACATTTATATAGTCCAGAGAGCGCACTGCCCGTCGGCCGATTTACCGCTTAGCTGATAGGTAATCTCGTCACCGTCCACAGCGTCCGTATTGCTTTGCTCGATGCTGACATAGGCTCCGCTGACAGTAGGTGTTACGTACTGGGCTACGTTGCCAGCTACAGTCACCACAGCAGAGGTATCATGGTAGGTGATGTCTACCTGATTGTCGGTCACAGGGGTATCATCTACTATCATTCCGCTGACTTCAGACAGCACAAAGGTCTTTCCCATGACAGTAAGCGCAGTACCATCGGCATAAGTCATATCGCCTGTTTGCGAGGCCGGAAACAAATAAGTCACGTTACCCACCTTCACATGCAGAGTCTGTGCTCCAGCTGCTATCGCCAACACGAGAGCACATATAGAGGTCAGTATCTTTCTCATTTCTTCACCAACTTATAGTTTCCTTCCTTTGTCTTAACCACATACACCCCATCCTTCGCTTGAAGTTTTGACACGCGGTTACCCTTCAGGTCATAGATCTCGGCAGCCTCCTTCAGCAGATGGGTATCAATACCCGTCACCGTCGTCTCATCAGAAGCCGAGAAATACATCTTGACCAAATCTCCTATCATAAACGACTCAGAACCGGCAGTCAGTGTGTTTCCATCGATGGCCAACGTCAACGAAGACACATCGATGGAAACTTTTTCCCCGTCAGTTCTCTCAAATGTCAAGTAATGATATACGCCAGCCTGTACCATCAGCACCGATACAGACATCAACAACAATAACAATAGTTTTCTCATGGCACATACTATTTAACATTTCGATGGCAAAGATAAAAACATAGAACAATAAAACGCTTATCAAATGTATGGAAAAATTGTGCAAAAGGTCGGATTATGAACGGTCATATGAATAAAAGTTTGTAACTTTATGCCGTCCAAAGCACTTCTGTTACAATGGATAAAGACAAGATGCAAGAATTAATAGGCCTCGTGAGAACCGGAAGACTTACCGACCGCATGGCCATATTGGAGGGCGTATCATTAGTACCATTCCTCCACCAAGACTATCACTCGCCCTATTATTACATAGGTATGTGCAGAAAGGGCGAGGCACACGGCTACTACAACTACAGGCCCTGCGACCTACATGCTGGCGAGATATGCTGGCTGCTCCCCGATCACGTACTCTCACACACCAGTATCAGTCTCGACTATGAAGTACTATCCGTATTCATCCCCAAGGCCTATTTGGAGCGACTTCAGATAGCCGGTGTACTGGGAAAGTATCAGTACTTGATACATACCCCCACACTGAAACTCACGCCACAACAGTTCGACACGATGTACGCAGGCCTCAAGTTCCTACAACATCTATCCGACTGCAGCCATTCCAAGGCCGACGAACTCATCGCTTCACTCATCAATATCATAGCTTCACTGAGCAACGAGTACATCCGCAACGCATATCCCGAAATCCCCAAACAGGCACTGCTACACGAGCAGCTTTTCGAACGCTTCTACGATGCTGTAGCTACCCACTACCGCGAGTCGCGCGAGGTGTCATTCTACGCCAATCTACTCTGCCTCACCCCCAAGTACTTCGCCACCGTCATCAAGCAAACCACAGGCATTGCCGCCAGCGACTGGATAAGCCGCCACGTCATCATCAAAGCAAAAATACTATTGTCATACGAACAACACAAGAGCATCCAGCAGATAGCTCACGAACTCGGATTCAGCGAGCAATCAGCTTTCACCCGCTACTTCAGGACACATACAGGCATAACCCCAAAGAAGTTCAGAGAGACTTAGATGCTACTAAATACAAATGCTTCCGAATAGGTTGTCCAGCTATTCTTCGCTCGCTGGACACCATAAAAGCATTCTATGTATTCCATCTGCCGGTGTCCGCCATATCGAGATAAGGCACTGTGAATAAATAGACTAATGGCGGACACTGCGTACAATAATCCACGTACGCCAGTGTCCGTCACCTGTATTATCCGTTCATCGTTAAACGTTAAACCTTAAACGTTACAAACTTCCCTTCACATAGAACCGTACGTTCTTCGAGCCCATGGCACGTAGCTTACCTGAGCGCACCAGCTCCTTGAGCTTCTTCGTGGCGGTATAGCGCGAGCATTCACATACCGACTCAAACTCGCGGCGCTGCATATACTCGTGCTCATCGAGGTACTTTGCCACACGGCGCAGTATCACCTCATCGGTCAGCCGCTTGTTGGGATTGGGGCCTCCGCTCACGATATCGGCACCGCGCATGGCCTGCTTCATCTCCGCGCAGGGAGTGAAGAGGATGTTCTTCACGCGGATATCGTTCTTCGTCACGCGGTCTTCCAGCTTCTTGCGGCCACAGGTGAGCGACAGGCTGAAGGTACCAATGTGGTCTATCTCCACGCGGTTGCCATCGAGCAGTTCATCACACACGCACTTGCCGAGGGCCTGCAACACGGCCGCTATGTCCGACTCGGTCACGCTACACGCGAAGTTGATATACTCTGCCAGCTCCTTCGTGGTGGTGAGCTTGCTGTTCACTACGGTCACCGCCATCTGCGGATTCTTCTCTGTGGCAGTTCCCGTGAGGTCATTTTGCCTACGCAACTGATAGGCAATAGTGCCTGATTTCTTGGTTGTTGTCTTTTCCGTCATAAGGGCTTATAGTTAGTGGATTAATTCTTTTCCAATCTATTTACCGCTGCCCAACGGCAACGTTACCTTTGCACAACGGCAACCTTGCTGTTGCGCAACATCAAGGTTACTCTTGCGCAGCGGTAAATAACTTTGTTTGATACAAAAGTACAAAACTCTTGGCGATTTTCCAACTTCTAAGGTGCGAAATTATTCTATTGATTCCGCTTTCGTGGAATTGTATCTTTGTGGCCGAATAGAGGCAGTATGGTTGATGTTATCGTCATCGTTAACGTTGGAAAATATAACTTGTTTATTATTTTTCCTTACGTAGCATATCAATTGCAGAACAAGCGCTGTTGGCGGCATCGTAACTTTGCGGAAGTTCTTCGAACAACGATGACGAAAACTTGGAGGTTACCCCCTCCGTTCCGTTCGCCCAGCCCACTTCACTCGTCCCCCTTAAAGAGGGACAGTGCAATGACAAATTAAAAAGAACTGTCGCCCTTTAAGGGGGACGAGCGGAGGAACGAAGAGACGAAGCGGAGGGGGTAGCGGCAAAAGGGAACAGATATAATGTATAACACTATATACCTA
>JAZPZS010000178.1:0-9389 GCA_045544835.1 Bacteroidaceae bacterium | reverse complement strand
TATTACACAACTATCATATTTTACACTTAATAATTAACTAAAATTATGAGCGAAAAAAGAGTTTACTTATTCGGTAACGGTAAGGCCGAAGGTAAGGCAGACATGAGAAATCTGCTCGGTGGTAAAGGTGCCAATCTGGCTGAGATGAACCTGATTGGTGTACCCGTGCCTCCCGGTTTCACCATTACCACAGACACTTGTAACGATTACTATCGTTTGGGCAAGGCTGAAGTTGTAGAGTTGTTGAAGGACGACGTACATGCTGCTGTAGCACACGTTGAGACTTTGATGAACTCTAAGTTCGGTGATGTAGAGAACCCCTTGTTGGTATCAGTGCGTTCTGGTGCTCGCGCTTCAATGCCCGGTATGATGGATACTATCCTCAACCTCGGTTTGAACGACGAAGTAGTAGAGGGTATGGTACGCAAGACTGGCAATGCACGCTTTGCATGGGACTCATACCGTCGTTTCGTACAGATGTACGGTGACGTAGTATTGGGCATGAAGCCGGTTAACAAAGAAGATATCGATCCGTTCGAGGCTATCATCGAAGAGGTGAAGGAGGCTAAGGGCGTGAAGCTTGACAACGAGCTCGAGGTAGAAGACCTCAAGGAGTTGGTTAAGAAGTTCAAGGCTGCCGTTAAGGCTCAGACCGGTCAGGACTTCCCCACCGACGCTTACGAACAGCTCTGGGGCGCTATCTGCGCTGTATTCGACAGCTGGATGAACGAGCGCGCTATCCTCTATCGTAAGATGGAGGGCATCCCTGCTGAGTGGGGTACTGCTGTAAACGTACAGGCTATGGTATTCGGTAACATGGGTGAGACATCAGCTACAGGTGTATGCTTTAGCCGTGATGCTGGTAATGGTGAGAACCTCTTCAATGGTGAGTACCTTATCAACGCACAGGGTGAGGACGTAGTAGCTGGTATCCGCACACCGCAGCAGATTACCAAGATCGGTTCACAGCGTTGGGCTGAGCGTGCTGGCATCTCTGAGGAAGAGCGCGTAGCCAAGTATCCTTCTATGGAGGAGGCAATGCCCGAGATCTACAAGGAGCTCGACTCATTGCAGAACAAGCTCGAGAACCACTACCGCGACATGCAGGATATGGAGTTCACCGTACAGGAAGGCAAGCTCTGGTTCCTCCAGACACGTAACGGTAAGCGTACCGGTTCAGCGATGGTTAAGATCGCTATGGACCTGCTCCGCGAAGGTCTCATCGACGAGAAGACAGCTATCAAGCGTTGCGAGCCCAACAAGCTCGACGAGCTTCTCCACCCCGTATTTGACAAGGCTGCACTGAAGAGCGCTAAGGTATTGACCCGTGGTCTTCCCGCATCTCCTGGTGCTGCTACCGGTCAGATCGTATTCTTCGCTGACGACGCCGCTAAGTGGGCCGAGGATGGCAAGAAGGTTATCATGGTTCGTATCGAGACATCTCCCGAAGACCTCGCTGGTATGGCCGTTGCCGAGGGTATCTTGACTGCTCGTGGTGGTATGACCTCTCACGCTGCCGTTGTTGCCCGTGGTATGGGTAAGTGCTGCGTATCAGGTGCAGGTGCTCTGAATATCGACTACAAGGCTCGCACTGTAGAGGTTGACGGTGTTGTATTGAAGGAGGGTGACTTCATCTCACTCAACGGTACTACCGGTGAAATCTACAACGGTCAGGTTGAAACCAAGGCTGCTGAGCTTTCAGGCGACTTCGCCGATTTGATGGCTCTCTGCGAGAAATATACAAAGCTCGTTGTTCGTACCAACGCTGATACTCCCCACGATGCACAAGTTGCTCGCGACTTCGGTGCTGTAGGTATCGGTCTTTGCCGTACCGAGCACATGTTCTTCGAGGCAGAGAAGATCGTTGCTATGCGTGAGATGATCCTTTCACAGGATGCAGAAGGCCGCAAGGCTGCTCTCGCTAAGCTGTTGCCCTACCAGAAGGCCGACTTCTACGGTATCTTCAAGGCAATGGACGGCTGTCCCGTGAACGTACGTCTGCTCGATCCTCCTTTGCACGAGTTCGTCCCCCACGATCTTAAGGGTCAGGAAGAGATGGCTAAGGCTATGGGCGTAACTGTAGAGTACATCCAGCAGCGTGTTGACAGCCTCTGCGAGGCTAACCCGATGCTCGGTCACCGCGGTTGCCGCTTGGGTAACACCTATCCCGAAATCACTGAGATGCAGACTCGCGCCATCCTCGGTGCAGCTATCCAGTTGAAGAAGGAGGGTCACGATCCCCATCCCGAAATCATGGTTCCTCTGACAGGTATTCTTTACGAGTTTGAGGCTCAGGAGAAGGTAATCCGCGAGACAGCTGCTGCCCTCTTCGCTGAGGAAGGCGAGAGCGTAGAGTTCAAGGTAGGTACTATGATTGAGATTCCTCGTGCTGCTCTTACAGCTAACCGCATCGCAAGCCGTGCCGAGTACTTCTCATTCGGTACCAACGACTTGACACAGATGACCTTCGGTTACTCACGTGACGACATCGCTTCATTCCTCCCCGTATACTTGGAGAAGAAGATCTTGAAGGTAGACCCCTTCCAGGTACTCGACCAGAACGGTGTAGGTCAGCTCGTAGAGATGGCTGTAGAGCGTGGTCGCGCAGTTCGTCCCGAGCTCAAGTGTGGTATCTGCGGTGAGCACGGTGGTGAGCCCTCATCAGTTAAGTTCTGCCACAAGGTAGGTCTCAACTATGTATCATGTTCACCCTTCCGCGTTCCTATCGCACGCCTCGCTGCGGCTCAGGCTGCTGTGGAAGAGTAATCTGCTACAAGATACTTTGACAAATCAAGAGGAGGACTTGCCTACGGGCAGGTCCTCCTCACTTTTAGCTGTACCTTATTAATATAGGATATATACTTTATTTGTTACCATGCATCAGGTAGAGAGTGCGTCGACCAAACAGCAAGTATTCGTCACAATCTATACATGTAAAGATATCAAAAAACTTCATACATTTATTTGCTGATAAGATGCTTTTTTTCGAAAAAACTTTTGACAATGCATAACTTTCCGTATATTCGTACTCGAATTGAATAATACAACATTCTAAAAAATATAAAAATGAAAACCACGTATCTCAAGATCAATGCGGCCGACAATGTGGCCGTAGCTATCGAGCCGCTTAAGGCTGGTGAACAAATCACTGTAGCAGGTGATACTGTGACAGTGAATGAGGACATCCCTGCCGGACATAAGGTTTCCTTGAAGGACCTTGCCGAAGGAGAGAACATTATCAAGTACGGCTATCCTATTGGACATGCTATCAAATCCGTGAAGCGGGGCGATTGGATAAACGAGAACCACGTGAAGACCAACCTCGCAGGACTGCTCGACTACACTTACGAGCCGCATCCCGTAACGCTCGATATAGCAAAGAAGGATTTGACCTTCAAGGGTTATCGCCGTGCCAATGGCGAGGTGGGCATCCGCAACGAGATATGGATTATCCCTACCGTAGGTTGCGTAAATGGCATAGCCAACCAGTTGGCTGCACTACTCCAGCAGGAGACAGGCGGCAAGGGAGTGGATGCTATCGTGCCCTTCCCGCATAACTATGGTTGCTCACAGCTGGGCGACGACCACGAGAACACGAAAAAGATTCTGCGCGACATGGTGTTACACCCCAACGCTGGCGGCGTGCTTGTCGTAGGTCTTGGATGCGAGAACAACCAGCCCGACGTGTTCCGCGAGTTCGTGGGCGAGTATGACGAGAGCCGCATCAAGTTCATGGTGGCACAGAAGAGCGAGGATGAGATTGGCGAGGGCATGAGCCTGCTACGCGAGATATACAATCTAGCAAGCAAGGATGTGCGCACCGATATTCCTCTGTCAGAGTTGCGCGTTGGTCTCAAGTGTGGTGGTTCCGACGGATTCTCGGGCATCACAGCCAACCCCTTGTTGGGCGAGTTCTCGGACTTCCTCATCGCACAAGGCGGCACCTCTGTACTCACCGAAGTACCCGAAATGTTTGGTGCAGAGACCATATTGATGAACCGTTGCGAGAATCGCGATCTCTTCGAGCAGACCGTACACCTCATCAATGACTTCAAGGATTACTTCCTCAGCCACGGTGAGCCAGTGGGTGAAAACCCCTCACCAGGCAACAAGGCAGGCGGAATATCAACCCTTGAGGAAAAAGCATTGGGCTGTACACAGAAGTGCGGCAAGAGCTACGTATCGGGCGTCATGGGCTATGGCGACCGCCTCAGCGTGAAGGGTCTCAGCTTGCTCTCAGCACCTGGCAACGACCTTGTAGCATCAACAGCCCTCGCTGCCTGCGGATGCCACATCGTGCTCTTCACCACAGGACGCGGCACACCTTTCGGCACCTTCGTTCCCACCATGAAGATATCGACCAACAGCACGCTTGCCAAGAACAAGCCCACATGGATTGACTTCAATGCTGGCGTAATCATCGAGGATGAGCCCATGAGTGCCACCCTCGAGCGCTTCATCGACTACATCATCCGTGTAGCCAGTGGCGAAGAGGTGAACAACGAGAAAAAGAACTACCGCGAGATAGCTATATTCAAAACGGGAGTAACACTTTAATGAGTTAAGGGTTGAGGGTTTATGGTTGAGGGTTTAGAGTTTAGGGGTAGAGAAAAACCATAATCCATAATCCATCCTCCCTCAACCCTATATAATATGAAAAAGACGATACTACTACTGAGCGCCCTAGTATATATAGGTATAGCTACAGCGCAAGAGACCGAGAAGATAAAGATTGCTTGCATAGGCAACAGCATTACCTATGGATCGGGCATCAAGGACCGGGCTAACGATAGTTACCCAGCTGTGCTCAACCGCCTGCTAGGGTCAAGCAAGTACGATGTTCGTAATTTCGGCATCGGAGGACGTACGCTACTCAATAAGGGCGACCGCCCCTACATGAAGGAGCAGGTGTATCGTGATGCATTGGCTTTCGAACCCGATATTGTTACCATCAAGCTCGGAACCAATGACTCGAAATCTCATAATTGGAAGTATCATGCGGAATTCAAGGATGACTTGCGTGTACTCATCCGCAGTTTTCAGGAGTTACCCAGTCATCCGCAAGTATACTTGTGCTATCCTATACCAAGTTCGCGTCGGGGAAAAGATATCAACGACAGCATCACTCTGCATCATGTGATACCTTACATCGAAGAGGTAGCTACAGAAATGAATTTACCAGTAATCGACCTCTATACGGCATTTGCACCTTATCGCCATCTGTTGCCTGACAGGATTCATCCTAATCCTGACGGAGCGGCAGTCATTGCGCATGAGATAGCGACCGTGCTCAAGGAGAAAGACACCAAGGCGATGAAACGTCATCAGAAGGCAGCGCATAAAATGGCCCGGAGGGCGAAAGTGAAGAAATGAACGCAGATGAATAGATATAAAGAGAGAGTGGTTTGAAGCCACTCTCTTTTTATTTGAACGAATTTCTTGCGATGTTTTACTCACCTTGGAGTCTCTTGGCCATGGCTGCTGCGGCACGGCGTCCGTCGCCCATGGCGAGGATTACCGTAGCACCGCCACGCACGATGTCGCCACCGGCATAGATGGTGGGGATGTTCGACTGCATGTCGTCGTTCACGGCAATGGTGTTCTTGCGACCCAGCTCGAGGCCCTTCACTGAGGTGGGCACGATGGGGTTGGGACTCACACCTACGGCTACAATGGCCATGTCGATGTCGATGGTCTCGGTGGCTCCGGGGATGGCCACAGGACTGCGGCGTCCGCTGGCATCGGGCTCGCCCAGCTCCATCTTCTGCAGCACTACCTGCTTCACGCGGCCCTTCTCGTCGGCAATGTACTCGATGGGGTTGTGCAGGGTGAGGAACTCTACGCCCTCCTCCTTGGCATGCTTCACCTCCTCTACACGGGCGGGCATCTCCTCCTCGCTGCGGCGATAGATGATCATGGCACGCTCGGCACCGAGGCGCAGGGCTGTGCGCACCGAGTCCATGGCGGTGTTACCGCCACCGATGACAGCCACGCGCTTGCCGAAGATAACGGGAGTGTCGGTCTCGGGGTTCGAGGCATCCATGAGGTTGACGCGGGTAAGGTATTCGTTCGATGAGAATATGCCTGTGCTGTTCTCGCCGGGGATGTTCATGAAGTTGGGCAGGCCGGCTCCTGAGGCGATGAAGATACCCTTGTATCCCTCGGCTTCGAGCTGCTCTACGGTGAGCGTCTTGCCTATGATGCAGTCCTTCACGAAGTGTACACCAAGGCGGCGCAGGCCCTCAATCTCCACGTCTACGATGTGGTTGGGGAGGCGGAACTCGGGGATACCATACTTCAATACGCCGCCAATCTCGTGCAGCGCCTCGTATACGGTGACGTCGAAGCCCCTCTTGGCCATGTCACCGGCAAAGCTGAGGCCGGCGGGGCCTGAACCTACGACGGCAACCTTTATCAATTCTGAGTTTTGAGTTTTGAGTTCTGAGTTGGTACCTGCAACTCCATGCTCTCTCTCATAGTCGGCAGCGAAGCGCTCGAGGTAGCCTATGGCTACGGGCTTGTGGCCCATCTTGAGGTGTATGCAGCGGCTCTCGCACTGCTTCTCTTGCGGACATACGCGGCCACATACGGCGGGCAGGGCCGAGGTGAGCTTGAGCACGCGGGCTGCTTCGAGTATCTCGCCACGCTCGATGTTCTTGATGAACGAGGGTATGTTGATGCTCACGGGACAACCTTCCATACAGGTGGGGTTGGCGCAGTCGAGACAGCGCTTGGCCTCGGTGAGTGCCTGCTCCATGGTGAGTCCCTGGTTTACCTCCTCGCGCAGCTTGTGGCGGCGATAGGCGGGGTCGAGCTCGGGCATCACGCAGCGCTCTATGGCAGTGCGCTCCTTCGGCTTCATGCTCTTGCGCAGGGCCTCGCGCCATTCGCTGTTGCGGTCGATGTCCACGGTTTGAGACGCTACTGCTTCTGAGTTCTCAGAGCACTCTGTGCCCTTCGGGCACTCCGATGCTTCGGATACTACAGGATGCACATGTTCGGGCTTCTCCATTTCATGTACTTCGATGTCCTTGAAGGCACCCATACGCTTGAGCATCTCGTCGAAGTCTACCTGATGGCCGTCAAACTCGGGGCCGTCGACACATACAAACTTGGTCTTGCCACCTACGGTGACACGGCAAGCACCGCACATACCCGTACCGTCTACCATGATCGTGTTGAGCGATACGTCGGTGGGTATCTCGTATTTCTTGGTCAGTAAGCATACGAACTTCATCATGATGGCAGGGCCGATGGCAAAGCACTTGTCCACCTTCTCGCGCTTGATGATGCTCTCTATACCCTCGGTCACGAGTCCCTTGGTGCCGTATGAGCCGTCATCGGTCATGATCACTACCTCGTCGGAGCTCTTGCGCACCTCTTCCTCCAATATGATAAGGTCCTTGGAGCGGCCTGCCAGCACTGAGATGACGCGGTTGCCCGCAGCCTTCAGGGCCTGTATGATGGGGAGCATGGGCGCTACACCTACGCCACCACCGGCACACACTACCGTGCCGAAGTTCTCGATGTGGGTAGCCTGTCCGAGCGGACCTACGATATCGGCAATCTGGTCGCCTACGCCCAGGTCACAGATGGAGGTCGATGAGTGGCCTACCTTCTGGATGACCAGTGTGATAGTGCCCTTCTCTACATCGGCACCGGCAATGGTGAGGGGTACACGCTCGCCCTTCTCACCGAGGCGTACTATAACGAAATGGCCCGCCTTGCGTGAGCGTGCAATGAGCGGAGCGGTAATCTCAAGTTTGAAAACCTTCTCAGAAAACTGTTGTTTGCTTACTACGGTATACATAGTGTTCTGTATTTGTTATTTTGTATATGTTTCAGTCTGTTTTAATGACAATTTATCATCAATTGGGCACAAAGGTAAACATTTCTTTTCATAACACACCAAATACTTACATAATATTATATAGGAGTATTGGCTATTGTTCCTCCTTGGAATAGTTGATAGCTCTATTGATATAGGATAGAAATGGTTTCGTTTGGTGAAAAAGTGCTGCTACGCGCTGTGCTAGGTTAGGACTACACATGAACTCGTCGCTAGGGATATGGGTTAGACAAAAGGCTTTCAAACGCAGATATTCAGTATACAGGGTCTCTTGCTCAAATCCTTTAGGATTACGTTTCAAAGAGCTGTCATAGTCGAGGGTGAAGGTCGGAGCCACGGATCGTACGATAGCATCGAAATCGCCCTCTCCGCCCGCAATGTCCTCACGGATGATTTGCAATGCCTTAGGTTCGTGGCAATAATCGCCTGTTGCCAACATATGGCCATAGGGATATCCCTCACCGCCAGGGCCCACATGAAAGTAGTAACCTGAGTAACCCGATTTCTTGCCGCCGGGACAGATGAAAGCCCCCATGTGTACTTTGTAAGGACTCTTGTCGGTGCTGAAGCGCACATCACGATAGATGCGGTAAGTACAGTCTTTGGCCGTTAGGCCAGTAATGCTATCGTCAAAACGTGAAATCTCTCCAATGAGTTCATCTACAAAAGTGTAAAACTTTGCCTGCAAAGCCGTGTAACGAGCTTTGTTAGCTATAAACCACTCACGGTTATTGTTTTGCCGTAGTTCTTGAAGGAAGGTGATGATTTCTTTCATGTAAATATGCAGTATAGCTGTTCTGTCAGTTGTTTGTTGCAAAGATACATATAAACGGGCAAGAAACATCAAACTTGCTTGGATAATTATTTCAACGAGTGCTTCATTCTATCTTCGCGCTTACTGCAAGGATCAGGGAAAACGCATTATAAAGACATCTTAATGAAAACGTCCAACTAACTGTCCCTCTGTTTATAGAGGAACGAGCGGAACGTAGTGAAGCGGAGGGAGTTCCAAACGAAGTGCGGAGAAAAAGCTGCAAATTGATATACTACGCGCTTTGCTTATAACGTCCCCGCCCTACGGGCACCCCCTCTATAAACAGAGGGGGAGTTTGTAAAGCGCAAACAATCAATGATTAACTACCAAGAATCCCGTAAACTTCATAATGCGTTTTCCTTACTGCAAGGATACCAATAAGGAGATGATATCATAAAGTTTCTTGGACTAAGCGCAAAAACAATCCTTTAATATTCCACGATAACGTAAGTGCCCATAGGAATATGAGTAATCATGTTATTATCATTGGAGTAAAAACGCATAACAACCCCCGATTTATTGCATAAAATCTATTCTTATGCAAAATAATTTCATTTTCGGTCTACTGTTTCGCATATATCGCGCATAATAATCAGCAAAAAACATTGTGCGTGTCTCTTTTTTATGTAATTTTGCAGCCGTATTAGAAAATAGGTATAAGTTTTTAGGTAAAAGATTGTTCTACAAAAGAAGATTCCAGCCAATATGGATGCAAACAATATTATC
>JAZPZS010000177.1:0-4036 GCA_045544835.1 Bacteroidaceae bacterium | reverse complement strand
CGGGCAATCATATCGTTCCAGAAGAACTCGTTGGCAGCCATCAGGTTCTCAGAATATGTCTTCGCGGGGTCGATAACCAAGCCCGTATAGTCCTTCCACTTGTCGGGATAGCCCACCTTGACGATGAAGGAGTTGAGCTTCTCGTGAGCACGCTTCTTGGTGTCGTCGCTCATCCAATCCTGCGCATCGATACGCTGTCCGAGAGCCACCTGTAGGTTCTTCACGAGGGTAAGCATACGCTCCTTGGCCTCGGCGGGGAAGTACTTCTCCACATACATCTGACCTACAGCCTCGCCCAACACACCGTTGACAACATCCACAGCACGCTTCCAACGAGGTTGCTGCTCCTTGCGGCCGCTGAGTGTACGGCCATAGAAGTCGAAGCTCTCGTCAGCAAAGGCATCGCTGAGTTCGTTGGCCGAGCCATCGAGCAGGTGCCACTGCAGATAAGCGATGAGGTTCTCTACCGGCTCCTCGTTCACGATGCGCGCCACCTCTTGGATAGGCTCCAGCTGCGATACGCTGAGCTCCTTCAGGCCATTGATGCCCAAAATGCTGAAGTAGTTTTCCCAATCGATACCGGGGAACTGAGCCTTGAGCTCCTCCATCGTCATCTTATGATAGTTGGCAGCAGGGTTGCGCTGCTCTGTTGCGCTGAACGACTTGTCGGCCAGTGCAGTCTCAATCTTCATCACTGCCTCCATCTTCTTGGTAGCAGCAGCCTCGTCAAATCCTGCCAGCTTGAACATATTCACGATATGCTTCTTGAAAGCCTCACGGATGGCTGTCGTAGCCTCATCGGTGTCGAGGTAATACTCTTTCTCGCCCAATGAGATGCCACCCTGATACAGCTGCACGAGGTTCTGCTTGCTGTTCATGATGTCGGCATCAATATATACGTGGAAGAATCCGCCCATGCCCTGACGTGAGAGCTCAGCCACCAGCGGCATCACCTCGCTGTTCTTCTTGAGGGCCGCGATACGGTCCATCACAGGCTGTATGGGAGCTATGCCGCGTTCGTTACGTGCAGTGCTGTCCATAGCCATATTGTAAAGGTCGCCAATCTTCTGAGCCACAGTGCCGGGCGCATTCTCAGCCTCTGCGATGCCTGTGATGAGCGTGCGCAGCTGCTCGCGGTTATCCTCGGCCAGCTTGTCGAAGCTGCCAAAGCGTGAATACTCGTCGGTGAGCGGGTGGCTGTCCATCCATCCGCCACATGCATAGCGGAAGAAGTCATCACCAGGGACGGCTTTCGTGTCCAGATTCTCCAATTTAATTCCTGATTCCATTGTTTTGTTGTTGGTGCAGGCCACGGTGGCAAATGCCGCAATGACCAGAGTTGCTAAAGTTTTTGTTTTCATATTATATATAAATGTATCGATTCCTCGAAATGCGCTGCAAAAGTAATCAATAATATCCATATTTATCACCATTCCCCCAACATTTCATACACTCAAACCACCATTTCATACATTCGGCGGAGACAACCCTAAGAAAAATAAAGCACGCGCTATAAAATGCACCCATCTCATCGAGAAAATGAACTACGCGTTTTTCTATATTTTTGATTCTTTAGTCTTGGTAGAAATACCACTTCTTCGGCACAACGAAAGCCCCTTCCGCTAATGCAGCACTTTCACCTCTACAGGACCCATGAGGCCCGAGGGAAGCAGAGGGGAGTATTTCTCGAAGAACTTGAACACGTAAACCGACTTTCGTTCCTGAGAGGGGCGTGGGTGGCCATGGCGTAACCAATCGGGCACCTCCATCATATAGCGTCCGATGGCAGGATTACCCGGTGCATATTCGTAGTGGAGTGCATCGCTCCATACGATGTCATCGGGGTGCTGCTCATCACCGATCATGCGGTTGGGCCAAAGGTTGGTCACCTGCACCTCTATCGTGTTGTCGCCCTTGCGCAGGGCAGCAGTAACGTCGCATTCGAAGGGTGCCTTCCACAGCACGGGACAGGAGATGCCGTTGACCGTCACCTACGCCATGTTTTTCACCTCACCGAGCGAGAGGATGTAGCGGGCATCCTTGTCGCGCAGTTGCTTTTTCTTCAATCGGAGATTGATGCTGTAGGTAGCCGTACCCGAGAAGTACTTCATGTCGTGAGCCGAGAGCGTTGTCCACGAGCATAGCGTATCGGTCACTATGGTGCCGACCTCGGGGAAGCTGAGCACCCAGCTGCCACCGATTGGGATGGTCGAGACAACGGTATGCTCCTCAGGTGCCGCCTTGTCGGAGATGCCAGTACGCAAGATCACGAAGCGTGAGCCGTAGGGCTCGATGGTGAGTGCAGGCCCCGTGCAGGCATACATCTCCTTCGTGTAGGGGTTCCACACCTCTGCAGAGCGTCCGTCGAAGGTGAGGGGCAGTGTGTCGGTCGCTGCTGTTGCCGTAGGATTACAGAAGAAGTAGATATCGGTGTCACCATCGGTGCGGCGGTAGCTCTTGAAGTGGGGCAATGCGGGCAATTGCTCCTTGGCAGGCACACCGCGCTGCAGCAGCGACTGGCACCGTGCCATGTAGGCAAACAGCTGCTTGGCTCCACCAGCCTTCCACCACGTCTGCCCGGGCACAAACTGTGTACCCCAGAACCCGAACGACATGCCTGGCTCTACTCCCTGCCAAGGGTTGGCAGCTCCGGCATGGAGCATCATGCGGTTCACTCCTGTGCAGTAGGCACGGTCGCATACCGCCTTGAGCGACTGCGGGTCGTCCTGCCAAGCCTTCAATGGCCAGCAGGTGAAGGCCTCGGCATAGAGGATAGGGCGTTGCAGGTTGCGCATTACCTTCTCATGCTGGCCCATATCCTTCCATCCCCAGTTGGGGTAGGTCCAAAACTCGGTGGCCACCACGGCATCGCCCGTTGCCTCCAAGATTTTATAGATGTCGAGTACCCGGAAGGGGCGCTGCCCTCCCGTGCCGTAAGGCTCTATCAGGAGGTTCATGCCCGGAGTCTGTCGCGTAAGCTCGGCCAAGTAGCCGTAGTAGTTCTCGGCAAACAGTTCCTGAATGGTCTTCTGCCAGTCTTTCTTGAACTTGTCGGTCAGTTGCTTGTCGCCCACTGTCTTGCAGCGGCCAAGCATATAGGGGATATAGGGTCTGAGGTTGTAGCCACGGCGCTGCTCGAACTCTGCAGGAAGCACACCACTCCACGACTGTCCGCCAGCTTCGTAGCTGTCTATCTCAAAGTGGGTGAAGGTGGTGCCGGCATGGTGCCCGGCAAGGTCGATAAGCATCTGCGGGTAGGCTTGCCAGAACTTGAGCACTGCCTCACGGCTCAGCTTGTCGCACTCGAGTCCGCGCCCCGACTCGGGCGACTGCGCCTCACATGGACACTCCTCGAAGAGGGTAAGGCTGTGGCTAACGGTCAGGTAGACAAGCTCAACGTACCTGCACAGAGCAAGAAGGTGGTTACCCTCAAGGGCTTCAAGCACCCTGCCGAGAACGGCAAGGAGTACTTCCTCAACGTGGAGTTCCACCTCAAGGAGGCTCAGCCCCTGCTCGCCAAGGACTTCATGGTGGCTCACGAGCAGTTCCAGCTCACCGAGTATGCCTATCCTACTGTTGAGTCTATCGTTGCTGCCGAGGGCGCTCCCGTAAGCGAGGACGTGCATCTGGCCTGCCTCATCCTCAAGGGTGGCGACCTCACCGTGACATGGAACCGCTGGAACGGCTGGATCGAGTATATCGACGTTAATGACACTCCGATGATGGAGAAGGGTCATGCCCTGAAACCTAACTTCTGGCGTGCACCGACCGACAATGACTTCGGTGCTAACCTGCAGCGTCGCTTCGTCGACTGGAAGGAGCCCGCCTGCGCCTGAAGCGCGACTCGTTCAAGTGGGCCAAGGAGGGCAACAACATGGTAGTTACAGCCGAGTATGAGCTGCCCAAGCTCGAGGCTACTCTCCTGATGAAGTATACCCTCACTGCTGACGGACAGCTTGTAGTGAACCAATCGCTCAAGGCTGGCGAGAATAAGGAGGGCAAGCCCCAGCTCTTCCGCTTCGGTATGCAGATGGTG
>JAZPZS010000176.1:0-6694 GCA_045544835.1 Bacteroidaceae bacterium | reverse complement strand
GTATGTAGCCGTCCGGATGGCAAACGCGAGTGAAATGATGCGTTTTCGCGTGATTTGCGAGATTGCCTTTAGCCCCTTCGGGCGGCGAACACGTTTCGCGTGAGACAAAAAAGCTGCGTGAAACGGGAATATTTTTATAATGCGTTTTCCCTGATAATGCGTTTTACTGGATTATATCATGCGATTGTATTACTGTACACTTTTGCCAATGATTCTTGTGCAAATCCTGTATCAGTCAGCGTAGGGAGGCGTCGGTTATCCCCATCAAGGCTGATTGCCTTGCTTATGACAACTCTTCATTTGTAGGACTTCATTGTTAAATTGTGGCAGTTGTTTTGCCATTCAGTTTCTTTTTGCTACTTTTGCATGTTTCGTACGCGCCCGTGAATGATGCGAGCGCATATGTGCAGAGAAACAGATTGAAAATCGACAAGAAAGAACTCCATACGACCTATGCTACTGACAACTGATACCCCAGGAACTTGGAATGACGAACACCTTTGTACGACATCGTCATACTGCACGCCTACCCTCATACGGCGCATAGCTGTGATGCTTGCCTTGCTGGCGGCTTTTGTCCTGGGAGCAAGGGCACAGGCTACGATTACGGAAGGGGTATATCTCATCAAATGCTATACGGCTCAGGACCTATATCTGAAGCCTGTGTCAAATGCCGCCAATTCATACCTTACCGTAAGTCGCACAAAGTCAGATGATCTACTTTGGAGGGTGGAAGCTGTGAACAACAACAGGTATCGGATTCAGCATGTTACTACGGGACTCTACATCTACAGGAATGGCGACGTGAATACCAATCAGTCAGTCCAGCTGCGTGCTACAAATAATAACAACCGCAATTATTTCTACTTCTACACGAACAACAACTACCCTGGCGCTTATGCCATAGCACCTATTAACAATAACAACTATAGCTTCAACATTTGGGGCGGAAGAGCGGAAGGCAACACCATCGGTCTCTACAACCATCCTGACGGCGGAAATTCGATGTGGATGTTGGAGAAGCTCAAGGTGCCTACTCCAGTGATTACAATCGACGGAGATGGTTATGCTACAATCTCCTGCTCTTTGGCAGGGGTGACTTTCCGCTACACCATCAATGGAGATACCCCGACAGTGGCCTCTGCTGTATACGATGGGAACAATAAACCCAAACTTAATGATGGGGACCGCATCAGGGTATTGGGAACATTGCAGGGTTATGATGATTCGGACGAGGCCTCCATGGTGGCAAATGTAGTCGCTCCCGTCCCTACAATAACCATTGCTGATGATGGAACGGTCAGCATCGCTTCCACACTGGCCGATGCTGTCATCTACTACACGGTCAATGGAGAAGTTCCTACGGAAACCTCAACGGTATATCATGCTCCGTTTAAGGTCGGGGACAAAACGCTGGTGAGGGCTATCGCAATAAAATCGGGATACCAATCATCTCCTGTCTCCTCTCGTTATTACACAACGTCAACAGCCGTCTTGCAGGGAAATGGCACGGAGGCCTCGCCCTACTTGATAGCCTCGATGGACGAGTGGATAGCCTTTGCTAATCAGGCGAATGTAAACCCCACGCAAAAGTACCATGTGAGACTGACGGGCGACATCTCGGGATACAACGTCCCTGTCGACCGTTTCACGGGAGTTCTTGACGGGCAATACCATATCGTTTCGGGATTGGTCGCCTCGCTTTTTATCGAAGCAGACGGTGCCACCATCAGGAATGTGGTGCTCGATGATGTCAACATATCGGGTGCGGGCAATGTAGGAGCTATCGCAGCCACAGCCTCTGGGGCGACACGTATCTATAATTGCGGAGTGCGTGCCACGAACAGAAGTACCATCAGCGGAACAGCCTACACTGGCAGTATCGTAGGTGAGTTGCAGGGCAACTCGCGTGTAATCAACTGCTACAGCTTTGCCGATATCATGGGAGGCTCGTATGTAGGTGGCATCGTAGGTCGCATAACAGGAACGGCTGCGACCACCTCGACGGTAACTGGGAACAGCGGGACACTCGTAATGAACTGCGCATACTATGGGAAGCCACTCGGGAGCAATGTCTACCCAATCTATGGCGGAAATGAAATCGGCAACGAAAGGGGAGTAAACACCTACAACTACTACCGCCTGAATGTCGGATATTCGGAGAACTACGACTACGGATGCGCACAATCCATCAGCGATGACAGCTATCTTACGCGCTTTGAGTTTTACAGGCATATACTGAACTCGCATCGAGAACTGGCCGCACTCTACTGCTTTGCTGATGCAAGCCAAAATGAAGCAATAGGGCAATGGGTACTCGATACCAAGGTGGCTCCTTACCCCATCATCAAGGAGTGGACTCCCAATACCCGCAAGACACTCGACAGAGAGATTCCTGTCACGGCAGAAGCCTATGCCGGAAAGCAGGTGGGCAGCGTGAACGCTACGGTTGTCATCAATGGCAGGAGCTACAATGCTACATTGCCCATCACCGATATGGATACAGCGCGATGGGACTATACTTATGGCAAGGTGGTGTTGCCTTTTGCCAATGAATTTACGGGATGGACACCGCAGGCCGTAGGCAACACATATAGAGACCGCATTATTACCGGCTGGGAGATTACATCCATGACAGGGGGCACGCAAGGTCAGTTTACAACCACAGGAGACAATCGTTACAACTTTGCCGACCCCGAATGTAAGGCCAAGGACCTGTATGCTAACAATGGCAACTATGTCTATGCCCAAGGAGGTAATCTCGTTATTCCGAAGGGAGTGACAGCAATCACGATAACTGCGCACTGGGCCGACTGTGTATATTTGCGCGATGCCTACTATGACTTGGCTTACGACCAGAATTATGCCAACACACGCAATATCGGCACAGCCATCGGAGGGCAGTATAACGGAAAGACGGTATACACCGACTTGAGTGATGCCATCGGTCAACTGCCTGGTGGAAAAGACAAGATGCCGGCAGACCAAGCCATCGTATTGGTAGGAAACTATCACTACAATCAAGAAGTGGTAGGCACGGAGTTCAATGGAGATAAGCCTTATACCATCATGTCCATTGACCGCGATAGGGATCAAGAACCCGACTACTGTTGGTATTCGTACCACACGACCGACCGTACGCCTATCGGCCCCCACCGTTTTGATTTCGTGACCAATGTGGGTCTCGGTATGGCAGCCCGCGTAAAGGGTAGTACGCCTGTCCCCACGATAGGTATCTGGCATAGCAGAGGATGGTCAGAATATACGGAAACCTACTTGGGCCTTATGACCGAGTGCGAGATAAACTCCTCATACTTTGACGGCTACTATGGTGGAACAAGTCCTTGGATTGCCAATGGCGGTATCTATCATCAGATTGTGCATAGTAGAGGAGGAGCAGGAAATCAGTTGGGTTACATACGCATCGGAGGCAATGCCTACATCAAGCAGTTCTACCCAGGCAACCACGACGACAATGCCCATACAACAACATTAAGCCCCGTCAACGTGTGTGGCGGAGAGATAGAGCAGTGCTATATGACAGGACGAAAGTCCGATGCTGCCACCATTGGCAGTGTGCTCTTCTGGTGCAATGGTGGCTACCTCCATGAATTCCTGGGCGCCTATATGGAGCCGGTCAATGGCAGCGTGACCGCTAAAATAGACCATGCACTAATCGACAACTTCTACGGGGGCGGCGCCAATGCCAACAGACCGGTGACGGGGAACATAGACATCGCCGTAAACAACAGCTATGTAGACTTCTTCTGTGGCGGGCCCAAAGTGGGCAATATGAATGAAGGCACGAGAATCAACATCACTGCCGACGGCACCACGTTCGGAGAGTTCTACGGAGGAGGCTACGGCGGAACGGCATTGACCCGAATACGTACGGAGCAGAATGCGAATGTACAGTTCAATCAGGACAAGGTATTCCCACTCGCTTTCGCCAACTATGTCAACCGCCGCCTGCAGAAGAATGGCGATGTGAATGAGTTCGGCACAGGCTACGGATTTGAATATTTCCTCTATTCAGGAGGTACCGGCATCGGCGTGGCACGATTCTACGTCGATTTTGCCTCACTGTCGTTGGCTACAGTACGCCAAGTGACCTCAAGGCTGAACAATTGCACCGTACTGAAAGACTTCTACGGAGGAGGTTGCCAAAGCCGCGTGGATGGCAATGCAAACTCTACACTCACCAACTGCCGCGTATACGGCAACGTGTTTGGAGGCGGATATACGGCTACCGCCACACCATGTGTGGTGTATCCGGCTACTCAGCCCACCTACTCTGCCTACATCAAGGCAATAGGTGCTTTTACCTCCTTCGGACAGGTTACGCCCGACACATGCTACTGGGTGCAGGTGACCAACCTTACAACACCCTATGTCAACATCAACAAGAAGGAGATATACACCACCGAAGACATGTCGGTGATGGGTGAGGTGTCAGGCAACACGACGGTGTATGTGGGAGGAGCCTCACAGGTCGATGGCGGCGTTTATGGAGGTGGCAACATGTCGAGAGTGAAAGGCACCACACAGGTCACCATCGAATCGGCCGACACATACCGCATCAACGAAGTCTACGGAGGAGCCAACCGGGCAGATGTAGGCAATGTCACTACGGTAAACATCCTCTCTGGAAAGGTGGGCAATGTGTTTGGCACCAACAACCAGAGTGGCATCAAGAGCCTGGGAGTAACGGTCAATGTGCAGGGCGGTACCTCGGACTATGTATATGGTGCAGGCAACAAGGCAGCCTATACAGGCAGTCCGCTGGTGAATATGCAGAGTGGTACAGTGCGCCATGCCATCTATGGCGGTGGCCTTGGTGAGACTGCCGTGGTCACCGGCAATCCGCAAGTGAAGATGACGGGCGGCACCGTGGGGTATATCGAGAGAGTGAACAGCGAGGATGTGGTGCGCGGAGGCGACGTCTTCGGTGGCGGCAATGCAGCAGCTGTGGAAGGCAATACCAACGTACATATCGCTGGCGGTGAGGTGAAGCGCAATGTCTATGGCGGTGGGAACCAAGCCAAAGTGACGGGAAAGACCAATGTGGTGATAGGGCAGTAGGACATTAGAGAGCACGAAGCTGTGCACGACGATGACATCTTCAGGATAGTCAGAGAACGGGAAGCTCATCAGCATCGCCACTAGGGCGAGAAACAGCTCCGACTCGGTGATGCCGCACAGCGCTTCGTAGCGGCGGTCCATGCTGATGTCGGCAGGCTGGTTGAAGCCGCTGAACACGCTCACCTGCGAGAACTTGGTCACGCCCGTGAGCAGCACGAACTGCAGGTCCTCGTCGGCCGCCTTGAATACCGAGTAGAAATCCTTCAGGATGTCGCGGTTGACACAGGGCAGATGCACCAGAAAAATCCGTGGAGATTTCTGTGTGAAAATTAAACATTTGCGAGAGGAAAGTCTACTGAAACATAAATCATTAAGACATATTTTTAGTGCGATTTCATAATGCGTTTTCCCTAGGGCAGACATTGTTCCAACGATTCCTCTTGATGTCTCGTGAATGGGCTAAGCGGTAACGCATATCGAATTGAGAATTGAAAATTGAAGGTTGCCATCCGGCAGGTAAATGAGAATTGTGAATGGTAATAATATAGCAGTTGTCTAAAGCGTATCGTGTCATGTTGAAACGAAGTTCGCCGCCCGTAGGGGCCAAAGGCAACGAAGTGAAACATCTCACAAAATCACTGGCAGAGTCCACTGAGAGATCCTTCGCGTGGCTCAGGATGACATCATCGCATCAAAGGACAACAGCTATATTATTCCCTTGTGAATTGTCAAGTTTCCGCCATTCCGCCAATCCGCCACTATAGATATATTATACAGTGATGCGGCGATAATGGCCTCGCGAGACAGACTCTATCGCACAGGTTTTCTGCCAGATAGTAAGGTAGCGCTCGACGGTGCGCACAGCCACGCCAAATTCTCCACCGACACGCACCGCATCGGCTCGGGTGAACTCCGAGGGGAGTCGGGCCAGCACCTCCTCGGGCTTCGTAGAGGCAGTGGGCGTGGCCTCGGTGTCGTCGTAGCGCACCAGTCGGCGGTAGAGGTGCATGGTCTGCTGCAGGCTCCAGTAGGCGATGAAGAGCACGGTGTCGATATCGTCATCGTCAATCGTCACGGCAGGCTCGGCGAGTGCCTCCTGCCACGAGCCGCACTGCTCGTAGCGGCGCATGAGGGCCACCTGCAGCATCAGGCGCTTGGCGTCGAGGTGGCGGCGGCGCACGGCAGGCGACGGATGACCTCCTCGGGGAGGGGCGGCAGCATCTCGCCGCCCACATCGTCGCGCACGAGATGGGCGAAGTAGTCAGGGCAGACGCATCAGAAATTCCATAAAATCCGGTTTGCAAAAATGTTATTTATCAACTTGATATTCATATCATTAAGTTTGTTTATGTTGTAGATTTTTAGTAACTTTACACCTATAAAGTTTTACAAATTTTGACATAAAAATGGACCTAATTAGCATAATTAAATACTTGGACGACCCTCGTCGTGAGCAGGGACGTATCCATTCTCTGGAGAGCATCATGTACATCTCGATTGCCGCAGTCATCGGTGGTGCCGAGAGTTGGAACGAGGTTGAGGAGTTCGGTCATCTGAAGGAGGACTTCTTCGCTTCTCGGATAAAGGGCTTCTCCGGAGTCCCTTCTCACGA
>JAZPZS010000175.1:0-14016 GCA_045544835.1 Bacteroidaceae bacterium | reverse complement strand
GAGCTGCCCAAGCTCGAGGCTACTCTCCTGATGAAGTATACCCTCACTGCTGACGGACAGCTTGTAGTGAACCAATCGCTCAAGGCTGGCGAGAATAAGGAGGGCAAGCCCCAGCTCTTCCGCTTCGGTATGCAGATGGTGATGCCCGAGGCATACAGCAACATTGTTTACTACGGTGAGGGTCCCGGCGAGAACTACATCGACCGTAACCTTGACCAGACCATCGAGGTATACAGCCAGAAGGTAGCCGACCAGTACTTCCCCTACATCCGTCCGCAGGAGTCGGGCAACAAGACAGGTGTGCGCTACTGGCGTGTGCTCGACAATGCAGGCAAGGGTCTCGAGTTCTACGGCACCGAGGCACTGAATGCTACCTCTCTCAACTACTTGCAGAGCGACCTTGATGACGGCTGAGACAAAGACCAGCGTCACTCCGGCGACCTCACTCCGCGCGACTACACTGTTGTAAGCATCGACAAGCAGCAGTTCGGTATCGGTTGCGTCAACTCATGGGGTGCATGGCCTCGCTGGGAGTACCAGATGCCTTATGGCGACTATGAGTATACCTTCGTGATACGTCCGGTGAAGTAATATGGTATAGGAATTCTTAGGGTGTCCTAGGAGCTCTTAGGATATCCTGGGACTTCCTATAAAAAACAATAACAAACTATGAAAATCAAACAACTCACATGCGCTTTGCTACTTGCCTTGGGCCTCATGAGAGTTGCTGCATGGTCCCTGCGCGGAATCCCTCCCTCTATGAACAGCGGGAGAGTTGACCTGTACGCTGTCGCCCCGACGAAACAACCACTCACGGAAATCGGGTATACCCTCGGCAAAAAATGGGTAAGCCCGTCTTGGAAATTGGGTATACCCTCGAGACATGGAGGGTATACCCAATTTTTTACCCTATAAAAGCGATGTTGCCAAACAGGTTGTCCGGCTGTCCTTGTTGTATATAACATACTGTATGCCAACGAGTAAAGGAGGACAACCTAAGTTGCCCGAGCTGCCCTGCTGCTGCCTCGACAATAGAAAAGACTGACACGGAGGTCAGCCACAAGGTCAACCCTGCCAGCAGGGGTTGTCCTTGCTAAACGAATGGTATGCAGCGATATACACCATACAAGGACAGCCGGACAGCTGATTCCGAAACACCCGTATATAGGTGTTTTCCGCACCTGCGGCAACGCTCTGTCGAGCCTGCGGCAGCAGGTGGAGGAGCCTGCAAGAAATTTCGTGTAGACCTGCAATAAATCTCGTGTAGGCCTGCGGCAAAATTATTGCAGGCCTGCGTTAGAAAAATCAGACAAAGAGATTTTCCAAAACGGACAAAGAGATTTTTTCTATCGCAAGGCTCTGATAAAATATATATCGAACTCACGTTAAAATAAGGTCTCCGCGAAGATAAAAATGAAAGGTCTCGGTGGACGTGAAATGTGCGGTTGGCGAATGAATAATGCCCGCTTCGCTCCTTGGTAGGCGTCTTTGTGTGGACTGACAGGGGCATAGGGCTGTATTGTTCTCTGCTGTTTGCCTGTGGTATTGGATTGATTGTGAAGCTATGTTGTTACATGTAGTGGGTTGAACAGCCTGAGGGAAACGTAAAAAAATGTGTTTTAATGTAATTTATCATGAACTATTGTCTTTTTTTGCTGTTATTATTTGCAAAAACCGTTTTTTTTTAGTTTTGTCACGAATTATTAACTTTAAAAATCTATGCGTATGAAACGACAATTACTCAGTGTTGCTGCCTTTTTGTTTTCAGGTAGTATCTTTGCTCAAGAAAATGTAGACTTGACTCCCGCCTATTACAAGTTTGCCAATCAACCTGTAGGCCAGTACAAGATTATGAATTTCTTCCACAAGGCAAACCCGGATATGTCGCCGGCTCAAATCGTTGAGGAAAACTACAATGAAGGTGCACTCATTGTTGCCGGAGGCCAGTTTGCGGGTAATCCCAATGTAACATATGCCCAAGACCTTCAGGCTGGTACGAGCATTGTCGATCTTGGTGGCGAGGTAGGTAAGGTGATGTGCGTGAATGGTGTAAACTCAACCTATAACGCTTCGACAGGCATGGACTACGCACAGTGTACCGGTGGCTTGAACTGGTTTAACTTCAACTGGTTTATGGATCCTGAGAATACGCCTATTGATGGTACCGCTGAGGCTCCCAACATCCGTGTGCGCTTGGTGCTGAACATTTATGCTAACACTTTGGATGAATCTGCCAACATCATCAACTCAGCCTACATGATGTCGGCCCAAAACAATCCATTGCCTGCAGGCAGCAATACAGCCGAGGGTGTAGCCGTCACATCTGGAGCCTTTGCCGAGACCTATGAGGATGGCGAGCCTGTGGAGGATGAGAATGGTAACTATGTCTACGACCCCACCAAGTGGATGGTGTATGAGTGGGATGCCTACTGTGCTGAGGCAGGGGGTGTTCCTATGCGATTGAAGATGGAGATGAACCAAGGTAACTTGGCTAATGCAACTATATTCATCAAGGAAATTTCATTCACCAAGCTGGCCGAAAACCCCGAACCAATTTTGGGCACACGCAAGAAGGACTACGTAAAATATGAAGTAAATCCGCAGAAGGTGACAACGGCTATCCAGGCTATCAAGAACGTTGAATCCAAAGCCGAGTATTTCAATCTTTCAGGAATGAAGGTTGATGCAACCAATCTGACCGAAGGCGTTTATGTAGTGAAGAATAACGGCATAGCATCTAAGGTAGTCGTAAAGTAAATTTTGTATTCATTAAGGTGTGAGGAGGGTCCTCCTTGCACCTTTTTTGTAATATTTTGATACCATGAAAAGAACGATTAGTCTATGGCTGCTCCTATTGACATTCGTTGCAGCCGGATATACACAAGTAGATAACTATTGTCTCCGTCTTGCCGAAGGAGCAAGTGTAGATGGCGGTGTGCTGTATGAATTGTCTGATGCAGACAGTTATGCTCTGCAGTGGTGGATGAATGTCGATGAATGGACGGATGGGGTTTTTGTCATAGGAGATAATCTGGGCTTGAATGTTACAATATCAAAATCGCAGAGCCTCAAGTTGAAGTTAGGGGAAGGACTTGTTGAAGTCACCAATACCAATCTGCTCCCCAATAAATGGATACAACTGACGTTGCTGGTATCTCCCAGTGGGATGCGCCTGCTCATCAACAGCGAGGAGGCCCACAACGCTTCGGGCACTTATAAACTGCCTACGGAATTGGGGAGTTTCCATCTCGGAGGTCCACATTTTGCAGGGAGGATTGACGAAGTGCGCGTATGGAGCACTCTCCTTAGCGACCAGTATGACTACTTTATAAATAATACGTTGAACAAGTGGGTGCCCCAGTTGGATAATCTCGTTCTCTACTACAAATGCGACCAAAACCTCTGTTCGGATGCTTTGGTTGACTATCGTCCGCTTTTCAAACCTTCTACGCACAATCACCATGCTGCGCTGGTCAAGGGCGCTGAACGCGAACTCGTGACAGACAACGCCGGATTGCCCTACCTGATGTGCGGGGCTTATACTAACAACAATCGTTTCTTTGACCGTGGTATTGGCCGCGAACAATATCTATTGGCGAATGACCTAATCATCCTGGGCATCCAAAGCTATGCTGACGGCCATCTGAAGTATGTGTCCCCTAACAGCCATGCGACAAGTATAGATGGTAGCTATCTTGAGTCCTTCGAAGGTCGTCACGGGATACTCTCATTCGCAGGAGGCAAGGGAATGGTAACTGACGAAGATCTATTCACTCCAGAAATAGATGCCAACGGGAAGGCTGGCAAAGGATATACTTTCGAAACTTGGCTATATCTTGACAAATGGACCGAAGGAGCCTACCTCTTCAAGAAGCAGAGTAGCGATGGACGTGGATTTGCCATCTGCTTAGGAGCCGACTCTACCAAGCAGGTCATTGTCACCATAGACGGTGAGCGATATGTGAATATTAAATGTATGGAGGTTGGCCGATGGATACACTTTGGCGTGACGGTCAACGCTGGCGGAGCAACCCGAACTACACTAATGTTCAGTTATGATGGTGTAGCGAAATGGGCTAATGCCAATGTGTCGTCGGGCAGTACAAACTACACACCCACAGGCATGGAAGGAGTGAAGGCCGTTATCGGAGAGGGATTATATGGAAAACTTGACCAGACTGTCGTTTGGAACTGCAAGCATGCCATTGATGTCATTCGTGAACACATGAACCGTGTACCCTTCCCCAATATAGGGCATGTTGAAACGGCTGCTATCCTGTTGGATGGCTCTGGCTACTACACCTACGACAATCCCGGGCAATTGGGTTGGGATTACTACTCACAGGACGAGTGGAAAAATATTATGCTCAGCGCATACAAGGGACACAGAGGATATCAGGTGAGGATATCTGTCATAGGACATACCAACTGGCAGAATACTATCGCTGATGCCAACAAGCGTAAAATCTTTGCTGCAGACCTCGCCAAGCTCTCCGAAGGGTACGATGGCGTGGAGCTGGACCTGGAATGGATGGATGGGACACAGACCAACTTGGGGTTGTTGACCGAGGAGATACGCAAAGCACTCCCTGCCGATAAAACCGTCATGGTATCGTGCCATGCCTATGGCGCTTACCGATTCCCCACGGACAAGATGGCGCAGGCCGACGGGTTTACTTTCCAGCAATATGGTCCTCAGAAGACCTGGTTTGCTTTCAGTAGTTTTGAAAGTAGTTATAATAATTTTGTCAGCTATGGATTCCCCAAGGAGAAGATATATCTCTCATATGCCACTACCACATCAAAGGCATACAATGATGCAGAGCAGGCCGTAGCCCCCATCAGTGGTTGGCGTAATATGATTGCAGCCGATGCCTACACCCCCTCGCCTGACTTGGAGCTCCGAAGTGGCGACTACAATGGCAATCACTACTACTACCAAAGCCCAGAGCAAGTATATGCCCGTGCCAAATTTGTGGCAGACAGGGGACTGAAAGGCATCTTCTATTGGGATATGGGCAATGACATCCCTGTCGAAAACCCCTATAACTTGGCTAAGGCGTGCAACTATGCCCTCAGTGCCAATGTTGACACACTTGTCACTGCTGTCACCATACAACATCCTGCCTCTTACGTGTCGACACCTGTCATTGAGCACGCTACATTGCTTCAGGTTGATGACTGGCTATGTGCCAGGGGTGGCGCGGAGATATGCAAGATAGACCTGTACAATCCGCAAGGAGTGGTGATGGCTACGGCTGCGGAAAACCGTTTATGGATCGGGGAGTTGCCGCAAGGATTGTATATAGCCAAGGTTTTCTTTGCCAATGGCCGAAATGTGGCAAAAGTTTTTGTGAAAGAATAAAACAGCCAAGCTAAATACCATGAAGAAAATACTGTCTCCCATATTATGCATAGTGACATTATTGCTTGTCACAGCATGTGAGAAATCACATTCGTTGAATACATTCGGCGATTATTCTATACTGTCACATCTGGAACTGGTACCCGAGGTGGTGTCTATCAATGGAGATGTCTACCCGTTGACTCTCGCACGCAGTATTGACACTACCTATCGTTATTTCCGTACCGAGGAGGATACGGTAAAGAATGAGGAGGGCAAGCCGTTATTGGATGCTAACGGAAAGTTACAATTTGTCTACGATACCATCTGGTTTGATGGCACTACAGGAAAATTCTCCGAATATGAGCTCGTGGAGCTTCCTGCACAGGCAGACACCTTCACTATTGCACTGCGCAGCAATGCCCAGTGGAAGGCTCCGGTCCCCTCGACAGGAGGAAAGGTCCAATGGTACTACAATTACAACATACGCACTGGAGCTACCTCTACAGCTGGAGGAGGCGATGGCTTTGTCGATTTTCGCGTATCCCGTAACAGGAACTACAAGAGAGCTGTAATAGCGGTACAGGATATCTACACAAATGATAGCGCCGCTTTCATACGCTTGCACTTCATACAGAGAGGTGAACGTGATACTAAACAATGAAAGATTCCCACACCATGAAACGCATATATACATTACTTGCTCTGAGCTTATCGGCTCTATCGATTCTCGCTCAGATTAACATTGCGGGACGTATCACCGACGACTTAGGTGAGCCGCTACCATTCGCTACTGTGTCGGTACGTGGAACAACCATCGGAACCACATCTGACATGGCTGGACATTTTACCTTGGGCATACCCCAAAAGGGGGCAACCGTAGAGATTAGCTATGTGGGATACAAGAGCTATACGCTTGTTGTCGACAAAGAAATGCTCAACCTGAACATCTCGCTTCCCGCTGAAGATAGCCACCTTGAAGAGACTGTCATTGTCGGATTTGCGACACAAAAGAAAGTCAATGCGACGGGAGCTGTCAAGACCATCGGAAATGAATCTTTTGAAAATCGTCCGATATCCAATACCTTGCAGGGGCTACAAGGCGTCGTGGCTGGTTTCAACATTACCAATGACAACGGAGGAGCCCTGGGTGAGGATATGACTATAAATATCCGTGGAGTGGGCTCGATAGGAGAAGGCAGCAACTCTGCTCCTCTTATCTTGATTGATGGTATGGAGGGTGACCTGTCGACACTCAACCCGAATGATATCGAGAATGTATCCATATTGAAGGATGGAGCCTCGGCTGCAATCTATGGTTCGCGTGCTCCCTTCGGTGTCGTTTTGGTAACCACCAAATCCGGGAAAAAGGGTCTTAAGGTCAACTATCGCAACAATACCCGTTTCCAGCAACCGATAAGTGTCCCTGATATGGTGGACTCATACACCTTTGCAATGATGATGAATGATGCATACATCAATTCGGGAGGAAATCCTCCTTTCGGAACCGTACAGCTGAAGCGTATTCAGGACTACATGAGTGGCAAGCTCGAATATGGCACTATGGCTTATGAGAATCAGAACGAATGGATGAAGAATCAAGCCAGTTTTGGTAACACCGACTGGTATGACCACTACGTAAAGGATGTAACCGCTTCGCATGAGCATAACCTCAGCATCAGTGGGGCGCGCAAAGCCGTGGACTACTATCTCTCGACCAACTACATGGGGCAAACGGGCCTATTCAACTATGCCGATGAGCATCTTGACCGTTTGTCAGCCAATGGAAAGATAGGAGTAAAGATAACGCCTAATCTTAAGATGAATTGGAACACTCGTTATGTGCATCAAGACAATGAGAAACCCGCGTCGCTCAACGCTCTCTTCTATCATAATTTAGGGCGTAGATCCCCTACGGCAACCATATTGCTTCCTAACGGGGATTACACTGAGGATTCCATGATGAATGCAATTCTTTATGGAGGTCGTGAGAGTCAGAACAAACGCCAACTCTATAATCAATTGAGCTTGAATTATACACCTCTGAAGGGACTTAAGATTACGGGAGAGGTAAGCAATCGCTATGAAAGCAATCCCTATTCCAAGAACTTCAACCCTATCTCGCATCATCTGCCCGATGGTACATTGGCTGATTTGTTGGTACTGGAAGGAGTATCGTCTAAACATACGGTCAATAGCAACGGAACCTTCTCCGTCAATCCTGACAGGGGGGAAGACTATCAAGAGACTGCGACAAATAAAGTCAATTATTGGAGTACTAACCTGTATGCCAACTATGACCTCAACTTGAAGGACAAGCATTACTTTACCTTCCTTGTGGGTGAACAGAGCGAATATTACCACTACCGTACCGATCGCTTTGCAACCTATGAATCACCCGCCAGTACCCCTGATACGATGGAGTCATGGAAGGAGGGGGAGTGGGCTTCACTCGGTTTCTTTGGGCGATTAAACTACAACTACAAGCAGCGTTACCTTGTAGAACTGAATCTGAGAGCCGATGGTGCTTCACGTTTTCCGCCTACCCAAAGGTGGGGAGTATTTCCCGCAGCCTCAATTGGATGGAATGTGGCTGAAGAACGTTTTTGGGAACCGCTTAAGAACTTCGGTTTCGAGTACCTAAAGTTTCGTGCATCGGCTGCGACATTGGGAAACCAAAACACCACCTCGTTCTATCCCTATTTCCAACAGATGAATCTATTGCCCGGTAACCTCGTGACCGGTGGAATACAAGCGACCGTACTTCCTATGTATAGCCCATTCTCCACTTCGCTCACTTGGGAACGTATTGAAAATTTGGGTGTGGGTATTGATTGGGGATTCTTCAACAATCGGCTCATCGGTAGCTTTGACCTATATCAACGCTCCACCAAGGGCATGGTAGGCCCAGCCAATGCCCTGTCGGCTCTCTATGGAGCATCAGCCCCAAAGACAAACAACGCATCGCTGTGTACTCGCGGTTGGGAATTGGAGTTAGGTTGGCGTGATCGCATAGGCTCTGACTTCTCGTATAATATCAGTGCTGTATTGAGTGATTATAAAACTATTGTTACTGAATATGACTCGCCAGACAATAAGATAGCAGGTTGGTACGAAGGAAAGCAGTTTGGAGAGATTTGGGGATTTGAAACCGTGGGTATTGCCAAAAGTGATGCTGAGATGTATGCCTATTTGGACAAGCACTCTCAGAGTGCTATTGGCACCAAGTGGGGAGGAGGAGATATGATGTATCGTGACAAGAACGACGATGGCAGTGTGGACCGTGGCAGTGAAACATTGGATGACCATGGCGACTTGGTTGTTATCGGGAACAGTACTCCACGCTATGCCTATAGCTTTACCCTTGATGCTCAATGGAAATGGTTCAATGTACGTGCCTACTTCCAAGGCATCGGCAAGCGAGACTTCTTCTTCACAAACAGTGCAACTTTCTTTGGGATAGCAGCCGAATGGCAACGATCACTCTATGTGGATCACCTCGACTATTTCCGCTATGCAGGTTCAAAGTTGGGGGCCAATTACGAAGATCCCTATTATGCTCGTCTGCGCATTGATCAGAATAATATCCAGGTGTCAGACTATTATTTGCAAGATGCCAGCTACTTGCGCCTCAAGAACCTGCAAGTAGGTGCCAACCTGCCAACAAAGAAAATCAAATGGATGCAGCGAGGGTACATCTATGTATCGGTGGAGAATCTGTTGACATGGACCAACCTACGCATCTATGATCCAGAAGCTGTAGGAAATTTCGAGACTTGGGGGCCAGGAAAGACCTATCCACAATATCGAACCTATTCTATCGGCCTTGATCTAACCTTCTAAAATGATAAAGTTATGAGATACAGATATATCATTCTTTCAGTAATGGCGATTCTCCTCCAGTCATGTGGTGATTTTCTGGAAAGAGAGCCTATTGATTTTGGAGACGAAAACAGCTATTTCCAGAATGCTGAAGAGCTCAAATATTTCGTGAATGGACTCTATGGAATACTGCCTAAGAATAATGACCTTTGGGGAGGTTTATATACCGAAGATATAGTGAGCGATAACCAATGTGCCAATTATGCTCAGAATCTCTTTTATAAAGGAGACAAAAGAACTGTACAAGTGGGGCAGTCAGGATGGAATTTTGCCAACATACGCTCCTTGAACTTCTTCATCAACAAAGTAAATGGGAAGATTGAGAATGGGGATTTTAGTAAAGACAACCCCCAGATTAACCACTATTTAGGAGAAGCATACTTCCTCAGAGCCTATGACTATTATCGCTTATTGCGTTCGTATGGCGATGTCCCAATATTTACAGACGTTCTTCCCGATAATCAGCCTACTTTGTCGGCAAAGAGTAAACGTGCTCCCCGCAATGAGGTCGCTCGTTTCATCCTTTCTGAACTTGACATTGCCATATCTCTATTGACAGAGGCTCCAGAAACAGGGCGTATCAGTCGGGAAGCTGCCTATGCGCTGAAGTCTCGTGTTGCATTATACGAGGCTACTTGGGAACGCTATCATGCTGGAACCTGCTTCGTGCCAGGTAACAAGAAATGGCCGGGAGCTTCCATATGGCCAGACTTCGCTTTTGTCGCAGGAAGTGCAGAAGAGGAGATTAACTTCTTCCTTGATCAATCCATTGAGGCCTCTAAGGCAGTAGTGGATGCCCACCCGCAATTGTGTGAGGATTATCAAAGTATGTTTAACTCGACAGATGTACTCGACGACGAGGTTATTCTTGCCCGTTTTTATCAGAAAGGTATTCTCTCGCATAGCTGCTCTGCTTTCTTGCGTAGCGGGGGAGGTTGTAATTTGACCCGCGCAGCAGTCAATACCTTTCTTATGAAAAATGGTTTGCCTATATACGATAGTCAATCTGGATATCAGGGAGATGCTGTAAGTTATTACGAGTTTATGGAACGTGATCCGCGACTTACAGAAAGCGTGCGGGCGGCAGGACGATTGATTAATACGACGTTAGTTGATGGTGAATATGTCAATGACACAATTTATTATTATCGTCCTTACATCTACAACAGCGGAAGGGAAAAAGCGACTACAGGCTATGAATTATGTAAATGGCTAAGTCCAGACCTTGAGCAGCAGAAGCAGTACGATTGCACCACGGCTGTCCCCATTTTACGTGCAGGAGAATGTTATCTCAACTATATCGAGGCATATTACGAACGGTATGGAAAACTTGATGAACTGGCAGTTCAATGTTGGAAGGCTCTACGTCGTAGAGCTGGTGTAAGCGAAGATATAGAAAAGACCATTGCGGCTACAGATGTCAACAAGGAAAATGACTTGGGTGTCTATTCTCGTGGCAAGACGGTTTCGGCAACGCTTTATAGTATACGTCGTGAACGACGATGTGAACTCATAGCGGAGGGACTCCGTCTCGATGACCTTAAACGCTGGAGAAGCCTTGATAATATGGTGGATTATCAGCCTGAAGGCATAAATCTTTGGGATAAAATGTATGAGATGTACAGTAGCGCCCAGAGAGATGAAAGTATCGTCAGTCAATCTCATGTATCCAAATATATCCGCCCTCTTCAGATAAGTTCTACATCGGTTGCGTATGAAGGGTATACTTTCCCAAAACCTCATTACCTCGAACCCATTCCCATTTCGGAGTTTCTCCTTGTCGGGGTAGACAAACTCCATCAAAATCCCGGATGGCCTAATAAGGTGGATGGTACGGCTGACTATTCTTACGATTGCGACTAAGCCGATCTAACAGTTTATGTGAATCCAATAAAATAAAGTAATACAGGTTGCCCGTCAATTGACGGGCAACTTTTTCAATATTTTTGCGAAGAAAATATCAAATTCATGTTTGATTATGTGATATTCATAGTACCCAAGTGTAGCTTCCTGTCTCCGCCGTACGTCTTGTGGAGACTCCCATTTCCTGAAAGTTGAAAGATTATGAAACCATTATTTGTCTTTTTTATTAAGAATGATTACTTTTGCTCATATTTTAGAATTAAATAATTCAATTTGATATGAAGAAAAACATGCTTTTCTTGGGTGCGCTCGCCATTGTCATGAGCGTGAGCGCACAGAAGCCGAAGATGTGGCTCGACCCTGAGGTGAATCAGGAGAACCGCAAGGAGGCACGCGCCGCCTACTTCGCCTATGAGAACACTGACCTTGCCGCCCAGAACGACAAGAGCAAGAGTGCCCGCTACCTTGACCTGACGGGCGAGTGGAAATTCAATTTCGTGAAGAATCACAATGAGGCTCCCGCAGGCTTCTTCGCCGTGGGTTACGATGACTCTAAGTGGGACAACTTCCCCGTACCCGGACTCTTTGAGATCCTTGGCTATGGCGACCGTATCTACCGCAATGCAGGCTATCCCTGGAACCTCCAGTTTGAGCCCAATCCTCCCTACATCGAGGAGCGCAACAACTACACCGGTTCGTACCGTAAGTCATTCATGATCCCTGCCGACTGGAAGGGTCAGCAGATTTACCTCCACGTGGGTTCGGCTACATCGAACCTCATGGTATGGGTCAACGGTAAGTATGTAGGCTACAGCGAGGACGCCAAGATGGCTGCTGAGTTTGATATCACTCCCTACCTCGTGCCCGGCAAGGAGAACCTCGTTGCTATGCAGGTAATGCGCTGGTGCGACGGCTCATACCTCGAGGACCAGGACTTCTGGCGCTTCACCGGTATCGCCCGCGAGGTATATATGTATGCCCGTCCTCAGGTACGTGTAGATGACCTCTTCATCCTCCCCGACCTGGACAAGAACTACAAGAACGGTACGCTGAAGATCTCTGCCACAGCCGACAACGCTGCCGGCAAGACCCTGCGCTACACCTTGAAGGATGCTACTGGCAAGGTGGTGAGGACCGCTGCCGTAGCCGTGAATGGCGAGGGTAAGGCCGAGACCGTAATGGCTGTGAGCAATCCCGCCAAGTGGTCTGCCGAGAATCCCTACCTCTACACTCTCGGTATCGAACTCGTTGATGGTGACCAGGTAATCGAGGCTATCAGCCAGAAGGTGGGCTTCCGCAAGGTAGAGCTCAAGAACTATCAGGTGCTCGTGAATGGCAAGCCCGTACTCTTCAAGGGTGCCAACCGCCACGAACTGGACCCCGACTTCGGTTATGTGGTATCGGTAGAGCGCATGATCCAGGATATCAAGATCATGAAGGAACTCAACATCAATGCCGTGCGCACCTGCCACTATCCCGACGATCCCCGTTGGTATGAGCTGTGCGACGAGTATGGTCTCTACGTAGTGGCCGAGGCCAACATCGAGAGCCACGGTATGGGCTACGGTGACCGTACATTGGCCAAGAATCCCGCATTTGCCAAGGCTCATCTGGAGCGTAACATCAGCAACGTGATGACCTTCAAGAACCACCCCTCCATCATCTTCTGGAGCTTGGGTAACGAGGCCGGTAACGGTCCTAACTTCGAGGCTGCCTACGACTGGATCAAGGCTTACGACAACAGCCGTCCCACACAGTATGAGCAGGCTTGCAACGCCCGCAACAGCGATATCCGTTGCCCCATGTATGCTGACTACAACTACATGGAGCGTTACGGCAAGAACCCCGACAAACCCCTCATCCAGTGCGAGTATGCCCACGCTATGGGTAACTCTATCGGTGGTTTGAAGGAGTACTGGGACCTCATCCGCCAGTATCCTGCCCTGCAGGGTGGCTTCATCTGGGACTTCGTGGACCAGGGCCTCCGCGACAAGAACAAGGAGGGTAAGGAAATCTTCACCTATGGTGGCGACTATGGCCGCTATCCCGCATCGGACAACAACTTCAACTGTAACGGTATCATCGCTCCCGACCGCCGCTACAACCCCCACGCTTATGAGGTTCGCTACAACTACCAGAACATCTGGGCAACTGCCAAGAACCTCAAGAAGGGTCAGATAGAGGTGTACAACGAGAACTTCTTCACCGACCTCAGCGACTACTACCTCACATGGACACTCCTCGAAGAGGGTAAGGCAGTGGCTAATGGTCAGGTAGACAAACTCAACGTACCTGCCCAAGGCAAGAAGGTGGTTACACTCAAAGGCTTCAAGCATCCTGAAGAGAACGGCAAGGAGTACTTCCTCAATGTGGAGTTCCACCTCAAGGAGGCTCAGCCCCTGCTCGCCAAGGACTTCATGGTGGCTCACGAGCAGTTCCAACTCACCGAGTATGCCTATCCTACAGTTGAGTCTATCGTGGCTGCCGAGGGCGCTCCCGTAAGCGAGGACGTGCATCTGGCATGCCTCATCCTCAAGGGTGGTGACCTCACCGTGACATGGAACCGCTGGAACGGCTGGATCGAGTATATCGACGTTAATGACACTCCGATGATGGAGAAGGGTCATGCCCTGAAGCCCAACTTCTGGCGTGCACCGACCGACAATGACTTCGGTGCTAACCTGCAGCGTCGTTTCGTTGACTGGAAGGAGCCCGGCCTGCGCCTGAAGCGCGACTCGTTCAAGTGGGCTAAGGAGGGCAACAACATGGTAGTGACTGCCGAGTACGAGCTGCCCAAGCTCGAGGCTACTCTCCTGATGAAGTATACCCTCACTGCTGACGGACAGCTTGTAGTGAACCAATCGCTCAAGGCTGGCGAGAATAAGGAGGGCAAGCCCCAGCTCTTCCGCTTCGGTATGCAGATGGTG
>JAZPZS010000174.1:0-10489 GCA_045544835.1 Bacteroidaceae bacterium | reverse complement strand
TGCTATCCTCTTCAGCCCCAAGGCCAAGGAGACCATCGACCGCTTCTATGCCCGTAAGGACACCCTTTCGCTGGGTATCTGCAACGGCTGTCAGCTGATGATGGAGCTGGGTCTCATCACTCCCGAGCACGAGCAGAAGGGTAGCATGCAGCACAACAATTCGCATAAGTTTGAGTCAAACTTCGTTGGCTTGCACGTACCCGAGAACAACAGCGTTCTCTTCGGTTCGCTCAGCGGCACCAAGCACGGTATCTGGGTGGCCCACGGTGAGGGCAAGTTCTCACTCCCCTACGAGGAGAGCCGCTACCACGTTGTGGCCAAGTACAACTACGCCGGCTATCCTGCCAACCCCAATGGCTCAGACTACAACATTGCCGGTATCGCCAGTGCCGATGGCCGCCACGTGGCTATGATGCCCCACTTGGAGCGTTGTATCTTCCCCTGGCAGTGCGGTAACTACCCGCTCGAGCGCCGTGCCGATGAGGTGACACCTTGGATTGAGGCCTTCGTCAACGCACGTCTCTGGGTAGAGAACCAGAAGTAACAGATACTGACAACCTTTACATAACGCATTGTTACGGCAGACTCAGACTTAGTCACGAGTTTGCCGTAACTGCATCTATGCACTTACTTCATATTTATCATCCACAAACAAAATCCTTAGAACAAGTTAAATAGGGATGAACAATTATTCGTAGCAATTGTTCTTTATATCGGAAGATTTATATATATTTGTCACAACAATGCAATGCAGCAGTTGTGCATAAAAAGTACTACGAAAAACAAGAGAAGGATGATGGGAGAAATGCTTATGAGATATTTGCGCAGACTTGTGGCAGTGTTCTTGATGGTGTGGTCATGTGTTCCTAGCATCGGACAAATCTATAAGTATGTGGGGTTGGAAGAAGGCTTGAGTTCACGCAACGTCTATGGCGTAGAGCAATCGAACGGCGGTTTCATGTGGTTCCTTACCGACAATGGCATAGATCGATATGATGGCACCAACATGTCGAACTACACCATCGAGATTGGAGGAAAGAAGTTCACGGAATATTCCACCAGTAAACTTATCTACGATACTCAGGAAGACAATATTTGGGTAGCATCCCATTTGGGGCGCATCGTTGAATATGAAAAGCGGAACAATCGCTTCAACGTCGTATTTTCACCTCAGATTAGCGCCAGCAAGGCTGATATTTCGGAATGTGCCGTATCACCTATCGACACGAGCGGTAACATTTGGATATTTGTGGGCGACGAGGCATTCTCCTACAACATACGTACTCGCGAAGGACGTTCGCTTACCATCTCTTCCTCCATCGGAAACAAAGACTACTCAGCCGTAATACCTAAAGATTCAACAACTCTATATATTGGCACAAAGAGAAGCGTTCACTTGGGACACATACATGGAGACACGCTGATTATGGAAGCCATACCCACCCTACAAGAATACAGAATCAACGCAAACACACTCTTCTACAATGCCAAGCATCAGACACTGCTCATCGGCACCGAAGATGCAGGCATCATTGCCTACAAGGAGAAAACAGGACAGATAATACACTATAGAAACGAACTACCCGACGTCCGGATTACCAAAATACTGCCCTTCTACAACAGCGACGACGAGGTACTGTTTTCAACCAATGCGGCTTGCGTATACCGAATGAACATCAACGACTGCGTTCCCATACCCTACCTGCAAGCGGACTTCACGACTGATTACCGAATGAACACGGACAACATTGCCGACATGTGCATCGACATGGACGGCCAACTGTGGATGTGTTCCTTTCCCAAGGGACTTACCATACGCAACGCACACTATCCCGAATTCAACTGGATACGGCGCTCCATACTTAGCAGCAACACCCTTATCGACAATGGTATCGACTGTATATTGGAAGACAGCCAGCACGATTTGTGGTATGCCACCGACAATGGCATCAGTTTATACAACACAGGAAACGACCAATGGCACACACTTCTCTCCATGGCAGACGAATTGCCCAACCCCAACCACTACTTTCTCACCATGTGTGAGGTGGTGCCAGACATCATACTGGCTGGTGGCTACGCTTCAGGTATTTATATCATCAACAAGCATACGTTACAAGCGCAGTTCATAAGGCCAGCACCGATGGTGCCGGAGAAGTACATACAAACCATGTATAAAGACCCAGCGGATGGTAGCGTATGGATGGGCGGCGAGAACCAGCTATTCAACATCAGCTATGACAACGGAATACGGGTCAACTATGCCGAAGTATTTGGAGGTATCAACTACATCACTCATAAGGACAACGAACGATTATGGATAGGGACCAAGGACGGCATATACCTCTTCAATAAAAGGACGCACGAGAAACGTCGCATAGAACTACCTTTAGAACGCTTCAGAGTAAATACTCTTTTTCAGGACACTGATGGTACCATCTACATTGGAACCCATCACCATGGACTCATTGTATTCAACGAGGACGAAAACTACTACCATAGATATAGCAAAGAGAACAGTGCACTCACCAACAACTGTATGAAGTGCATTATTAATGCCAACAACGGATCACTATACATCAGTACCGATGGAGGTATTGTACGATTCAACCGAAACACCAACCGCATAACGACCTGGACCAACGACCAAGGATTGGAGGGTATCAACTTCAGTATACGTTCAGGTATACGCACACAGCGAGGCACACTGATGTTTGGAGGTGACTACGGAGTGATAGAGGTGTCAGAAGAGGTCAGTCTGCCGCACATATACAAATCGAACCTCATTCTTGCCGACCTTTATATAGGTAACACGCGTGTGGCCCCTGATGACGAGGACTCACCCCTCACCGATGCCATCAACAACATGAAACTGTTGGAACTGCCCAACAGCCAACGGAATGCAGCCATCAAGGTCAAGAACATTAACCACCTATACCCATCAGACTGCCAAATAGCATGGAGCACTAATGCAAAATCCAAACGTGCCGAATGGAAGAGACTCGATGAAGACAATTTCATCACCCTTAGCGGACTGAAACCAGGAAAGCATCTGCTAACCATACGCTCCACCTCCAAAGAGTCCGGCAAGATACTTGACGAACATGTATTGAAGCTCGTTATTCGCCCTCCCTTCTACCTCTCCTTCTGGGGGTTGCTGCTAGAGGGGGCATTCGTGTTCCTGATATTCATACTTTTCATCAAGTATGAACGCTCGTCCACAGCTATGCATGTCTCTGACGAGAAGATAAGATTCTTCATCAATACGGCACATGACCTGCGTACTCCCTTAACCCTCATCAAGGCTCCGTTGGAGGAGCTCAATGAAAGCGCTACGCTGAATGCAGGCGAGAGGGAGGCCATAGCACTGGCTCTAAGGAACACCAACACGCTTGCCGAAATGACCAATAAGGTGATGCAATATGAAATCGACAGCATTGAGAAGGGAGTATTGCGTATTGAGAAACATGAAGCCATAGAGCACATAGCTAAGCAAATAGAACGATGGCAGATGCTTGCACAAAACAAGCAACAGCAGATTAAATACATACACCCCGAGAAACCATTCTACATTTGGGTTGATGTACGCAAGTTAAACTCCATCATACAGAACCTACTATCCAACGCCATCAAGTACAGCAGCGAGAAACAAACCATCACCTTCACTCTATATGAAGAGGGAAAGGTGTGGGGATTCCATGTCATCGACAATGGCATAGGCATCCATACCGACGAGCAGAAAAAGCTCTTCAGACAGTTCTTCCGAGGAACCAATGCCATCAATGCCAAAGTGCTGGGAAGCGGTATTGGGCTTCTATCAATAGGACAGTACATCAAGAGCATGAAGGGTAAAATTGAGGTTCGCAGCCAAATAAACAATGGTTCGGACTTTCATATCAGCTTCCCTACAGGCAAAGCACACTATGCCCCTCACACCACACTGTTCATAGAGAACCCACATGAGGGCAATCCCCTCCCAACAAGCCCGACCTTTGAGTCCGATCAGGATAAAGACACCGACAACCGCATACGCCTGCTCATCGTGGAAGACAACCCTGAGCTGCTTGCTTATCTGAGCCAAATGTTCAGCAAGGAGTATCGTGTATACACAGCAACCAATGGCAAGGAGGCCTTGTCAAAATTGCCTTACATACAGCCATCCATTGTGCTTACCGATGTCATGATGCCCGAGATGCGTGGCGATGACCTCTGCGTATCCATCAAGAGCAACATTGACACCTCTCACATTGCAGTAGTACTCATCTCGGCTCTGTCAGACCAGCAGAGTATCATCAAAGGCTTGGCAGTCAAAGCTGACGCCTACGTAACTAAGCCATTCGATATGAAAATACTACAGCTAACCATCAGTAACCTCGTAGAGAATCGAAGGATGCTGAGTGAACGATTGGCCACATTAGAAGACTTCAGCTACAACACCCTTGATGTAAGCACCTCAGAGCTAGACCTCAAACTATTAAAGGAGATGAAAGATATCATCGAAAAGAATATCGCAGACTGCGACTTCACCATCGATGTTCTAGCTTACCAACTATGCATAAGCCGCACTACTTTATACAACAAGATAAAGGGACTAACAGGGAATACCCCATCGGATCTCATCCGCACATGCCGCATCAACAAAGCCAAGACCTTGCTACGCGAGCGGAACAATACTGTGACCGAAGTTGCCGAACTGGTTGGATTCGCTGACCATAAGTATTTCCGCGAAGTATTCAAGAAGGCCACAGGCATGACTCCCAGCGAATATGCAAAAGGAAAAAATGAACATTCACAACCCCAACCATAACCATGCACTACTGCGAAATAAAATCAATAGACGAGCTAAAGGAGAAACTGCACAAGCAGGAACGTATAGAGTGGTGTGCCTTCCAGAACATGGATTTCACCAGTTTAACCGACGATTCTCTTACCTTTCGTTACTACAATTGCCTCTTTATGGGCTGTACCTTTAGTAAACAGATGAGGATACAGATCGATAAGAGTTGCCTTATCTTTTCGCCCATAACGGTGCCATACAACTGTTTCCACACCGAATTATATACTCCCGAAAGCCTATACGAGGGGTTCTGCATGGAGAACCCCGAGAGCTACAGCACCTGTTACGACAGTCGCATATACAGCCACTACTTAAACAAAGGAAAGACTGCCACAGATATCAAGGAGACTCTCGCTCGCAGTTTGCACGACCACTCCATCAGCAATGCGCTACACGATCTACTCGCTCACTATGACGAAAAACATATCGTAGGCATCATGGGCGGTCACGGATTGCTACGTACCGACAGCGCCTACAGGCAAATCACAGCAATCAGCAAGAAACTCACCGAAATGGACTATCTCATGGTCAGCGGTGGTGGTCCTGGCGCAATGGAGGCTACCCATTTAGGAGCCTGGATGGCGGGAAGAGATGCGAAGGAGCTGTCTGCCGCCCTCGACATATTGTCACAAGCCCCGGAATACACACATCCTCTATGGCTATCTACAGCATTTCAAGTACGCACGCACTATCCGCAACAACGCTATATTAGCCTTGGCGTACCCACATGGCTCTATGGACATGAGCCAGCCACCCCCTTTGCCACACACATCGCCAAGTATTTCGAGAATGCCATACGCGAAGACAACATACTCACCATCGCTAAAGGTGGCATCGTATACGCTCCGGGAAGTGCAGGAACAATGCAAGAGATATTCCAAGATGCAGTGCAAAACCACTACCTCAGCTTTGGCTATGCCAGCCCCATGATATTCCTAGGCAACAGCTATTGGAGAGAGCAGATTCCTGTATATCCACTATTACAACAACTCGCAGAGGCTGGAAAATATCGTAACCTCATCCTCTCTATCACTGACAAGGAAGAGGAGATAATAGCCTCAATCCAAGCATTTACTGCACAATAAAAAAGTAAGGAAGAAGCGTCATTTGGAGCACTTCTTCCTCGCTAAATCTACTATTTAATCCTTCCTATTCACTTCGTCTTGCTGATACGCAAGGTGTAGGTCATCTTCTTGTTCGGCACGCGGTATTCGGGCAAGGTGTCTACATCGTGTCCGCAACTGGCATTACCCACGCCACGGGTCCATGCGTCGAGGTGAAGCACGGTGTAGGGACGAGGCTGCATCTCCCAGAAGTGACGGGCATTCATCAGATCCTCATCGGTGTACTGGAGGGCCGAGAAAGATACGGTGCCTTCGGTCTCGATGGTGATGCCGAAGCCCTGTTCGTCGCGGAGGATGAGCTGGCGCAAACCCTCACGGCCACCGGTCATCTGAGGCTTCACATAGCGCTCGGGCATATCGGCCACTGTGGTCGAGTAGCGGCCTACGATGGCACCATCCTTGCGGTCGCAGTAGTTCTCCCAAGGACCATAAGCGTAGTAGTCTACATTATGGAGCGATGAATCAACCATACATACGAGGCCCGCACGACGCAAGTTGCCGCTCTTGGGCACGAAGGTAGCCTCTACATCGACAATGCCTTGCGGATAGATGATGTAGTTGATCTCGGTATCGCACAGGCTACCGCCACGGCGCGTCTTGATAACGGTGTTGCCATTCTCTTCCACCACTTCGATTGTGCCCTCTGCCTCAAGACCGTTCGACACGTTGCCGTAGCGGTCGTTCTCAATCCAGCGATGATTGTCGTAGAGGAAGCCCTGACCATCGGCAATGATGTTGCGTCCCTCAAAGGCCAGCGCGGTAAGGCGCCCTGTAGCGGCATCGAAGGTAGCCTGCACCTTGTCGTTACCCACCATCACCTCATGGAGGCTTGAGGTAGCAAGCAGGGGCTCACCCTCCGCAGCAATATCTTCCAAGTTGCCACGCTCTACAAGAGTGAACTGTGCCAATGCCTCCTCGTGGCCTGCCTCGCAGTAGACGGTGGCAGCGCGACGCACGAGACGGAGGTTGAGCATGGTCTCTGTATCTTCCGCATCGGCCTTCTTCAGTGCAGCCTTGGGGAGTTTGATTTCGCCCTTCCAAGTATCGTGAGGCTTCACATCGGGCAGCTTTACGGTGCGTGTAGCCACCACTCTACCCTCCTTCACCACGTCGTATACGAGGTTAAATGCGCTGAGCGAGGTGAAGTCGTAATCGTTGTAGATGGTCACCGTAGCGCGGTTTTTCTTCATGTCCACATCCTTCACATCGAACTTCACAAACTGATGTGCAGCCTTCACCTCCTTGAGCTTGCTGCTCTCGTGGCGGGTGGCGGGAATAACGCCGTTAGAGCAGAAGTTGCCCTGATGGGGACCGGGATAGTCGTAACCGGTGTGGAGGCGATAGATGCCCTGCTTCATCTCCTTGGGGTCGTAGATGGCCTGGTCCACCCAGTCCCAGATGCAGCCACCGATGCAAGCGTTGGAGGCCTCGATGTGGTCCCAGTACTCACGGAGGTTACCGATGGCATTGCCCATGGCATGGGCATACTCGCAGATGAACATGGGCTTGTCGAGGTTGCTGGTATTCTTCTTCATCCAAGCCACGCCAGGGTACATCTTGGAGTAGAAGTCCGAGTGGGCCTCGCCACCGAAGTCGCGTCCACCGCGTGTACCCTCATAGTGGATGGGGCGGCGGCTGATGGCCTGTGCAGCCATATCGCAGCGGCGGGCTGCATCGTAGCAGTCGGCAAAGTTGCTTCCGTAGCCTGCCTCATTGCCGAGACTCCACATGACAACAGATACGTGGTTGCGGTCACGATATACCATACGCTCGATACGGTCCACGAAGGCGGGAATCCACGACTTCATGTTCGAGATGCTCTGGTTGGCGTGGTCCTCGAGGTCGGCCTCGTCGCAGCAGTAGAGTCCGTAGTGGTCAAACATGGCATACATGCGTGCCGCATTGGGATAGTGGCTGGTGCGGATGGTGTTGATGTTGTTTCGCTTCATGAGCAGCACATCCTCGAGCATCGACTCGGTGGGTACGGCACGGCCGTAGATGGGGTGTGTATCGTGGCGGTTGACACCCTTGAAGAGTACCTTCTCGCCATTGACATACATGAGCGAGTTCTTGATTTCGATGTAGCGGAAGCCGTGCTTGGTAGAGAAGGCCATCTCCTCATTGCCCTCGGCATCCTTCTGCACCACACGTACGGTGTAGAGGTGCGGATGCTCGGCGTTCCACATGAGCGGATTGTCCAGTTCCATGCGAGCCACAACGCCAAGTTCCTTCTTGTCGGCAGTGAACTCGGCTGTGATAACTTCCTTGGCTACTTGCTGTCCTGCCGGGTCATAGAGCGACACCTCGAGCAGTTTCTTGCCGGTGAGTCCGTCACGGTTGTCAAGGGTGAGCTCTACGTTGGTGGTAGTATGCATGGTGTTGTCACCACCGTCATACTCGCTATGGATGTAGTGGTCGCGCACCGATACGGTGGGCACATTGTAAAGGTATACATCACGGAAGATGCCGCTCATGCGGAACATATCCTGACACTCGAGGTACGAGCCGTCGCTCCAGCGGAACACCTGCACGGCGAGGCGGTTTTCCTTTCCTTTATATATATAAGGTGTGATGTCAAACTCAGTCACATTGTTGGCACCCTGTGTGTAGCCCACGTACTTGCCGTTGAGCCATACGAAGGCTGCAGAGTAGATACCGCCAAAGTGGATGAAGGTGCGGCTGCCATCCCACTCGGCGGGCACGCTGAAGGTGTGGGTATAGGAGCCTACGGGGTTGATGCCGTAGTTCTTGCCATTGTCGTTGTAGTAGGGACGTGCCTTGATATAGGGCGGTGTGTTGGCATGGGGATACTCCACGTTGCAGTAGATGGGGAGGTCGTAGCCGTGCATCTCCCAGTTTGAGGGTACGGGAATCTCGTCCCACTGGCTATCGTCGAAGCCCTCCTCGAAGAAGGTGAGCGGACGCTGCGAAGGCTCGCTCACGAGGTTGAACTTCCAGTTGCCATTGAGCGACTGGAATCGGCTGTTCACCGGCACGGTCCACGGAGTAGCGTAGTACTCGGCATCGGCCAGCATGGCAGCTTCCGACTCATAAGGCATATAGGTAGCCACGGCACGCTCCTTGTTCTCCTCAAACATGGTCTCGTCCTCCCAGTAGGGGGCAGTAAACTTAGGCTTCTTCACCTCCTCGAAGGTGAACCATCCCGAACTGTCGTCCTTATCGTAGGGCACGAGCATCATGCGGCCATCGCGCAGGGCAAACATCTTGCCAGCCTTATGAGGAGAGGTTGAGAGGATACGGTAAGCGAACAATGGTTGACCATTGTTAGTAGCACGAACAGATTCATCCTTTCCTATCCATGCCGGCTCGAAGCGGAAACGGGCGTTGTTCCACACTCCCGACTGAGCAGGCCACTGCAACAGATAGTCTACGGCAGGGTTACCACCACCATCATCAAAGTTCTGTGCATAGAAGGCTCCTTCTACAGCACGCTCGGTGAGGTTAATCATGGTCATAGCCCAGTACTGTCCGCGGTTGGCCGTATCGTTCTTCTCCGCTACGATGCGAGCATTGTTCTCACCGCTATCGCCATTACCGAGCGACAGTTCGCGCTGGCCGAAAGGATGGATACGATAGGTGGCATCGGCATCGAAGCCATATTCTAGCGATTCAGCAATGCGAAAAGCCGATGCATTCTTCGTGCGGGCCTCTGCTACAGGAATGAGCGAGAGTGTACCATTGCTCTCACGATACATGGCTACCTCAGGTCGGTTGGCAGGAACTAATAATAATTGAGAATTGAGAATTGAGAATTGAGAATTATTCCCATTCTGCAGTCTGTTGACTGTTGACCGTTGACCGTTGACTACTTCTACCTTCCACAGCTGTGCCTCGTCAGAACCATTGTTCTCACCTACCCCCACCTTATTGCCATCGGCACGCAGTGCCTGATTGGTGAAGGGGTTGATGATGCGCACGCTGCCCGAGAGCTCTGTCACGGTCCAGTACTGTCCCTCAGCCGCAGCATCCAGCTTCTGGAACTTCAGCTTAGCACCATTCAGTTCAAGCACTTGATGGCCGTCTGTTGCTGGAAAAAGATTGTAATACGCCCCCTTGCGGAAGGTCGTCTGTGCCACAAGGACACCTGTAACAAGAAGCATCGCCACAAGTGTCCATGCACGTAAGGCGAAGAATTTGTGTGTTTTCATATAGCTGTTGTTAATGTCTGATTGTTCAATACGCGAAGATAGTAACATTTTTGCATATGGGGAAGAAAAACGCCCATTCTTTTCCGACAATTCAATTCATCTGAAAGAGACAAAACACTCCACACTGCCAAGATGGCAGAAAAAAGAAACTTGGCATTTCGTTTGCAACCTATCATCACGGAACGTTGTTCCTTTTATTAGGTCATTTGGACAAGAACCGTAGACTAACAAACTTAGAAACTCATAAACTTAAAAACTCAAATCAATATGAAAACAGGTAACATTGGGGTTACGACCGAGAACATCTTCCCCATCATCAAAAAGTTCCTCTACAGTGATCACGAGATTTTCCTCCGCGA
>JAZPZS010000173.1:0-20100 GCA_045544835.1 Bacteroidaceae bacterium | reverse complement strand
GGGGTAGTATTTCTTGGCACCGTCCATGGTGAGCTTCTTCAGGTAGTCGGCCTCGAGCTTGATGCGGTAGAGCTTGTCGTAGCCACCCAGCTTCTCAATCTTGGCTTCGGCATCGGCCTGCGAGAGCACCACGTTGCCCTTCTCATCGCGAGTGAACTCATTGAAGAGGTCCTCCTCGGTATATTTCTGGCGGTAGCCCTCCTCGGTACCGAAGTCCTCGGGAATCTCGAAGTTGGGCATGATGGGTGCATGGTCGATGGAGTAGAACTCCACCTGATCGCATATCTTCACCGTGTTGGCCAAGGCCTCGGGGATGTGGCCGAAGATTTCGTTCATCTCAGCCGTCGTCTTCATCCACTCCTGCTTGGAGTAGAGCATGCGGGTGGGGTCGTCAAGGTCCTTTCCCGTGGAGAGGCAGATGAGTCGGTCGTGAGCCTCGGCATGCTCCTCGTTGACGAAGTGTACGTCGTTGGTGCACACCAATCCTATGCCATATTTCTTGCTATATTCAATAAGCTTCTCATTCACCTTCAGCTGCAGCTCGTACGCCTCATGGTTGGCACGCGCTACGGTAGCTTTATGTAGCTGCAACTCCAGGTAATAATCTTCACCAAAGGTACTCTTATACCATTGTATGGCTTCCTCAGCATCTCTGAGCATACCACGGGTAATCTTTTTGGGTACCTCGCCACCAAGACAAGCCGAACATACGATAAGACCCTCCTTATATTTCTCCAGCTCCACACGGTCGGTACGTGGACGGTTGTAGAAACCCTCGGTCCACGCTTTCGACACCAGCTTGATGAGGTTATGGTAACCCTTCTCGTTCTTTGCCAATACAACCAGGTGATAGTTGGCACCGTCGGCCTCCTTACCCTCTTTCTGATAGAGTCGGCGCGGAGCCACATACATCTCACATCCGATGATGGGTTTGAATCGCTTTGCCTCCAGCTCCTTGACTTTGGCTTTGCATTCGGCGATAGTGGCTGCAGCATCTTCGCACTGCTCCTTGCCACTTTCAATGGCCTTGATGCGCTTCTTCAAGTCCTTGATCTCGCCATTGATGCCACCGTTCTTCTTGTTTACATAGTTCGTGAACTCCTTGATGGCCATCATGTTTCCATGGTCAGTCACGGCAATACCACGCATGCCGTCGGCCATAGCCTTGTCTACCAACTTGGACACACTTGCCTGCCCGTCAAGTATCGAATATTGTGTATGTACGTGTAAATGAACGAAGTCTTCCATATTCCTTTTCTTGGACTGACAAAGATACAACAAGCCGAGAGGAGAACAAAATAAATCCATTTATTTTTTTATCCCGAGGCGCTATCATCCTGCATCAGTAGCAGGAAGAATACGCTTTCTCATTGTTGGGTTCTCTTGATTAAACAAACGTTTTCGTTTGGCTGTTGTTGTCGAATATGAGCGTAGGAGCAAAACATAACGTGAAGAAGCGATTGCGGTGGCTATGGCTGGTATTGCTGTTGCCAATTGTTGCGGTGACGCTTCCTTATTTTCCGCCCTTCCAACAATGGGTGGCAGGGCTTGGAGCAGATTGGCTTTCGCGGAATACGGGCTATACCTTGTCGTTAGGCAAGGTGAGAATACTCTTCCCGTTTCGTTTACAGGTGGATGACTGCTGTGTCATGCAAAATGCAGATACGCTATTGAGAATCGAGCAAATTCGTGCACGTGCTTCGTTGCGCTCTCTGTGGAAGTCGCGCGTCGTGCTTCCTTATGTCGCCGTGAAGGAGGCAAGGCTGCAAATTGATTCTCTGCAGCATCCGATGCTGGTGAATGGAGGAGTGCAGGATCTTAGTGTGCTTGATGTCGCATGGGATGTGAATGCACGTACGTTGCAGGTGGGGGATGTGAATGTACGCGATACAGATTGGAAGATTCTACAAACGGTGAGGAGGGATAGTGCGAAAGAATCCGGTTCGAGATTCCCTTTGCTGTTGGCGGTCAATAAGGTCAAGGTACATGATGTGGCCATTGATTATCTTGCTCCAGCGTTGGATTTGCAAGGCAGTATATCGGAGCTGTCACTTGATTCGTTGACCTTAGATACATTGTCAGCCATTGCACTGCAGGCTGTTTCTTTGAGGGAGGGGGACTTATGTATTGCCTCAACTGTCGATACGCTGAGGAAGGTTGCGCTGACCTCTTTGCAGTTTCAAGCAAACGCACTGTTTATGACTTCAGACAGCCTTTGTGGCGAGGTGTCTCACTTGACCTTTCATGAATCTCATGGGATAGCACTGCAAGAGGGACGGTTATCTTTCGCTTGGGATGGTGAGGTTGCTCGATTACCCTATTTTGTCTTTCGTACCCCCAGTTCCTCTTTGGTGGGGCATCTTCATATGATGGATCATCGTGCACCGGTGTGGATGGTGGATGCGGATGTAGATGCACAGGTGAGCTATGCCGATGTGGAGCGTATAGCAATGCTGTTTCCAACTATTGCTGATGCGGAACGCTATTATCCTAAAGAACCTCTGATGCTGAATGTGGCTATTGACGGTCCGATTGACGATTTGCGTTTGACACATTGCCGGATAGCTATGCCTACAATCTTTGAGGCTCAGATGAGCGGCGAGATTCACGGGTTGCCGGTTATGCACGATGTCGAGATGCAGCTACGGCTTGATGCTATGGCTCATCGCTCCGACTATTTGGAGGCGCTGCTGTCCTCACGGCAAGCAAGACGTATTACCTTGCCTTGGGATGTGAAGTTGACCGGATTCCTAGTCTATACTGCAGACTCGGTGGGCGCCCAAGTGCAGGCAGACTATGACGGTGGATTGGTCGATATCTCCGCTTGCTATCGGCCTTATGGCGAAAGCTATGCTGTCCATTTGCGGGTAGACACCTTGGACATGCACCGCATATTCCCGGATGAGGATTTAGGAAGAGTCACATTGCAGGCTTCTGTCGAGGGTGCTGGGATGGAGATGTTCGGTGCGCAGAGCAATATAGCGTGCCGCATCCACATTGATTCTGTCGTTTGGGCTCATCGTGCCTATACCAATGCGTATCTTTCCGCATCGTTATATGGGCGACATTTGCAGTTGGAGGCTGAGTATGCTGACACATTGCTTCATATGCATTGCGAAGGGGCAGGTGGCTATTCGGATGGAGCGCTCTATGCCGACCTCCAAATGCAAGTCTATGATATGCATCTACTAGGGCTGGGAGTTACCGATAGGGATATACGTCCCTCATTTCATAGCCGTTGGGAACTTGAAGGTACCCTTTCGGACTATTATAGGGTGGATGGCTATTTTGATGAGATATCTCTCATGTCGCCTCATGGTGTTGTGCGTCCGCATTCTGTTGCGCTGCATACTTTCTTGTCGGCCGATTCGCTCTCCTTGGCTTTGCATGCGGGAGACCTTAGTCTTACGGCTGATGCCGACTGTCACACTTGGCCGTGGATGTGGATCCGGCAACATCGCGCTCAGGATGCGGGTGTGTTGCAGTTTTTGGCTTCCCCACGTGTGACTTTTCGTGCGAATGCGGACAATCCAGTGAGTAATTATTTGTCTATGTTAGGTGTCGCACTGAGCTCGTTGGATGCGTCTGTTCGTGAGCAGGAGGGGAACTTGGTCGCTACGCTGTCTGCTGGCCCGCTCTCTATGCGGGGCATGGTTGCGGATACGGTTTCACTGGCTGCAAACTATGTTGGAGGAACGCTCAATGGAACATTTCGTGTGGATGATTTTGCTTGGCAAACGGCAATGATGCAACTTGCCGCTTCCGCCAACGGCGAGTTTGTGTGGCGCGATGCCTTCCGATCTTCCCATCTGCAAGGCATTGTGGGTTTGTCGGATGTGGATTATCGCCTTCCCTCCTATAATCTGGCTCTGCATACGGCCGACACCTTGTTGCTCCCCTTTATGGATGGTGCCTTTGCTCTGAGTGATGTACCCCTTTATGCTGCAGGCAAGCAGCCTTTATTGGTAAATGGTTCGGTAGCGCTCATGGGTACTACTCCCTCGCTACGCCTGATGGTCGAAGCCAAGCAAGTCAGCCTTCTGCAACGACAACGTACTCAACAGTCGCAGCTCTATGGCTCAGCCATTGTCAGTGGTCGGGTTCATCTTACGGGACCCTTTGATGCGCTCCTTCTCGAAGGACGGTTGAGCCTGCAGGGAGGCTCCTCGCTCTACTATATTTATAAAGATGTCTCGCTCGCATCTAGCAATAGCTTGGATGATGTGGTGGTGTTCACCAATTTCATGGCTAACCCTAGGCCCGGAAGTGCGGATAAAGGAGCTAATCCGCTGAATGGTTTTACGATGAGGCTTGGCGTGGATATTGCCTCGTCAGTGTTTCTGCAAGTGCTGTTGGGAGCTAACGGGGGGAATATGGGAACCATACAGGGTGGTGGACTTCTCGATTTGCAGTATATCCCAGCTGTAGGTCTTCGCCTTTTGGGCAAGTATACTGTCGTCTCGGGAAATCTCCAGCTGAATATTCCGTTGCTGCATGTCAACTCCATGACCATCACTCCGGGAAGTACGTTGCAGTGGTCGGGAAACGCGCTTAATCCTATCCTTAACGTTACGGCTGAGGATGAAATCAGGGCGTCTGTGACTATTGATGATACTCCTCAGACCGTCTTGTTTGTCGCGGGGGTGTCGCTCTCCAATACGATGGAACATCTCGGGCTTCAGTTCACGCTGTCGGCTCCTGAGAGCGCTTCCATGCAAAACCTCCTTGCTACGCTTGCTCCCGACGAACGCAGCAAACTTGCTGTAGCCTTGCTTACGACAGGGCTTTATTTGGGCGAGGGGGGTACGGGAAACTTGATGAATACCGCACTCTTGGGATTCCTTCAGTCGCAACTTGATGATATCTCGCGTGATACGTTTCGTTCTGTCGATGTGAGCGTGGGTGTTGATCCGCTGCCCGATGGCGTGAGTGGTGTGAGCACACGCACCGACTATTCGTTCAGTATCGCCAAGCGCTTTTGGGACGATCGCATACGGGTGGTCGTTGGGGGAAGTGTTACTACCAGCAATGAGCGTATAGAGAGTGAAACCATCATTGATAATTTTAGTGTGGAGTGGCGCATTAAGCCCAACGGGAACCAATACTTGCGTCTTTTCTATGACAAGAACTACGAAAGTATCCTTGAGGGAGAGATACGTGAGGCTGGCGTGGGATATGTCTACCGAAAGATTTTTTGAATTGTGATGTACCCCTTTGTGAATAGTCGTGTTGTATTATGAGAAGTAACGGTTTCAGAAGTTGTTGGGATCTTATCTCGGCTTTGCTCGTTTGCACTGTTTGCGTTTCCTGTTCTACGGTGAGCCGTTTGCCTGAAGGTGAACTTTTGTATACGGGGGTGCGGAAGGTCGATGTGGTTGATGCTGTCTATGCCCCTCTTCGTGACGAGGCGGTAGGCAAGGCTCGGGTAGCCTTTGTGTCTCCTCCCAACAATGCCTTTTTCGGCAGTTCGCGCTATCGCACCCCCTTCCCTCTGGGCTTGTGGGCATATAATGCTTTTGCGGATGACTCTACGGGATTGCGTCGTTGGTTGTTCAAGACGTTTGCTGTGGCTCCCATACTCGTGTCGACGGTCAATCCTGCACTGCGTGCCGAGGTGGCATCCAACACCCTCCGCAACTACGGCTACTTCGACAATGTGGTTACCTATCGGGTAGATACGCTGCCGGGAGGGCGCAAGGCAAAACTGTGGTATGGCATGTCGCTCGGGCAACCTTGGTTCTATGGGCATGTCGATTATATGCCATTCCCTGTAGGTATGGACAGCCTTGTTCGTAGCACGTGGAGTCAACGCCTGCTACGCGAGGGAGGGCAGTTCTCTTATGGCAGTTTGGCAGGGGAGCGCAATCGCCTGTTTACGCTCTTCCGTGAGTCGGGCTATTACTATTATCGTCCGGACATGCTGCTGATACAGGCCGATACGGTGGATCGTCGTGGGGTAGTGCAACTGCGTGTAGGTCTTCAGTCCTCTCTGCCCGATTATGTGTTGCGTCCTTGGTATATCGGAAATGTCAATGTACGCTTTTCGGATATCCCATCGGAAAGGCCTCCTGTGCGTCGCCGAGTTATCGCTCCTCGTGTAGCCCTGCACAGAGGACGCCTTTTCTCATCGGCCGATCAGGATGCCACGTTGCGCGAACTGAGCCAGCTGGGAGTGTTCGATGCGGTAAGCCTTGACTATGTGCCTCGCGACAGCACGATGAAGACTGACACGCTCGATGTGGATATCCATCTCCTCATGGGTAAGCCCTATGAGTTGTCGCTAGAGGCAAATCTTACGGCCAAGAGCAATAATCAGGTGGGGCCTGGAGTGATAGCTGCTTTGTCGCGCAAGAACTTATTGCGCATGGCTGAGACCCTGCAACTCCGTCTCAAAGGTTCCTATGAGTGGCAGACTGGCCGGGCATTGCGACGTGAGGGGTATGCTGTCAATTCCTTTGAAGTAGGTGCTGACCTCTCCATGTCGGTGCCTCAATTGCTGTTTCCTGGTGGATACAGCTATCCTTATCGCTATCCGGTGTCTACAACTTCGCGGCTTTATGTCGATTGGCTCAATCGAGGAGGATTCTTTCGTATGCTGGCTTTTGGTGGAAACCTCACCTATGCCTTTTCTTCCTCTGACAAGATATCGCATAGTATCACCCCTTTTCGGCTTACCTTCAATACTTTGGAGAGCACGACCCATCGGTTCGATTCCGTCATGACTGCCAATCCCGCTATAGGGCTCTCGTTTCGTGATCAGTTTGTACCTGCGATGGCCTATGGCATCCTTTATGATAATACCGCATGGCATCCGCGTCATCCGCTGAAGGTAAATGCTACGTTCACTTCGGCAGGTGCGCTTACTTCACTGGCTTATGCTGCTGCGGGGCATCAGCTTCGCGAGCGTGGCAAGACTCTTTTGGGTACTCCCTTTGCACAGTTCCTCAAGGGTTCCGTTGAGGTATGTCGTTACTTCCCGTTTGCATCTCGGTATACGCTGGCTACGCGCTTTGTCCTGGGGGCCGTCTATGCCTATGGCAACAGTACCGTAGCTCCCTTCAGTGAGCAGTTCTATGTCGGTGGTGCCAATGACCTTCGAGCCTTTCCGTTGCGCGGCATAGGTCCAGGAGCCTACCATTCGACCGGGCGCTATGCCTATATCGACCATACGGGCGATTTCAAGCTGGAGGCCAATGCCGAATGGCGCTTCCCCCTTGCAGGTCCATTTAGCGGTGCTGTCTTTATCGATGCGGGCAATGTATGGCTATTGCGCCATGATGCTACCCGCCCCGAAGCCCAGTTCCGTTGGTGTACCTTGGGGCGCGACATCGCTTTGGGCACGGGTATCGGATTACGCTACAACCTCAAGGTGCTCCTACTGCGGTGCGATGTGGGTATACCGCTCCATGTGCCCTATGATACGGGTCGCCGTGGCTATTACAATGTGCCGCACTTCTTGCGTGGGCTCTGTTGGCACTTCGCAGTGGGCTATCCGTTTTGAACCTCTTCAGTCATTCTTTTAAAAAGCAAGGCAGGCAACACGTGTTGCCTGCCTTGCCTATGGGTATCTCTTGGCTTAGAACAGCTTGTTGGGATATTCGCCAGCGTCAACGAGCGACTGGATCTTCTCTACTGTGCCGGGACGGTCAGCAGCATAGGTTACGCCAAACCACTTGGCTGTGGTGTCGAGCACCTCGCAGGTAGCCTTGCCACTGTTGATGAGAGTGTCCACTACAAGCGGGATGAAGAACTCAGATTTGGGCTTGTCGATATTCTCCTTCAGGAAGTCAATGAACTGAGCCTCTGAATACTTGAAGTAGTCGGGTGTGAAGCCCCAGAAGTTCATCGAAACGGGAGTCTCTTCACCTACAGGCTGCCATTCGCCGTTCTCGTCCTTGTATGAGATGACACCGTCGACGCGCATGATTTCTGTACGCTCCACCACGTCGGTGAGCATGCCACTTTCGTTGGTTGCGCATACGCCGCGAGCTACGGTACCGTTCTCGCTCAAGGTGTTGCATACGCGGAAACCTACCATGCTATACTTGCCTGTGCTGCCCTCGGGAAGGTTGCTGAGCCACTTGCCCATTACAGCAAAGGCATCACGGCCATAGAAATCGTCGGCATTGATTACAGCGAAGGGCTCGTTGATGACATCCTTGCCCATGAGCACGGCGTGGTTGGTACCCCAAGGCTTAGCACGCTCGGCGGGGCATGTGAAGCCCTCGGGCAGGTCGTCAATAGCTTGGAATACGAGCTCGGTAGGGATGTGCCCCTCGTACTTGCTCAGTACCTTGTCGCGGAAGTCCTGCTCAAAGTCTCTGCGGATTACGAATACGATTTTGCCGAATCCTCCACGGATAGCGTCAAAGATAGAATAGTCCATGATGGTTTCGCCGTTGGGACCCAGTCCGTCGAGCTGTTTTAAACCACCGTAACGGCTGCCCATACCGGCTGCCAAAACAAACAATGTCGGTTTCATACGCTGTGATTTTTGGTGTTTTTATAAGTTGGTAATGTATTGTGATGCAAACTTACAATATTTTATTGACATAGCTCAGTTTTTTTGCAAAAAAAGTGTTTTTGATGTAGCGAAACTGAATATAAGGGGCAGTATAGGGAATATCTATGACTTCATAGACGATGGTATTAGGAATATTTAACATGTAATGTGTGTTAACTTTGTTTTCACCATATTATTTTTGTTCCCGATATATAATAATATGTTAAACTTTAAGAATTAAACTTACAAAAACATCTAACTAATCCATGAAAAGAGTTTCGACATTCTTTGCGGCCCTATTGCTTATCGTAGCCGCGACCTTTGCCGATGCCCCATTCCGTAACCATCGGTACGACGCGTTCAAGGTGCTGCCCGTAACCTCGGAGCAGACAGTATTCATTGGCAACAGCATCACCAACATGCATGAGTGGTGGGAAGCCTTTGGCGACCACAATGTCGTGAATCGTGGCGTCTCGGGAGCTGTCACTGATGAGGCTTTGGCCAACGTCGAGGCCATCGCAGCCGGCAAGCCCAAGAAGGTATTCCTGATGCTTGGAACCAACGATCTAGGCACGGCGGGAATCAGTACTACAGAGCATGTGATGCGCAACGTCACCCTCTTGGTTGAGCGTTTTCAGAAGGTTTCGCCTACGACTCAGCTTTACATCCAGAGCATCCTGCCCAGCGGTCATAGCGGTAGTGGGGGTACGCGCACCGAGGCGCTGCTGAAGGCGACCAACGAGGCACTCAAGGTGCTGTGTGAGGAGAAGGAAATCATCTACATTGACCTGTGGGACGACTTGTTGGGCGTGGCCACTAACAGCAACGGCCTGTCCTACGATAAACTGCACCTCACGGCCAGTGCCTATAAGATATGGTGCGACAAGGTGGCTCCTTACGTGACAGGTGTCGAGGAAGCAAAATCGGTCTACACTGATGCCGCGCAGGCCGATGGTGGGCTGACTGGTGCTTATGGAATGCGTGCTACCGTATTCAGCAAGTTGCCCGTGGCCAGCGACGACATCCTCATCATCGGTGACGAGATGGTGCATGGCGGTGAGTGGCACGAGCTGCTCCAGAGTGCCCGTGTGAAGAACCGCGGTACGGCATGGGGATATCCCGGGCCGTCTATCACCGATGTGCAGAAGATGATACCGCTCATCCTACACGATGGAGCCACACCGTCACAGGTGTTCCTCTACACCGGTGTGAGTGCTGTGAATGGCACCACTGACCTTAATGCCATCATCACCGACTATAAGGCTGTCGTTGCGAAGATTCAAGAATTGTCGCCTACCACGAAGGTGACGCTGATGAGTCTGCAGCCCACCACTGACGCCACCAAGAATACCAACCGTGTGGTGGCATTCAATGCATTGCTCGAGGCCTATGCCGATACGTCCGAGGAAATAGAATACCTCGACCTCTACACCGATTTCGTGAAGGATGGCGTAGCCAATACCGCTTACTTCAGCGGCAACTACCTCTATGGTAAGGGTTACGTAAAGGTGGCTCAGAAAATTGCGGCGCAGGTCAATGCTCTGGAGCCCACGGCCTCTCTCACTGCGATTACCGACGCTGAGGCTGCAGCCCTCTATACCCGATTTGCCAACCGTACGGCACTGGGCAATGTTCTTGTGCAGGCAGCTTCGCTGCCCGAGGGCGATGGCGTAGGTTACTACACCACGGCCAACCTGGCCGATGTGAAGGCACAGGTCGAGGCTGCCTACTCGGCGCTTGCCGGTTCAACCGATGCAGCCGACGTGTTCACCTCGCAGATTGCGTCAATTACGGAAGCTACCAGCGCCCTGCTGCCCAAAATCAATCAGCCCATCTACAGTACCGAAGGTTCCGAAGTGTGGTATCAGCTCTATACCCCTCACCGTGACAACCGCTATCTCACCAGCATGGGAGTGGGTGCCGGAGTCGTGGGCGAGGAGAAACACAATTTCGCCACCGGCATGTGGAAGTTCGTGCTCCGCGAGGATGGTACCACGCTCGACATCATCAACCGCCACGACAACTCCTACCTGTCCCCGACGGCATCCTACAACACACAGCTCAGTACGTCGGCGAGCCAGCCCGCCAAGGGGTGGACACTGGGCCACGCCAATACGGCAGGCCTCTTCATCGTGAGCAGTGGCTCCGTACAGCTCAATCAGACACAGAGCAGCCTCAATTACAAAGTGTACAACTGGAGTGCCGGTCAAGATGGCGCCGACCGCTCTGATGCAGGTTGCCAGTATCAGGTCGTTCTCGTGGAGGGCGAACCCGACACAATACCCGAGGTCTCCTCGTCGGTAATCGAGTACACGGTGGACAAGGCTCATGGCAACCTCTATCGTGGCTCCTCGGCCAACCAGGCCTGGAACAGCGTGTGGAGGAGCACCATTAATCCCGAACTGCAGTTCGGCTGCGGCCCGAACAACATGAACTGGGTCGACAACCATGTGCAGCTGATGGTAGGTACCGCGGGTAACGCGACTTATACGCTCACCGCACCGGCAGGCTATATCATCACCGAGTATAGCTTCACCTTTGCCAACAACGGTCACGACACCGCCCTCGACCTGACCATGGATGACGGCGCGGCATACCGTACCTCCAGCACTGCACAGACCATCAGCGGCAGCAACCTCAAGGTTGGCTCCGTGTCGTTCGTTCTTGCGGGCAGCAACGGCAAGGGTGTGGTGCTCACCGACTTCACAGTGAAGGTCAAGGAGGATGTTCTCGAGGCATTGCAGGTGAGCACCGAGGGTGACGAGCACTGGTATTACATCACCAGCGCATCAACCAAAGACTATTGTAAAGGCAAGGTGATATACTACGACGGCGAGATGGGCAAGTTGCGCTTCGGCGACAAGGCGTTCACTGCCGATCACATCTGGAGCTTCTGGGAGCAGGGCGGCAAGCTCGCCATCAAGAACTATCGTGGCGAATACTTCGGTACAGCAGGTACCGGCACAGGAGGCACCACCTCTTTCGGCGTAGTGAGCGAACCCAACTACACCTATACGGTAAGCACTGCCCACGACTTCTACATCATCAAGGACCACGCCGTTGAGCTCCACGCTCAGGAGGCTAATCAGGTCATCGTGCGCTGGGGCGCTGAGGCCGGAGGTGCCTCACTGTGGAAGTTCGATGAGGTCAACGTCAGCAATGCCGCGGCCGAGCTGGCTTATACGAGAGTCGTGCAGGGCAAGGTCAGCACCGGCATCGGCAACACCGACCAGCCCATCGTACGTTCCACCCTCCGCGTGGGTGGCCTCGAGGGTTGCATCGCGTTCCAAGGCGTCAAGGGACGCTTCTCGGGCACCAACCCGAGCGACATCACCAACGTGAAGGCCTACTTCGCCACCAACGCCCGCGAGCTCTTCGTCGACCCCGCGAAGAAGATGACTTGGCGAGAGGAGAACGGCGTGCAGTACGGTGAAACGGTGATCCTGGCCGAGGATGGCACCTTCACCATCACTGGCACCAAGGAGTTGGCTCCTGGTGACCACCACCTGTGGATTACCTACGACATTGCTGAGACAGCCAAGGAGGGAAACCTCGTCGATGCCGTCATCACCTCCTACACCATCGGGGGTAGCGAGGTGCCCGAGAGCAACGGCGACCCCACTCACAGCGTCACCATCTTCCTCTCCGAGGGTGCTGTGCTCATGCCCATGGACAAGGGCTCGCTCTACTATCGCATCCCCTCGATTACCGTCACCAAGGATGGCAAGCGCCTCGTTACGCTCACCGACGACCGCAAGGGACACAACGCCGACCTCCCGTCGCACTGCTACCTCGTGGCCCAGTACTCCGAGGACAATGGTAAGACGTGGAGCGACCCCGTGACCGTTGCCGGCACAGCCGAGACAGGTGGTAACTACGGCCATGGCGACGCATCCATCGTCACCAACCGCGATAATGGCGACATCATTGGTATCATGACCAGCGCTGGCACCTACGGACACGGCTTCTTTGCCGGCACGGCTGCCGAGCCACCCCGCTGGAAAACCATTACCAGTCACGATGGCGGACTGACCTGGGACGCTCCCGTAGACCATACCGACGATCTCTTCGGAGCCAACTGCGACAATGAGAATACCAAGACATGGAAGAGCGGGTTCTCCGGCTCAGGTGCAGCCTTGCAGAAGCGCGACGGCACCCTCGTGTCCAGCTTCGTCAACCGCCAGGCCGATAACAGCCAGCACTTCTACTTCTTCATGAGCAAGGATGGAGGTAAGAACTGGTATGTCAGTGGCACCAGCGGCACCAGCGGTGCCGACGAGCCCAAGACTCTGGAGCGCAACAACGGCGACCTCGCCATCAGTGTGCGTGCAGGCGGCTACAACTACCATAACTATACCTCCGACGATGGTGCCACATGGCATCTGCCCTCGCAGACCCGCTTCACCACGGGCATCTCAGGCAACGCCTGCGACGGCGAGTACATGGTGTGGTGCTCTACCCTCGAGGGCAACCCCTGGGACATCGCCTTGCAGACCCTGCCAAACAGTGGCAGTCGTCAGAACGTGAGCATAGCACTGTCAACCGACGAGGGCTCCACTTTCGGTACGCCGAAGACCATCTGTCCCCGTGGCTCGGCCTACAGCGCCGCAGTAGTGCTCCCCGACGGTACATTGGGCGTCTACTATGAGGAGAACGGCGTCTTCGGTGGCTACACCATGCGCTTCGTACGCTTTTCGCTCGACTGGGCCAGCAACGGTGTCTACAAGTTCACCGACGAGGCTCCCTTCCATCCCATCAAGTCAACCGCTGCCACCTTCATAGAGGAGGTGCAGCCCTCGCCCCTCGCCTCCAACCCCGTTACCTATGATCTCCAAGGCCGTCGCGTGGACACCCCCACCAAGGGCCTCTACATCGTAGGCGGACGTAAGGTGGTGATCAAGTGAGTGAAAGAATTGTATAAAACAACGTGCGCTCTATGTTTTCACTGAAATGGAACATAGAGCGCACATTGTTAACTCAACTGCTTGATTCGAACTGAGGGAAACAGTAATCTTACTCCTCCTTTACAGCCACAGCCTCTTGCTGCTTGTAAGGTCCTACGGGAGTCACCTTGATCTGAGCGATGCGCAGGGTGCGGGAGTAGTATTTGTATTCTCTAGATGGGACATTACTCTTGATCTCTATAGATGCTTCACCGAAGCCGCCTGCCACGAGGGAGTCAAAGGTCACTACGGTACATTCATTCTGACTGGCCAAGGCCTGCCTTGCAAACTGTACTCGATTTTTCTTACCCTTTTCGTTCAAATAGACGTATGTAATATCATACCTCGTGGGTACGGTATCCACTTGCTCCGTATCGGGAGCAAAGGTCACCTCTATGGTATATAGGTACCCTGCCAGCATCGGTTGAGACAATGCGTAGGTGGCGCCAACATTTCCTCTACTACTCGCAGGTGCATACTTCCAGTAGCCATTGCTTGGTACGCCCCATTCTTCGCTGCACTCCACATAGGATTGCACAGTCATAAAATCGTCCAATTCCGTGTATCCGGACATTACATATTCGTCATCATAGCTGTCCGTCACATACTCGGCAAAGTCATCGCCAATGGAGTCGAGTACGTAGAGCATACCATCGCTGCACTCATACACCATAGTGCATAGCGGTTTCAATGAATCAATACGTTCAACTGTTAAGAATGTGTTCCAATGTCCCTTGATAGCATCGGAACAGGTACCGTTTACAGCGATATAGGGGCAACGTTCTGCCAGTGAAATCCACGAGCTATCTGATGGCATCACATAGCCAGTCTGCGCATATGGGGTGGGGTCTATGGTAGCACCGTAGTACACCATCTTCGGCTTGTCGGTATATACGGCCTGCTCCTTGCTGTAGAAATAGGCCTCCTCGTATCCGTAATTGGATGAGCGACGGACGTACGCGCGGAAATAGTAGGTGGTCTCAAAATCCAAAGTCATCAGAGAGTAGGAGTCCTGTTCTGGCAGAATGTTGTTCTTGGGAATTTCCGTACAACAGAAAGAGAAGCTACCTTCTGCGATACTCTCTATACTTTGTCTATCAAGCTCCACCAGCGTTCCATTCTCCAGTGTCACATCGGGCGATGTGGAGTATAGGATACCCCAGTTTTCGCCATATTGTGGATATTCCCGTGCAAGAATCGGGTCATTGGTATGGAACTCCACGGCAACATCGATGGCCAGGCTGACATCGCTGCGCAGGGAGGTGCTGAGACTGACGTAGTCACCGTCGTTCACTATCGCTTTTCCTGCAAAATAGAACCCTCGGAGTGCCTCCATCGGGAATTCTTCCGTGGTGCCGTCCGTCTTGTGTACAATCAGTGCCTTTTGGGCAAACAGGCCGATGGAGAATACCACGCTGAGGCCTGCAAGTATCATTCGTTTCATAGATGTATATGCTATATTCATTATTATAATAGGCGTGTTATTGGTATTCTGGCAGCAGATGGGTGGGGCAGAGCTCGATGAAATCCATCATAAACTGGCGGAAGTATGGCCTATCTGCCTCAGGAGTAACATTCTTGATGCGCAGGTAGTGGTCGGTTTTGCCGTCCGTAGTGAATGTGGTAATGATGCGGCGTAGTGTGGTATTATCATCACGCTGGGTCCTTGGTCCGCCGTCCGTAACATAGGACAACCCTTTTCTATAGCCATTCTTGAAGAGTATCTGATCGGTTGCGGCCGGGGACTCGGCGTTTTCGTCAGCAATCCAATCAATGCGAGGGTCAGAACTAGGTATACGCAAATCCACCGAATCGCACAACTCGCCATCAAGGTAGAAGTTTACTACAGGACGTAGGCTGGTCTGAGAATAGCCAAAATTCAGTTCATAAGTACCGGCAGGTACGGGAGGCAGCTTGATGGTGACATCGAATACTCCTTTGATAAGCATCTCGTCCGTTTGGAAGTTGCCCCACATAAAGCCGTGACACGTATACAAACCACCCCCATTACAAGGATTATTGAACCGGATGTTCTTCATCTTCATAGATTGCTCGTAGCCGGCAGCAAAATAAGATACGCATATGTCACTAATCTGATAAATGCCATCGACAATTCTCAGGTCGTTGTTCATCAGTTCTGGAGTGAGTATGGATTCGTTGAACACCAACGATTCGTCAAGAACCTCCTCCTGTGTACGCTTGTCGTATGCAATGATGTCATCAACATAATAGTAGGCTCCATTCAGTGCCATCCTGTCAAGAGGATGTGTGACTTGAGCACCTTCTGAAACGTTCTTTTTGAAATTCACAAAGACTCTCTGTTCGTGATTGTCGGTAGATTTAGGCACAACACATTTCATCAATGAATGCGGCATCATTGTTTCATACCAGTCTGCTATATCTGTGAGAGGCTCATATGCTCTGTCAACCGCATAATCTAACCAACCCAATGGAGTAAGCTCGTCTACAGAAGGAGCATAGACATACAGCAGGTGGTACGACACGAAACGGTTGAGCGAGTTCCTGCGGTCGGTAGGGTCAGCCACCGAAGCATCCTCGGGATAGACCTCATCGTATACTTGGGCTGCATAGTCCTTGAGCTGCGCTACATTGGTGATGCCATATTTGGCAAATACCGAGTCCGGCTCGGCCAATACGGTGTACTTCCTGTAGCGTGTGGTCCGTATGGTCGTACGTACACCTTCATCATAGCTCGGTACATCTTCAGATGCCTGTATCTCGTAATCGTAGTCGATATAGCCGGTGAGCGAGTCGCACATCCCCGTCAAGCGCAAAGCCTCATTGAAGATGCTGATGTTGGGGTCTTTTGCCATAATAGCGGGCAGCTTGTCGGCGTGGCTCAGCTCACCGTAGGTGATGCTGTCGATCTGTTCCACGGGAATGTTGGTGTCACCATACCAGTGACTGTCGAGTTGCAGGTATTCCTGCGCACTTATGCCCAGCGCCGCGCAGGCGGTTATCAAGGTGAGTAGATACTTCTTCATCGTTTCAAGAGTTTAAAGGATTGTTTGTTGTCGATGTTCAGGATATAGGTGCCGGGAGCAAGTCCGCCGAGCGATACGGTAATCACCTCTTCGCTAACCAAGGTCTCGGCAACTACGCTACGTCCGTCCAGCGTATACAGGTGCACCTTGCCCGCCCCGCTGATGCCGCTGACGGTGACCTTCGACTCGTCCAGCCAGGCGATGCGGATGGTGTTCGCGGCCACGGGAGCCTCGATGCCCGTCTTGGGGTCATAGGGCTTGAAGTAGAACTTGCGCACCTCATCGTGTACGTAGCCCGTCACCTCATCGCCACAGACGATAGTGAACTCCTTGTCGGTAACCTGCACCTGCGGTTTTTCCCGTAGCGACACCTCCAGCGTGGTACCGCTCTTGGTCTCCACTATGAGCGTGCTGTACTCATTTTGTGCCTGCACCGTCGCCGTGGCGGTGAGGGCAAGCATCCAAGATAGTAGAATTTTTCTCATATGTTTTAGTTATTAAAATAATATATGCATTTCATTCTCTAACACGAAAAGGCGCAAACACACCTTTAACTCTTTGTCTATTGAGGTCTTAGGATTACCCATAACACGAAAGATAAGATGCACCTACGCCTAACGTAGGCATCTGCCATCTTATTCTTGACCGTGTTATTCAGAAAGTTCCTAAGTTTCAATAGACGGATAGAATAATAGCAAACGCTAATATTGTTCCACAAAGTCCTGTTGTCTGTATTGTGTAGGCAACGCGACAAAGTTAATAAATATTTTGAATTCGATAGCTATTAATATTATTTTTTTTATGGTTTGAATTCGCATTATCTAATGTTACGCAAGACTTACGCAAAAGTTTACGCAAATGTCGCATTTGCAATTATTGTGTAAATCAGTGCGTAATACCTCAACTTTCGCAAATTTCAGGGCAGACGCACCAGAGATATTTATACGGATATTACTTCCTATTCTCAGAAAATCAATTTGTTATTCTTGCGCAAATCTTCGTTTTGTTTATAGGTTATGGTTTGATGAATGATGGATAATGGATCATTAGTGTCCACTAAAAAAATGAAATAGTTATTTGATATAGTTGATATCTAACTTATTGCAAGAGTTTTTTGAGTCAACGGATTTGAACTGACAAATCTAATGATTTACAAAGTTGTAACAAAAGTAGTCCTTGATTTTCAACTCTTTTAGAAATTCTAAATACCATAAAACTTCAGATTTGATTTTTTAGTGGACAGTAGTGATAATGGATAATGGGTGAAACTCCTAACTTCCGTGATTCCCTTTCGTGGGACGGTAATATCCGTCGGTGAGGGGCACCGGCTTCTTCTCGCCCAGCGTCACATACTCCTTGATCTTGCGATACGAGGTACTCATGGCATAATGGCTGATGCGTGTAAACTCGCGGATGCCAAGCTCCCTGTCAACCCCTTGGCAGAAATACTTGTTTTGCGCCGTACATTGCAGATTATCAATGCTTGTTTTTCTATAATGATTTACGTTTACCCCCTGGCATTGGCAGTGCGAATGGTTTAGAGTTTAGTGTGTAGTGTTCAGAGTTTAGCATTTTCACTTTGCCCCTACGGGCGTCGACCTTCGGTTCATCTTTCATCTTTAATCTCTCATCTTTCCACTTTACGTACCGCCCAGAGCCGGCGATTGTCCACGCGCACTTGCTGAGCACCGATCTCCTTGAGATACCACCCGAAGGTATTTCGCTCGATGCCCTCCATGGCCGAAGGCGACTTCTCGCGCAAGCAGTCGTAGACATGCGCGGCCGGCCAAAGCAGCGTCTGGCGCTCCTCCATCGACTCGGGTACCTCGCACGGCTCGAAGGTGTGGAGCAGCAGGTCCCATACGCCCCGTTGGGTAGAGAAGCCTTGGTTGTGGGCTTCGATGAGGCGCACCTCAGCATCGTCGAACCAGCTGCGCTCGCCTGCCGAGAGGGCTGCCAGTGCCTGCGCATAGAGCTGGGCATGGTCTACGGGCGTGGTCACATCGATGGGCGCCTCCAGCTCCACGCAGATGAAGCGGCGGCTACCCGTCTCGTCGCGCAGCAGGTAGCGGCGGGTGCTGGTGGCTATGAACGAGGCCATGCGCTCCATCTCCTCCATCTGTCCGCGATGGGGGCGCTTCAGCGTGATGGTGGCCAGCTGCACCAGGTTTTTCAGCGTGGCCATGCGCAGCGTCGAGAAGCGGTCCAACTCATCCACATTAATGAGCCAGTACGAGGCCATGCGTCGCAGGCAGGTCTCCTCCTGAGCGAGGTTGAAGGTGTCGGCGAAGAACATCTGCAGCTCGGGCGGCACGATGAGCTTGGCAAACTGGCTCTTTCCCCATCCCTGCTGGCGGCTGATGATGAGCGGACACACACTGTTGCCATACCTCCCCAGTCGGCCCTGCACCTGCGCCACCATGCCCAGCAGCCAGCGGCGCAGCCATAGCAGCAGCTGCTCATCGTGAGTGATGCGGCGGAAGAGGTCGCCGATATGGTCGTGCCCATCCCACTGGGGCAGCGCATCAAGGTAGCTGCATACGGGGTGGTAGTGCGCCACCTGCTTGTAACCCCTCACCACGGTGCGCACCAGATAGGGCTTGCTCAGCCCGATGCCTGCATGTTGCATCTCCATCAGCAACGTGCAGCACAGTGCCTCGTCGAGTACCTTCCATGCGGCAGCGCCACCTTCCCGCTCGCGCAGTTCGTGCTCGCGGCTCAGGCGGTTGTAGCGCAGGTGGTAGTGCTCGGTGATGTACTCCTCGGCGCGGAGCAGTGTTGAGTCGTGACCTGCCGGTGCAGCATGCGGACCAAACGGCGTTTGGTCATACGTAACTGGTGATGGCTCTGGGTTCGGGTTTTCCCTTTTCACTCTTCTCTCTTCCCTCATGATGGCTGTTACTCTGCTTCGCAGCCAGTTGATTGCATTAACAAAAAATCTTTTCATAGTATATAATAAATATGGTGTACGTCATCGTTTTCATTTTCGTTATCGTTTTTCGTTGACAATGCAAAGATACGGCACCTCACCAACCGTTTATTCTGCATTTGATACGCTACAGAAGAAAGTTATCGTCATCGTCTTCATTATCGTTGAAAACTTCGTTTTCTTTGCAAAGATACCACATCAGAATCCCGATGTCAACACCCTCTACTCCGCATAAAATCAGAGGAAAAGACTTGCAAGATTGCTTGTCTTTTCTTAAATTTGTAACCGCATTCGAGTGCGTCTGTTGGCGTACATACGCGCGTTTGTACGTGTCAGTACACGCATACGCTCGCGTCATTACGCGTGTATGGTCGCCAACGGACAGCATTAAACACGAATAAAAACCACAGATTACACAGATTGCACAGATTGCACAGATTGCACAGATAAAAACACTATAACTTCGGCGCAATGCAAAGAATTGCCGTAAATTTGAGTAATCTGAGTAATCCGTGGTTATAAAAAAAGAGAACTTATGAGAAAGACCAAAGCTACAAAGAAGAGTGGCACGATTGCCTACCAGCTGAACCCGAGGTACGACCTCCAGGGCGAAGCCACCGAGAAGAATCCCCTGATGGGTGTGAGCGTAGTAGCCTCCACCCCAGTGACCACCAAGGAGATGGCCGAGCGCATAGGCTTCGCCACCAGCGTCAACAAGGT
>JAZPZS010000172.1:0-20119 GCA_045544835.1 Bacteroidaceae bacterium | reverse complement strand
CTCCTCACCCGGTGTCGTATCTGCCTCACGAGGGAAGTATACGGGCATATCTTTTTGTAAAGGTATAACGCGCAACTCCAACTGACGGCAATCCTCGGGCAATCGCCATAGACCATAGAGCATAGGACGACCGTTATAGAAATTATCGGCAATGAGGTGTCCGTTGCAGTAGAGGCGGGCCACATCACCGCGATAGTCTATGCGCAGGAGTCGGCCCTCACGATTACAATCGGGGATATCAATCGTATAGATGGCAGCATCGGCAAAGTGTTCATCACGGGGTGCCTCGGCCACCTTGTTGCGCCCGATCGTAATGTTATAGTCGGCAGTAGCCTCACGCACCTTCGTGTAGGCAACATCTTCGATTACCGGCTGTGCAGGAGCCTCATCGAGGAAGAGATGCGATGCCGCATGGCTGTCAAGCAGATAGATATTCTTATACACGGGAGTCTCTGTGCCACGTGCCTTCACACCACGCAGCACCTTGCCATCGGCCATACAGATGGTGGTGGTGATACCCGGTATCTGTTCTATATAAACCTTGCCATCGCGTTTGGCGATGAGTTGGGCTGTGGCATAGCGTATGCCCTCCACATTGACGGGAAAGATACATACCGTACCTGCAGGCACAGTGATACGGGGCAGCTTGACGCCACAGGCCTCGAGGTGCACATTCTTCTTGGTGGTGAGTGGTTGCAAGCGCTCGTAGTTGTTGATAAAGATGAATCCGCTACCGTCCTTCTCACGGATAGCGTAGCGCAAGAAGCTGTCGTCGCCCTTCTTGATGTCTTGCGGACAAGGGAACTGTGCCTCCATGGGAGCGAGGAGTTCGCCAAAATCCTGCATGAAGAGGTGCAACTTGCGCAAGGTGTAGTAGTGCGGATAGGGCTGGCCAAACTCGCCAAGCGGTGCCTGGAAGTCGTAGTTCTTCACCGGCATGTCATTGTAGTTGGTCGATGGGGTACGCTGGGTCTCATTGAGCTCGTCGATACCTTCGGGGTTGGTACCTCCGTGATACATGTAGTAGCCCAGGAGGTTACTGCCACTACCGAGCTTCACCACAGCCAACGAGTAGGCATCTTCGGGATATATATAGGGGCGGCGATGATAGGCAGTCATCATGCCTCCGCCCAGTTCGCAAGTGAAATAGGGATACAGCTCATCACCTTCGGTGAGGCGCTCCTTCTGCTCGCCCAGTTGCTCGGTGGCAATGGCTGTAGAGGACCGGAAGGATTTGAAGTTGAATGCCTTGTAATAGTTTCCTGCGGTCTCCTGCAACGAGCGTTCCCAGAATCCGTCGGCATAGTCGCCGTAGAGCGGGATGAGTTCGCCGAAAGGAACGGGCGAGGCCAGTTCAGGCCAGCCGGTACGGGTATAGAAGGGAAGGTCGAAGCCAATCTCATTGGCTATACTCTTGAGCCTCATCAGGTAGGAGCCGTGGCCGCGATGTTCGTTGTCAAACTGCATGGCGATGACGGGGCCGCCATCCTTCCACTGCAACCCTTGTGCCTGAGTAAAGATTTGTCGGTAGAGAATCGTGGTATAGTGCAAGAAGAGAGGATCCTCACGGCGCACCTTACAGCCTTTGGTGAACACCCAGTCGGGGATACCGCCATTGCGCACCTCGCCATGGCAGAAAGGGCCTACACGCAACACCACGGGCATGTCGGCCTCATCGCACACTTCAAGGAAACGTCGCAGGTTGCGCTGTCCGTCCCAGCGAAACACCCCTTCGGTCTCCTCGATATGGTTCCAGAAGACATAGCAAGCCAAAATGGTCACTCCACCCTCACGCATCTTGCGCACCTCGGCAGGCCACTCCTCGGCCGGTATACGCGAATAGTGCACCTCGCCCATCACAGGCATTACACGACGTCCGTCGATAATCAGACTGTGCTTGTCCCACTCTACGGTGGGCACCTGCTGAGCCATGGCTGTGAGCGACAGCAGCAAGGAAACGATGAGAACTTTTGCTTTCATATGCTATTTTCTTATTTCTTGGTTATTTACAAACGACCTTTACCACCACTACATGATGCCCTGCCACCAAACGGCAGAGGTACACCCCAGCAGGAAGATGATTGGCAGACATCGGCACCGTATAGGTACCTGCAGCCATACGATCGGCAGCTACGACACGCTGCACCACAGCGCCACGCAAGTCGCACAAAGTGATGTCAACATCCGATGCAGAACGTAACGTATAGCTGAGTGTCAGTAGCCCTTCGCCGTTGCAGGCGGCAGTGAGCATAGCTTGATTCATCGGCTCAGGAGCAATGCCCGTATCGGTGTGCCGCACCACGAAACGCTGTTCGCGCATCGGGCTCCACTCGCCGCCATGGTTTGCGATGGTCTTCAGTGTGAAGTCTCGGTCGGAGACTATGAGTTCTCCGTTGTAGATGAGCGCACTCGCTGTAGGGGCTCCTGCCGATTTCTTGATCCACGACACCGGCTCCTCACCGTCTATCGTATAGTATATGCTGCCCTCGCCTGCCAATGTCAACCCCTCGCCATATTCGAGCGTATCAATGTTCACAGCCGAGGCATCCTCAAAAAGGATAGTCGGGGCTTCTACAACGGGAAACCATCCCTTGTCTTGCAGCTGCGTCACGAAGGCACCGGTACGCTGTGGAAAATAAGTATCGAGCAAATATCGGCGCTGAGTATCGTAGTGATTCTCCTTGGTGTAGAGTTCGCCTTGGCTAGTATATTTATGTACGTCGCGCCGGTAGTCGCCCCATCGTGCCTGTTCGCAATAGAGTGCAGTATCGATGATGGCATCGAGTGCCAGCCATCGCTGTGCGCTGAGGTGAGGAGTCAGCAAACCATTGTCATAGCAGTGTTTCTGCACACGATCAATGAAGTAGCGTTCGAAGAGGCGGTTCTCCATCAGTTTATGGAATAGCGCCGTAGGGCTGAGGCTGGTCTTAGTGCCGAGTCGGCTATCATTCACGCTCTTGAGGATATGCTCCGTGTCCCAACAGATAAAGTGGAACCCCTCGTTGGCCTTTACCCTATTGCGCACGGCCAACCAGTTATGGCTGTCCCAGTCAGTATTGCCTCCGTAGTAATTGATGAGCATATAGTCAACAAAGTTCTCCACATCGAGCAACGGCTCCAGGCTAAGGTCACGATATCCCTCGGCATCGAGTCCCTGAAGGCGATAATAGGTCGCCATGTCAGCGGCATTGTCAGCCAAGGCGAACATCTCGTTCCACTTATCGAGGCTACCCGCATCGGCCATCACCACATGCTTCACTCCATACTCCTCCACCTTGATGACATCGTAGTCCTCCTTCTTACCTCCGAGATGAGCATCGCAGAAGTCATCGTCGATACGCTCGGTGGGGTTGTACATTCCCCAGTAGAGTCCATTGATGAAGAGGTGAGCATACATGCCATTGGTTGTCAGGTGGCCCATTGCCTTTTGAGTGTGCTTGGCCCACATATCGCGACTATATACGGCAATCTCGCGCTGGTCGCTGTCCTGATGATGCCACGAGTTACAGAATGCGGTGCGCAGCACCACGGCATTGTGCTTGGCCGGTTCGTCAATTCCGAAAAGCGGATAGCGCAACTTGCCGGGTCCGAACTCGTCACGGAACACCAGACGTAGCGAATGCTTAGGGCTCTTCTCGGGAAGACGACTGTGTCCTCCGTGTAGCTTCACGCCACAATTGACCTGTAGGTCATGTATGCCCTCCGCATCGAAAAGTTCGAATGATACTGGGCGTTCCCATCCACGTCCCACACCACTGCCCGAGGGCGCTCCAGTGTAAATGTAGATGCCGCCCGTCTGCTCGCCCTCTACCTTATTGAAGAAGTGCGCCGGGTCAGTCACCAACGAGACGATGGGAAGTGAACGCAGGCCCTCCTTCATCAACTCACAAAAGTGCGCATCGGCAGTCATCTCCGGATCCACTTCATAATCTCCCTTGGCATAACCCGATCGGGTAGCATACTTGCCCCACTCCTCAGGATAGCCCTCAGGCACGCCTTGCTGACGCATCACATCGTCGAGAAACAGGTAGGTAGCTGTCACCACCTCACTGGCGTGAAGGGTATCGTTCATTGCCACAACACGGAGCACCATCGTGCCCGACACCTTGAGCGGAGAGGAATATCGCTTGCCGTTCTTGTCCGATGGCACCGTGCCATCGGTCGTATAATAAATCTTGGCCGCCTCGTCATCGCACAGCACGCTCAGTTCGAAGGGCTCCTCATAGATACCATGGGGCACACTCAGGTAGGGAGTTGCCGTAGAACCTTTCTCTACATTATCTGTGTTGTTGTCATCGCCACCTAACTCGGGAAGTGGAGCTCGGGCGTTGAACCGGCCATAAAAGGTCATGTTCTTATAGGTAATCGTATATTTCTTCTTATTCAGTGCCGACGTGGGATACGGATAAAAACGCACAACGAACGTATCGCCTGGGACGACCATAGCCGGCTGTGGCAATCCACATCCGTAATGCATGAACGTGTTACGGTCGGGGCGCGAGTGGTCGACTATCCAAATGGCGGTGTCGCCTACGCTATAAGCTGCCGAGAAGTGCTGCATATCAGTACTGCTGCGCATAGCATCAAAGTCGATGGAATCGACAAGCAGCGTATCGGTCTGAGGAATCAGAAGATACTCCAAATAGATGTCGGAGTTGAGTCCTCCATTCTCAATCCAGTAGTCAGCCGAGAACCTCATATATCCATCCTCAACCTTATAGTCCATACCCACATAGGACATCTCCGCCGCCACGCCATCCACTGCTGTAGTGGGTGCTGCATCGGCCGTAGCCATATTCCAAGCTATGCACACCGATTGTTCATCCCCCCCATTGGCCCATAGGACTGTCGGGAACAGCCCCCCCAACAAAGCAACCACCAAACGCTGGCAACATCTCTTCAGTACATCAAGTACCGGCATACAGGTATTTCTCATAAAATTGTTTTTTTAAGCCCCATCGCGAGAAACGGGAACATCAATAATTTCCGCAAACTTACGCATTTTTTTTATTTTTTTATGTATGTTTGCAACAGAAAACAATACACCCCATGGCAAAACATCGCTATTATATATTCAACAAGGAACGCCTGTTGCTGTGCAAGGGGCGCGACACCTACCACATATACGAGGGAGATGGCAGCCAGCTACCCGTTAACTCCACTACGCTCCACACCCTGAACAATGCCGATGTCGTGTGCCACATAGGCTGCACTACAGAGGAACAGCTACCCGACACTTACGAATGGATGCCCCTGAGAGAGAGCTACAAATGGCTATCCCCACCCATTTACCAACAAGCAGGCAAGGCCAGCGAACTGCTTTATTTTGACCACGCCCACCAGTACTGTGGACGATGCGGTGGAACCATGCAATGGAGCACCGACATCAGTAAACGATGCACTGCATGTGGTAACGAGATATGGCCGCAGCTAAACACCGCCATCATCGTGCTCATACACAAGGGTGACGAGGCCCTGTTGGTGAAGTCCAAGAACTTTAAGCGTGATTTCTACGGATTGGTAGCAGGCTTTGTCGAGACGGGCGAATCGTTGGAAGAGTGCGTATACCGCGAGGTACATGAGGAGACGGGATTAGAGATTACCAATCTCCGCTATTTTGGTAGCCAACCCTGGCCCTACCCGATGGGACTGATGGTAGGATTCCATGCCGACTATAAGAGTGGTGAAATCGGACTGCTCGATGGAGAACTTAAGGAAGCAGCCTTCTTCTCCCGCCATGCACTGCCCACCATACCCGAAAAGCTGAGCATGGCCCGCATGCTCATCGACGACTGGGTAAAGAAAGGAGATTAGATTAGATTAGATTGGATTTATCCAATAATTCATAACCCGCAATCGTCTTTCGTTAGTTGTTAAGACATTGCGCTTTAGGACAAAAGAAACCAACAAAAAAAAGAGACAAGTTACTATTTCTAATAACTTGTCTCCGGCTGTACACCCTCAGGGACTCGAACCCTGGACCCATTGATTAAGAGTCAATTGCTCTACCAACTGAGCTAAGAGTGCATCTCCTTTTCAATTGCGATGCAAAGGTACAGCTTATTTTCTTACCAACAAAATATTTTTCGCTTTTTTTCGCAAAAAAAACATAAAAAAATATTTCTCTATGATTTTTCATACTCAAAAACCTCAACAGAGACCTATATTCGAGCCTTGAAGATAGGTGCTAGGCGCTGTGCTGTTGTGTCGTAGCCAAACAAAAAGCCATGTTCACCGTCTGTAGGTAGGAAACAAAGGCGCAAAGCGTCACTATACTCACCATACAATACCTCATATGCGGCAGGTAAAGACAGCCGACCAGTACGCACATGCTCGGCTGGACGCTTCTTGAGCGACATGCCTGCTTCTATCCATGCCATCGTAACCGCCGTAACATACGAAGAATAATGATCAAGACAAAAGATATAAAGGAGTTCACCTCTACGCTCAAGGCTCATGGGCTGATCAATGTAATTATGCTCTGTGAGATAACAGAGAAAGTGATTCAAGAAACCGGGGTTGTTGAGAATAAGTTCGCGAATCACTTGCTGCCAAGCTGAAGTATTGTAATAGACATCAAGCAACCGCGAAAGGCGACTAGCCTTAAGCAGTTCCTCACCGGTTATAGCATCTGTCGCCAACACTTCATAAGGAGGATATGGAGAAAAAATGATGCCCAAACAGGCTGCATCACGTCGCATGAGAGTACCAGGAAGTAACTTCAGAGATTCCAATTGTATCTCATCGGCATGATAACTAGCCAATGTATGGATATCTTCATAGATTTGTGAAAGCGTATACAGAGGCAGACCAGCAATAAGGTCGGCATGTGTAACGAGATTAGATTGAGAACAAAGAAAATGTAGCCCATCTAGTGCATGTTCCAATGTCCCCTTACGCTTACTTGCATCGAGTACATTTTGCCGTAGACTCTGGATGCCAGCTTCAAGATGGAGCAATCCTGCAGGAAGCGAAGCCAACACATCACGTAAAACTTGAGGAAGCAGCGCTGGATGTATCTCTAGATGAAAACGTAACCGGGGATGATACTCGGCAAACAACTGCAGCAAGGAGATAGCCCGTTGAGTATGATAATTAAAAGTGCGATCAAGAATACGCACATCACGAATACCATGCCGACAAATATAATCCAACCTTTGACGAAGCACATCAATCGATAAGGCGCGAATGGGGTCACCCATGCTACTAACACAAAAAGCACAACTATTAAAGCAACCACGCGTGGTCTCTAGCTGCACGAAAGGCTTATTCCACACGAACAAAGAACTCTCCTCAGGGGCACGTAAGGAAGCGAAATCATTTACTCGAGCTAGCCCACCATCACAGTATACACCATTATATATATAGCATAATCCTGGCACTTGGTCCCATGCCTCTGCATCGTTCCATACATCGAGCCAAAGAGGAAAGCTTTCCTCACCCTCACCGCGAAGCACACAATCGACCTCGATATGCTGACTGAGATACAGGCTATTGTCACCCAAGAACTCTGGGCCACCAAGAATCACGACAGTCTGCGGGAGTAATGCTTTCACCCGTGCGATGATATGCAACAAGTGTTCATGGGTAAACAGCCATGCCGAAGCGGCCACCACATCAGGTCGATGAGCACAGACCGCATTGACAGCCACACTCACCGATTCCTTCGTTGTCGTACGTACCACAGCCCACTCCACATCAGTCCGCTGCATCACCTGAGCATGCAAAGCAGGGAGTGCCAGTGAGCTATGGGCATAAGAGCAATTAAGATCGAGCCAAAGAATCTTCATCACAGAAGATTGGGTCAGAGCAGTGCTGATAGTTTATGTTGCGTTTCTTGGGAAGCGGGAACCAAAGGAAGGCGCAAGACATTTTCAAGCATACCACGAAGATGCATCAAGCACTTCACTCCCGCCGGATTACCATCTACGAATAGCAAGTCATAGAAAGAAGACAAGCGTTCATTGATAGCAGAAGCAATAGCATGGTCGCCCGAAAGCGCAAGACGTACCATCTGAGCAAACTCCTCAGCATAAGCATTGCCTATGACTGATATCACCCCATCGGCCCCTTGTTCTATGAGCGGCAAAGTGATGCCGTCGTCGCCAGAGAACACCTTGAAACCTTGAGGACGATGATTGAGAATATGGATTATCTGTTCCATATTGCCTGATGCTTCCTTGACACCTACGATATTCTTACAATCGGCCGCAAGCTTGAGTGTCGTCTCGGGGAGCATATTGACTCCCGTACGTCCCGGTACATTATACAATATAACAGGAAGGTCTGTAGACTCTGCTATTGCCCTAAAATGGGCATACATTCCCTGCTGAGTAGGCTTATTGTAATAGGGGACAACAGAAAGAATGGCGTCAACATCATCCCAATCACCCTGCGAAAGACGATCTACAACACCGCGGGTACTATTTCCTCCTACGCCCAAGAGAATCGGAAGGCGCCCAGCGTTGCGTTCAACAATGGCTCGGCGAACCGCATCCTGTTCGGTCCCAGTAAGGGTAGGTGTTTCAGCCGTAGTGCCTAGCACACACAAGAAGTCGGCGCGGCTGTCAATCTGATAGTCGACCAAACGTTGTAATGCCGCAAAATCAATATCACCCGACGCATCAAACGGAGTGACCAATGCCACTCCCATACCCTTTAATTCTTTTCTTTCCATCATCCTTTACTTAATTTGAATGCAAAAATACCGATTTTTTTCAAGCCTTTTACAAAATAAGGAAGAAATATTGTCAATTTGATTACTTTGAATTAACTTTACGACAAAAAAACAGTAAGATGATAACCTTTCCTAATGCCAAAATCAACATCGGATTGCAAGTAACCGAGCGTCGCCCTGATGGATACCACAACTTGGACACTGTATTCTACCCCATTCCCCTGCACGATGCATTGGAAGTAATCGAAGCCCCCGACGCCGAATATGATTGCCAATTGCATCTGAGCGGTGTGGATATCGCCGGCACCCCAGACACCAATCTCGTAGTGCGTGCCTATCGTCTGTTGGCATCCGACTATCCTCTTCCACCAGTCGACATCCATCTGCACAAGCATATCCCCACAGGAGCTGGATTGGGTGGAGGGTCAGCCGATGCCAGTTTTATGTTACGCCTGCTCAACGAGATGTTTTCTCTCGGTATCCACAACGAGAAGTTGGAGGAGTATGCAGCCCTTTTGGGTGCAGACTGCCCCTTCTTCATCACCGGAACGCCGGTATACGCCACAGGTATAGGCAATGAATTTCATCCCATCACGCTTGACCTCGGCGGGTTCTATCTAGCCGTAGTCAAGCCCGACGTATTCGTATCGACCAAGGAGGCTTATTCCATGATATGCCCCCAAAAGCCCGACGTGACACTCGACAAGAAGATTACTGCGCCCATCAGTGAATGGCGCGACACCATCAGCAACGATTTTGAGAAAGGAATCTTCGCCCTACACCCAGAATTACAAGAGATTAAGGACAAACTCTATGAATTGGGAGCCAAGTACGCCGCCATGAGCGGATCGGGCTCCGCGCTATTCGGTCTGTTTACTGATCCCATTGAAAATATAGAGCAGTATTTTGCCGGATGTTTTTGTGAACAGCAGAAACTCCCCGATTCACATCGAGGAGTTTCCAAATAACACAAACACAAAATAAAACACGACAAAACTACTATGCAATTTCTGTTAGTCTACAACATAATTAAGCCAACTCTCCATAACTAAAATTTCCATTTATTCGGCAATCTGTTGGGCGAATTGTACATGTATAACAACGGAGCACAAGCATTGTTCACAGAGTATCGAAAAAAGACAAAAAAAATCATCTATGAGAAAAGCCATCCTTACCTTTGCCACATTGGCCTTATGCAACATTGCACCCATAGCAGCAGAAAACAATCCATGGGACACAGCCGATGAGATACTAACATCGATGAACCAGGTAAAGTTCCCCAACCGCACAGTGAGCATCACCGAATTTGGAGCCATTGCCAACAGCCCTGCCCATCTGTCCCACGATGCCATCAACCTGGCTATCCTACACATCAATCAACTGGGTGGAGGTACTGTCATCATTCCCGACAGCACCTATTATACCGGTCCCATCACCCTAAAGAGCAACGTACGGCTCCACATGGAGGAGGGTGCGCAACTAAAATTCTCGACCGACATCAACCTTTATTTCCCAGCCGTACCCACCCGATGGGAAGGCATTGACTGCAACAACACGCATCCGCTCATATACGCCTATGGAGAGACCAACATTGCCCTGACAGGAAAGGGCGTACTCGACGCCCAAGGATCAGAATATGCATGGTGGAATCGTATGGACATAGAGCGCCGCAATCGCTACCAAGACCCCAACGACCCCACATCGCCACAGGTGCTACCCTCGCGCATACAGCTACTACATTGGGGTGAGCAGCAGGTTCCCCTCCACGAACGCACCTATGCTCCACACAATGCCCTACGCCCACAGTTCGTCAACTTCTACCATTGCAATACGGTACTGATAGAGGATGTCACTTTGCTCAATTCCCCCTTCTGGGTATTGCATCCACTGTTCTGCAAAGATCTCACGGTACGTGGTGTCACCATCATCAATGATGGTCCCAACGGTGACGGTTGCGACCCCGAGTCATGCAAAAACGTACTAATCGAGAACTGTACATTCGACACGGGCGATGACTGCATAGCCATCAAGAGTGGACGCAACACAGATGGACGCAAATGGAACGTGCCAAGCGAGAACATCATCGTGCGCAACTGCCATATGAAGAACGGACACGGCGGCGTAGTAATTGGTTCGGAGATTTCAGGCGGATTCCGCAATCTCTTTGTCGAAAACTGCACCATGGACTCTCCCCTCCTTGACCGCGTGATACGCATCAAGACCTCCACATGCCGAGGCGGACTGATAGAGAACATCTATGTACGCAATGTCACTGTGGGGCAATGTCGCGAAGCCGTACTTCGCATCAACCTGAATTACGAGCCCAAGGAAGACTGCCAACGTGGATTCAACCCTACCGTACGCAATGTATATATGGAAAATGTCACCTGCCAGAAATCACGATATGCCCTCTACCTCAGTGGACTCGACGACGTGACAAACATAGAGAACATCAATCTCACCGACTGCCGCTTCGATGGAGTAAAAACAGGCAAAAGCTATGCGGAAGGCAACATCGGCACACTGAAATTCGACAACCTGTTTATAAATGGCGAAAAGGTAAAGAAACTAACTCCAGAGAATACCGTCAGCAAGAACAAATAACCCTCTATCGCAAATGCACAAAAAAGTAAAGACACCCCGCGGGTGCCTTTACTTTTTATTTTATCTTCAAATAGGAAAAGAGTTTACTTGATTACACCAAGTTCCTTACCTACTTTAGTGAAAGCAGCAATAGCCTTGTCGAGATCCTCGCGGCTGTGAGCAGCAGAGAGCTGCACACGGATACGGGCCTGGTCTTTCGGTACTACGGGGTAGTAGAAGCCAGTCACGTAGATACCCTCCTCGGCCATACGATTGGCAAAGTCCTGAGAGAGCTTGGCATCGTAGAGCATCACAGCGCAGATGGCCGACTGTGTGGGCTTGATATCAAAGCCTGCTGCGAGCATCTTCTCACGGAAGTATACCACATTTTCCTGCTGTTTGGTATGAAGGTCGTTGCTTTCCTTGAGAATCTTAAACATTTCAAGTGAAGCACCCACTACCGAAGGGGGGATAGAGTTAGAGAAGAGATAGGGACGTGAACGCTGACGGAGCATGTCAATAATCTCTTTGCGGCCTGTGGTGAAACCACCAATGGCACCACCGAATGCCTTACCGAGTGTGCCGGTATGAATGTCAATACGGCCGTAGCAGTTGAACTGTTCGCTTACACCATGACCTGTAGCACCTACTACGCCGGCAGAGTGGCACTCGTCGACCATTACCAGTGCATCGTACTTCTCGGCGAGGTCGCAGATCTTGTCCATCGGAGCCACGTTACCGTCCATAGAGAACACACCGTCGGTCACGATAATGCGGAAGCGCTGCGCCTGAGCCTCCTGAAGGCAACGCTCGAGGTCAGCCATGTCAGCATTGGCATAGCGGTAACGCTTTGCCTTACAGAGACGCACGCCGTCGATGATGGAGGCGTGATTGAGTGCGTCAGAGATAATAGCATCCTCATCGGTGAAGAGGGGCTCGAATACACCGCCATTGGCATCGAAGCAGGCAGCGTAGAGGATGGTATCCTCGGTCTTGAAGTAGTCAGAGATGGCAGCCTCGAGTTCCTTGTGGAGGTCCTGGGTACCGCAGATGAAGCGTACCGACGACATGCCGTAACCGTGGGTGTCCATAGCTCTCTTGGCAGCGTCGATGAGGCGTTGGTTGTCAGACAGGCCGAGGTAGTTGTTGGCACAGAAGTTGAGCACGTCGCGTCCGTCATTGAGCTTGATATTAGCGCGCTGAGGAGTGGTGATGATACGCTCGTTCTTGTACAAGCCAGCTTCCTTGATGCCGGCTAGTTCCTGTTGCAGGTGTTCTTTAATCTTTCCGTACATGGCTTTGATTTATAAATAATGTATATATGTAATTCGTAGCGACAAAGTTAATCATTTTCTATCAAAGGTTCACTCGATAGAGACTTTATTTTATCATCAGAAACGATATCCGACCGAAAGCGCGAAATCAATCACGTCGCGTTTCTTGTAAATCAAATATTTATACTCGCCATTAAGAGTTATGTTCGGAGTGATGTTATATTGCGCTCCTATACCGACATTTGCCCCTAAGGAGTTCTGTGAAGGGAAATACTCTCCTTGATTCCAATGCGACATACACACACCCACTATCGGATAAATGTAGAAGTCGATAGCTGCCACAAAATTGTAATGAAAGTCTACAGCAAAATCAGCCGACCACCACGTGTCGCCCGATTCACCGAAATAGAAATTTGCCTTGGGAGCCACGAGCAACTGATTCAAGAGTTCATAATGGAAACGTGCTCCCACTCCTAGACTACCATATATATTATCCGCACCATACGAACTGCTGATATGGCTTATCTGAACACCACCCATCATCTCTCTTACTTGAGCTTGTGCCGCCAATAACATAGAGCACAAAGCGAGCATCGTAAACAAACGTCTGCTTTTCATATAGGAACAATCAATATTAAACAAAAACTGCTACTCCGCGATTGCGAATGCAGCAGCCATCTAAAAGTTTGTGGAGCATGCGAGACTCGAACTCGCCACCTCTTGACTGCCAGTCAAACGCTCTAGCCAGATGAGCTAATGCCCCATTAATTCCTTTTTGCGATGCAAAGTTACGAATAATATTGGAATAAATCGTATCTTTGCACAACTTTTTTCAGAAAAATGTTACAACCCGTCAAAGAAAAGATCATTCTCGGCATTGACCCCGGCACCAACCTCATGGGCTACGGTGTCATCAAGGTCGTAGGCACCAAGGCCACCATGCTGGCCATGGGCGTCATCGACCTGCGCAAATACAGCGACTCGTACCTCAAGTTGGGCCGCATCTTCGAGCGAGTGCGCGGCATCATCGACTCCTACCTGCCCGACGAGCTGGCCATCGAGGCACCCTTCTTCGGCAAGAATGTACAAACAATGCTCAAATTGGGCCGTGCGCAGGGCGTAGCCATGGCCGCTGCCATGAGTCGCCAGGTGCCCATCACCGAGTATGCCCCCACGAAAATCAAGATGGCCATCACGGGCAACGGTTCAGCGGGCAAGGAACAGGTAGCCGACATGCTGCGCCGCATGCTCCACATAGACAAGGAGGAAATGCCCCACTTTCTCGACGCCACCGACGCCCTCGGTGCCGCCTACTGCCACTTCCTCCAGATGGGTCGCCCTACATTGGACAAGGGACCCAACAGCTGGAAGGAGTTCATCGCCAAGAACCCCGACAGGGTCAAAGGCGGCAAGTAAAGCACAATACTAACGTTAACAAATGAAAGAGAATATTATCATACGCAAGGCCGTAGAAGAAGACGCTCCACTGCTCGCAGCTGCTGTGACCATGGCCATAGGCGGCGATGGCGTTGCACTGCAGTATTGCGGTGAGGAGCATATAACAATACTTACCGAGATTGCACGTAGCGAGGCGACCCAATATAGTTGGCAAAATGCGCTGATAGCTGAAGTGAATGGACAAGCTGCCGGTGCCATCATCGGATATGATGGAGGACAACTCGAGCAACTGCGTAGCCACACATTGGGAATCATCAAAACTCATACAGGCAGCGCACCCGCCATGCCTGATGAAACAAAAGTTGGAGAATACTACCTCGACACACTAGCCGTAATACCCGAATATCGCGGCCACGGCATAGCCAAACGCCTCATCAAGGCATTTTGTGATAAGGCATTCGCCCAGGGATACAAACACGTAGACCTACTCGTTGACTATGACAATCCTCTAGCCGAACGAATCTACACATCTATAGGGTTTACATATGTCGACACCCGTCTCTTCCTTGGCATTCCCATGAAACACCTGCAGCTGACAGAGGAGGCAAACGAGTTGGGGAAATCCCCTCAGTAGACATAAAAAACAGAAGAATTAGGGGTTCTAATTTCATTCTCTTGATTTAAAACCGTAACTTCGCGCTCCGAATCGATTATTGACTTACACCAATGATAGTCTGTATAGCGGAGAAACCGAGTGTAGCAAAGGACATAGCCAACGTGCTGGGCGCCACCACGCGCCGCGATGGCTATATGGAGGGCAACGGATACCAAGTGACGTGGACCTTCGGTCACCTGTGTACCTTGAAGGAACCGCACGACTATACCCCGCAGTGGAAGAGTTGGTCGCTCGGCAGCTTGCCCATGATACCGCCCCGCTTCGGCATCAAGCTCATCGATGACCGAGGCATAGAAAAGCAGTTTGCCATCATCAAAGGCCTGATGCAGAAGGCCGACATGATTATCAACTGCGGCGATGCGGGCCAGGAGGGTGAACTGATACAGCGATGGGTGATGCAGAAGGCCGAGGCCAAGTGCCCGGTGAAGCGCCTGTGGGTGTCGTCGCTCACCGACGAGGCCATACGCGAGGGTTTTGCCAAACTGATGGATGCATCGGACAAGCAGTCGCTCTACGAGGCGGGCCTGTGCCGCGCCATCGGCGACTGGGTGCTGGGCATGAACGCTACACGACTCTACACACTGAAGTATGGGCAAAACCGTCAGGTGCTCTCCATAGGGCGTGTGCAGACACCGACGCTGGCCCTTATCGTGAAGCGACAGCAGGAGATAGAGAACTTTGTGCCACAACAGTTCTGGGTACTGAAGACAATATATAGGGACATCGCATTCAACGCCATCGTAAAACGTAGCGATGAGGACGTGATGGCCGACCTGGAGAAGAAGAAGGAGGCGGCCGAGAAGAAGGGACAGCCCTTCGACATGGCCGAGGCATGGCGCAAGGCCGATGCCGAGAACATTGGCATGGAGCCTATCGCCAGCGAGGAGCAGGGTAAGGCTATACTCGACCGCATCAAGGAGGCACCCTTCACCATCACCTCGGTGACCAAGAAGGAGGGCAAGGAGCTGCCGCCATCACTCTTCGACCTGGGCACCCTGCAGACCGAGTGTGACAAGCGATTCGGCCTACCGGTAGATGTGACGCTACAGACCGTGCAGTCACTCTACGAGAAGAAGGTGACCACCTATCCGCGTGTGGACACTACCTACCTGAGCGACGATGTGTATGCCAAGTGCCCGCAGATACTCATGGGCCTGCGCGATTATCAGCACCTCATCACCCCACTGCATGGCCGACCGCTGCTGAAGTCGAAGAAGGTGTTTGACAACAAGAAGGTGACCGACCACCATGCCATCATCCCCACAGGTGTGTATCCGCAGGCGCTGACCGACACGGAGAAGAAGGTGTATGACCTCATCGTGCGCCGATTCATTGCCGTGTTCCACCCCGACTGCAAAACCCGCACCACTACCGTGCTGGGCGAGAGCGACGGCATACCCTTCCGCACATCGGGCAAGGAAATCGTGGAGCCGGGATGGAGGGTGGTGTTTGACCAAGAATTGAAAATTGAAAATTCAAAATTGAAAGTTAACAGCAGCGACGAAGAGAACAACTCTAACGATGAAGGCAATAATTGTCCATTGTCCATTGTCAATTGTCAATTCACCAAGGGTGAGAGCGGTCCGCACCTACCCGAGCTGGTGGAGCGCTGGACACAGCCACCAAAGCCCTATACCGAGGGTACGCTCATCCGTGCCATGGAGACGGCGGGCAAGCTGGTCGATGATGAGGAACTGCGCGACGCGATGAAGGAGAACGGCATAGGGCGCCCAGCCACACGCGCCGAAATCATCAAGACACTCTACAAGCGCAACTACGTGACCAAAACTAGAAAAAGCCTCGTGGCCACACCCACGGGCATAGAACTCATCGGGCTCATACGCGAGGAGCTGCTCAAAAGCGCCGAGCTCACCGGTATATGGGAGAAGCGCCTGCGCGACATCGAGGCACGCAAGTATGATGCCAAGCAGTTTATCGGCGAACTGAAACAGATGGTGACCGACATCGTGCACCAGGTGCTGGCCGACAATACTCCACGAAGAATTTAGAACAATCGCAAACATACCACAACAGAAAAAGATTATGAAAAAACGCGGAAATCTGCTCTTCCTCCTGTTCCTCATCATAGGAACCATCATCATACTGAGCAAGAGCAAACCGACCTACCGTACACAACAAGGTAAGATATTCGGCACACTCTACACCGTGACCTACGAGCATAATGCCGACCTGCAAGCCCATATCGTAGGAGCCATGCAGGCGGTCGACAATTCACTGTCACCATTCAACAAGCGTTCTATCATCACCCACATCAACAACAATGACTCCATCATCGTAGACTCACTCTTCACCGAGGTATTCCGCAATGCCCAAATCGTATACGAGGAGAGCCATGGAGCCTTTGACCCTACGGTGGCACCGCTTGTCAATGCCTGGGGTTTCGGCTTCAAGAATGGTATTGAGGTGAACACATCGACCATCGACAGCCTTCGCAGCCTCATAGGCATGAGCCGCATCAGCCTCACCAATGGCCACATAGTGAAAGAAGACCCTCGCATCATGCTCGACTTCAGTGCCATAGCCAAAGGCTACGGAAGCGACCGCGTGGCACGTGTGCTCGACAGCTGTGGGGTAAAGAACTATATGGTAGAGATAGGAGGCGAAGTGGTAGTAAAGGGATGCAACCGCCACGGCAACCCCTGGGGCATCGGCATCAACAAGCCCATCGACGATTCACTATCGGCCAATCAAGAGCTACAGACCGTGCTACGTCTCCAGGACTGCGCCATCGCCACGTCGGGCAACTACCGCAATTTCTATTATAAAGATGGTGTAAAGTATGCCCACACCATCGATCCACGCAGCGGATACCCAGTACAGCACTCGCTGCTATCGGCTACCGTGATTGCCGACAACTGCATGCGTGCCGATGCACTTGCCACAGCCTTCATGGTGATAGGAGTAGATTCAGCCATGGCCTACTGTGAACGCCACCCCGAGATCGACGGTTACTTCATCGTAGCAGCCGATAGTGGACGCCACGAAGTGAGGCAGTCGTTCCCTGCTGAGAAGTACCAATGAGAAATATCATTCATACTATTCTATTCACCACCAACCGCCTTGTCCACAACAACTATCGACGAATAGAAAAACCTGCCAGGCACCCCTGGCAGGTTTTCTCTTTTTGTTCAATCATAGCCGCTTCGATGAATAATCCTATTTGCTCATTACAAGCATATTAAAGAATACAATTTGTATAAAAACACACCGTAAAAATCGTTCATCGCGCCCTATGCAATTACATTTTTGCCGCCTGGCAGGAATTTTGAGTGAAGAGTTAAAAGTGAAGAGAGAAGAGCTAGCTCCGCGATGCATCCCTTTTCCCTCTTCTCTTTTCCCTCTTCCCTTTTCCCTCTTCACTCTTCCCTCTTCACTCTTCACTGCAGCTTTGCTGCAAAGTACCTCTTATTCTCGCGGCGCACCTGCTCGAATCCCATGCGACGGACATACATGCCGAAGGTGGTGCGCTCCACGCTCCGCATCAGCAACGGGTCTATGCGGTGCAGATAGTCATACACCGCCACCGCACTCCACAGCTCATCATCGGCGTAGTGCTTCTTCTTCGCCACGGGAGTGAAGTGCTGCGTCAGCAGCTCCTCGGGGCCATGCTCCATCTTATAGGGTGCGTTGTGCTCCTCCAGGCGCAACGTCTCCTCCTCGTCGAGCCAGTAGCGCATGCCCTCGTCGAGCAGGTGCAGCGCCTGCGCATAGAGCTGGGCGTGATCGACGGGCGTGTCCACATCGATGGGTGCCGACAGCTCCACACAGATGTAGCGGCGGCTTCCCGTGCGGTCGCGCAGCAGCATGCGGCGGTTGCTGGTGCCGATGAACGAGGCCATCCGCGACATCTCCTCGAACTGGGCACGATGCGGGCGCTTCACCTTGATGTCCGCCAGCTGCAGCAGCCCCTTCAGCGTGGCATGTGCCGTGGCCGAGTGGCGGTCAAACTCGTCGAGGTTCACCAGTAGGTGCTGCGCCATCTTGCGCAGGCACTGCTCCTCCTGCGCCAAGTTGAACGTGTCGGTATAGTGCACCATCAGCTCGGGCGGCATCAGCAGTTTGGTAAACTGGCTCTTCCCCCACCCCTGCCGCTCACTGATGAGCAGCGGACACAGGCAGTTGCCATACCGTCCCATGCGCCCCAGGGCCTGAGCCACCACCGCCACCATCCAGCGGCGCAGCAGCGTGAGGGCAAACTCATCGCCCGTCACCCTCCGCATGAGATTGCCGATATGGTCCTCGCCGTCCCACTCGGGCAAGCAAGCGAAGTAGTCCGTCACGGGATTATACCGCGTTGCCCGCCCACAGTCCACTATCGCCTGTATGTGACTGATGTACGGCACGTTGATGCCCGCATGCTGCAACTGCATCAGCAGGTAGCGACGCTGCTCGTCGTCGAGCACCCTCCATTTCCCGTTTCTCGGTGGAACATCTTCGGAGGACCCAATTTTAACTTCGTTGAAATTTGGTTTCGCTCGCTGAGCAATTGCAAGTAAACTATCATTGCGCTCGCTTGCACGAACTTTCAATTCTCCATTTTCAATTTTCAATTTGAATTCATAACCCCTCGCCAACACATTGTACCGAAACTCATACCGCTCCCACAAGTAGCGCTCGGCCCTCACCAGCAGCGTCTCCCCATTTGAGTTGGGAGATTCACCGTCATCGTTACTACGACGCCTTTCGACCTTCGAAATTCGAACTTCGTTCACCTCTGCCCCCTCATCCGTTGCCACCTGCGACTTGTCATCTTGGGCGGCGCGAAAGATCTCGCCGTCCACCTTGCCATTCATACTCGAGAACAATTCTCTTTTCACACGCTTGGCAACGCGCTGCATCCAGCCGCGCAACTGCCCTACATAAACATAGATTTTCTTCATAATATATATTGTTTAGAGTTTTGTGCTTAGTGTTTAATGTTTAGAGTTTAGTGTGTCATCCCGACAAAGCGAAGCGCTGAGGGATCTCGCAGAGTCTTCGTCATCATTTTCGTTAATTCCACCGCGAAGATACGATATCCGAGATACCGTTTGTTCTGCAATTGATACGCTACGCGATATAATATCATTAATCCCATATTTAGTCATCCTTTTCGTTATCGTTATCGTTGAAAACTCCCTTAATTCTCCTGCGAAGTTAATACATCAAAAAGCCCTTGTCAACCCCTCCCCCTACACATAAAAAGGCAGGCTAAAACCTCCAAAAAGTCCTTGTCAATCTCATTTTTTCGGCCTACACTTTTCTGCGTTTGATGGCGACCATCCATGCTGATGCTCGCCACCATCCGCGCACTTGGTCGCTACCATTTGCGCGTATGGTCGCCGCCAATAAATAAGAAATGCCTATACTTTTAGAGAAAAACGCATTATAAAAATATTCCCGTTTCACGCAGCTTTTTGTCTCACGCGAATCTCGCAAATCACGCGAAAACGCATCATTTCACTCGCGTTTGCCATCCGGACGGCTACATACGAGCGATAGCGATGTATG
>JAZPZS010000171.1:0-8028 GCA_045544835.1 Bacteroidaceae bacterium | reverse complement strand
ACGGGGTTGAGGGGAGGTCCGGCAGCCTGCTCGGCAAGGGTCTTGGCACGGCCATCCCAGAACTGCACGAAGTTGTACACGGCATTGTATGTCGTGGGGGCGTTGACTCCGCCCACGTTGCCTGCTACGCCCTTTGAGTATTTCAGATTGTCCACACCGCCGGTATTGAGGCCATGGCATGTGGCACACGACACGGTGTTGTCGACAGACAGGCGTGTGTCGTGATAGAGGTCGTAGCCAAGGGCCACCTTACGCTGGTCAACGTCGGGGTTTGCCATGATGGGGCGTACGGGTTCGCCTGCACGCTCTCCAGTGAGGCCGTCATGGTAGTAGGCCATGCGGTAGTCGCGTGCCCATGCGGCAATCACAGATGCCTTCGCGTCGGTCATCTGGCTACCCCAGTGCACGAGGTAATACTTGGCCATGGGCATGCGCTTGTCCATTGCCACCTTTTCTATCTTGGCTACATCGACAGGGTTGAGCGTGGCACCCTCTTTCAGCTTGGCCATAGCGCCCTCGATGTCATAGGCACGATAGCCCTCCTCGATGTCCTTCATCACCATATCGCCTGCTACGGGGATGTGGGCATAGAACGGGACCTTGGGGTTTGCACTGTGGCAGCTCGCGCAACCACCCTTCTCCAGGATAGCCAAGACGCGTGCCTCGGGAGCCAACTCCTCGGATGGAGTCGAATACACTATCATTGCACGATAAGTGACCCATCCACATGCTATAAGCAGCATTGCAACGCCAATCAAAAACTGACCTCTTCTTTGCTTTTTCATGACTCTTTACGTTTTATTGGTTATACATTTAAGTTTCGCTTGCTCAACTTTATTTCAGGAGTATAGTCTTTAGAAGGAGTTAAAGGGAGATAAATGAAGACAAATGGAGTTAAATGCCAATACCGCAATTATGCGAGAGCAAAGATTGCTTGCAGGCTCTGCCGAGCTGGCGCGGTATCAACAAAGTTAAATGTTCTTACGCGCGAAAAGACTATCGGCCTTTATCTCCCAAGCGCGGAGCGCTATCTCCTTTTGACTCCATTTAACTCCATACATCCAGTTCTTACCTCCAAAAATCATCTCCATTTATCTCCATAAAATCATCTCCCATTAATAACTATGCACACTTGTCGCTGCCGAGGGCAGGTAGTTGACGCCATACCAGCACATCTGCAGTGCCACGAAGCCCAGCAGGATGATGGCATGGTATATCCATCGGCGGGAGGTATTCATCACACTCGGGGCGAGATGGATGGCAATGAGGTACAATCCCCATGTGGCAGCGGCCCATGACTCCTTGGGATCCCAACTCCAATAGGCTCCCCATGCATCCTTGGCCCACAAAGCACCCGTGAGCATGCCTACCGAGAGGAAGGCCAGGCCAGCATAGAGTAGTCTCTCGATGGCCAGGTCCATATCGGTGGTTCGTCGCACCAGTGCTACTACCGAGAGCAGTGTGGCACATCCGAGCAGGGAATAGGAGAACATATAGACAGAGACATGAGGGATAAACCACAGGCTCTGCAAGGCAGGCACCAGTGTCTGGTCATGAATCTCTGGCTTGACGATATTGATGATGATGAATACTCCCGCAAGCACGGTGGCGAACAGCATGATCCATCGGTAGTGCCAGCGCGAATAGGTAAACAGACCTGAGACAAGGATGAAGAAGGAGTACCACAAGCGCGTCTCACCCGTTGTCCGCAAGGGAGGCCGCTCCAGGGTAGCCCAAAGCAGGATAATGAAGGCACCCATGGCGAGAATGGCAACCGTCATCGTGGCTATGGCCACGGTGCTGCGCTCCCTTTTCATCACCGCCCAAATGGACGCTGTGGCCGCAATCAGCATCACTATACCTGCCCACAAGGGGAATATATTCCAGCCCATTTTATTGTTTAGTGTTTAGAGTTTAGAGTTTAGAGTCATCCTGAGTGAAACGATGGATCTCGCATGGTCTCACGAGAATTCTTCATAGTCCCTGCGCGGGATCCCTCGGCGCTTCCGCTTTGTCGGGATGACACTCATCGTGGTTATCGTTTTCGTTATCGTCTTTGTTAATTCTCAATTTTCAATTTTCAATTCTCAATTTTCCCTTTCCTCGGTCCTTGGATAAAGAGCAGCATCGCGCCCGCAAGCAGCATGAGGATGCCCGCTGCCAACACCCATTGCCACGGCTCGCTGACAATCTCAACGATGGCATACCTCTCTCCATGGGGTGATGTAGAAAAGCTGACGAGATATATCTTTTCGCTTATCGTCCGTGCATAGGGATGGTTGACTCGCAATGTCACTATCGTGCCATCGACCATGATCTGTGCCTCGTAGTGGGTGGGTGTACCGTTTTCGGCCTCTTCGATGCTGAAGTCCTTCAGCTCGAGGGTATAGGGCAAGCGTCTCTCTTCGCCCTCCATAGTATAGGCTTCGTTGGAGGGATAACGCTGCACAGGAGCACGCAGCTGCTCACGGTCGGGTGCTCCCCAAAAGCCGGCTCCGAGTGCCAGGAACAAACCGATGTGTGTCAGGCAGAAACGCCATCGTATGCCCTTCCCATTGCGCCAGCCACGCATGATGACAAATTGTAGATGGCTCAGCACGAACAGGAGCGAGCAGACCGTGGGCCATGCCGTCGACGAAGGCTTGAGCTGCAGCCCCAGTGTAATGCCAATCGCAGCAATCAAAGCAAGAGACAGCCATGTGGCCTCGCGTGAAAGCATGAACCGAGCACAGGCATTGTGGGCTCTGCCGCGATACATCATCGCCAGCAGCATCATCCACAAGGCCAGCACCAAAACATTGAGAGGGAAACGGAATAGGTCTACAGGAAAGCTACCGAAGCAGACCTCGACAAGAAAAGACAAAGCAATCACTACGCCTACCATGCAGACGCCTCCGAGGTGCTGAAATCTGTTGTTCTTTGTCAATGTCTTCATAACTCGTGATAAAGGTAGTTATTTTTTTTTGAAATATCATTATACTAATATGTAAAAAGATTTTCAAGAGATGACATCGCTGTTGCTCAAGCCTCAAATCACTCTCCATACATCTGCGCTCTCATCTCTTTGATTTGGTCACTGGCAATGTATTCATCACATTCCATCATCTTATCAATGATACATTTTCGGCTTTCTGTTTCGAATTATAAAAAAATGCCATATCTTTGTAGTAAATATGAGAATTAATCTGTTTTTAAGTCTTAAATACATTTATTATGAAGAAACACCTCCTCCCCCTCCTCTTGAGCATTCCTATGCTCATGAGTGCTGAGAACCTCAGTGTCAACAGCCCCGACGGCAACCTCAAGGTGACCCTCTCGGACAACGACGGCAAGCTCTCCTACACGGTTACGTACAAGGAGCACAGCATCATCGAGTCGTCACCGCTCGGTCTCATGACCAATGTGGGCGACTACACACAGGGTGCCAAGTTGGCCAAGCAAGAGACCAGCGCCATCGACGAGCGCTACACGCTCAACCGCACCAAGAAGAGCGACATCCACTACGTGGCCAACCAGCTCGTGGCTACCTACCGCTACCCCGAGCGCCGCGCCATGCAGGTGGTGTTCAACGTGAGCAACAACGACATTGCCTTCCAGTATCGCCTCATGCCCATCGGCGAGACCGTTTGTGCAGTGGTCAACAGCGAGGCCACCGGCTTCGACTTCCCCGAAGGTACTACCACCTTCCTCACTCCGCAGTCCGACCCCATGATTGGCTGGAAGCGCACCAAGCCCAGCTACGAAGAGGAGTACGTGCCCGATGAGCCCATGGGCACACCCTCAAAGTATGGCCGCGGCTACACCTTCCCCAGCCTCTTCCACATCGGCGACTGCTGGGCACTCGTGTCAGAGACTGGCGTCACCAGCGAGTACTGCGGCTCACGCCTGAGCGAGGGCACCAAGGACGGCCTCTACACCATCGCCTACCCCATGGAGGGCGAGAACAACGGCTTCGGCAGCACGGGCGCACAGATAGCCCTGCCCAGCGCTACCCCCTGGCGCACCATCACCGTGGGCGACAACCTCAAGCCTATCGTGGAGACCACCATCCCCTTCGATGTGGTGAAGCCCCTCTACGAGCCCTCTATCGACTATAAGTTTGGCCGCAGCACCTGGCATTGGATGATTTGGGACGACGCATCGTGCAACTACGACGACGTGAAGAAGTTCATCGACCTTGCCTCTGAGATGGGCTGGGAATATACCCTCATCGACGGTCTGTGGGACAAGCAGATTGGCTACGACAAGATTGAAGAGCTCATCCGCTACGCCATCAGCAAGGGGGTAGAGCCCTTCCTCTGGTACAACTCTAACGGCTCATGGAGCGATGCCCCACAAGGTCCGCACGACCGCATGAGCAACCCCATCACCCGCAAGGAAGAGATGAAGTGGATGAAGAAGATGGGCGTGAAGGGTATCAAGGTAGACTTCTGGGCAGGCGACAAGCAGGAGACCATGCGCCTCTACGAGCAGGTGCTCTCCGACGCCAACGAATATGGCATCATGTGTATCTTCCACGGCTGCACCCTACCCCGCGGCTGGGAGCGCATGTACCCCAACTACATCGGTAGCGAGGCCGTATTGGCATCAGAGAACCTCAAGTTCAACCAGCACTTCGACGATGTAGAGGCCTACAACGCCTCACTGCACCCCTTCATCCGCAATGCCGTGGGCAGCATGGAGTTTGGTGGCACCATCCTCAACGAGCGCCTCAACCGCGGCAACGACGGTGGCACCTACCGCCGCACCAGCGACAACTTCCAGCTCGCCACCGCCATCCTCTTCCAGAATCCCGTGCAGATGTTTGGCCTCTGCCCCAACAACCTCGAGGATGCTCCTGCCGAGGCTATGAACTTCATGCGCAACGTACCCACCACCTGGGACGACACCCGCTACATCGACGGCTATCCCGGCAAGTACATTATCTTGGCACGCCGCCATGGCGACCAGTGGTACGTGGCAGCCATCAACAACACGGGCGAGCCCCTCAAGGTAGAGGTCGACCTCTCGTTCTTCAAGGGTTCATCGGCCACACACTACTACGACGAGAAAGACCTCGCCTTCGCTGTCAAGGACATCAAATTCAAGAAGAACAAGAAGGTGAAGCTCAACATTCCCCACAACGGCGGCAACGTCATCGTGGAGAACAAGGAGTATAGCGGCAACCCCATCCTCCCCGGCTTCCATGCCGACCCCGAGGTGCTCTACTCCAACAAGACCGGCCGCTACTACATCTACACCACCACTGACGGACAGCCCGGTTGGGGTGGCTGGTACTACACCTGCTTCTCATCGGACAACCTCGTAGACTGGCGCTTCGAGAGCATTAACTTCGACGTGCGCGAGCAGACCTCTTGGGCTGGCGGCAACGCCTGGGCACCCGCCTGCATAGAGAAGAAGGTCAACTATGAATACAAGTACTACTTCTACTTCAGCGGCGATGCAGGCCGTGAGAAGGGTAAGGCCATCGGCGTAGCCGTAGCCGACAACCCCGAAGGTCCCTACACCGACGCACTGGGCAAGCCCCTCGTGGACTTCCGTCCTGAGGGTCAGAACCATGGTCAGCAGATCGACGTCGACGTCTTCACCGACCCCGACACCGGCATCAGCTACCTCTACTGGGGCAACGGCTACATGGCCGGCGCCGAGCTCAACAACGACATGATCAGTCTCAAGGAGGGTAGCGTCACCCTGATGACACCCAAGGGCGGCACCCTGCGCGACTACGCCTTCCGCGAGGCCCCCTACGTATTCAAGCGCAACGGTCTGTACTACTTCCTCTGGAGTGTCGACGACACCGGTTCGCCCAACTACCACGTAGCCTACGGCACCTCCACCTCGCCCCTCGGCCCCATCGAGGTAGCCGACGAGCCCGTCATCCTCATCCAGCGCCCCGAGGAGGAGATCTACGGTCCTGCCCACAACAGCGTATTGCAGATTCCCGGCAAGGACGAGTGGTACATCGTATACCACCGCATCAACAAGAACTACATCGCCCGCGACAAGGGTCCCGGCTGGCACCGCGAAACCTGTATCGACCGCATGGAGTTCCTGCCCGACGGACGCATCAAGCCCGTAGTGCCCACACATCAGGGCGTGAAGGCGATAAAGTAAGTTTTTGAGTTTTTGAGTTCATAAGTTTATAAATGTTTCACATTTTGAACCTGGTTGGATTTTATTTCGAGTTTAGTGACAGACACTAATCCGACTCAGAGACTCATTCCCCAATAACAGAAAAGAGCAGCCCAGCGCTGCTCTTTCTTTGTTATATCACAATGTCAACGAATAAACTTTTATCTGCTCAATTCATCGCCCAGCAGCGTGGCCATGCGCTCCACCACTTCAGGATATAAAGCAGCTACATTGTGCTGTTCGCCCAAGTCGGTAGCAATATGATAGAGCTGAGGTTGCGTTGCATTGCCAAGCTCCGTATTAGTGAGTCTGTTGTAGGCATAGCCATTCGATGGAGCAATGTACTTCCATTCTCCATCATAGAGAGAGATGGAGCCAGCCTTCTCGATGATATACTGACGCCCCTCAGCGTCGTTACCCAAAAGTGCAGACAAGGCATCACGACTGTCGGGAGCAGCACCCTCCTCCTTTGTAGCACCAAGCAGTGAAGCCAATGAGGCGAAGAGGTCGATATGAGACACCAGTGCCTGACTCACACCAGCCTTCACCCGCTTAGGCCACGATACGATAAACGGCACCCTCGTACCCGCTTCGAAATTGCTGTATTTCCCACCACGCAGATCAGCCCACGGACGATGCTTTCCCAGCAGTTCCACAGCTTGGTCGGCATACCCGTCATCCACCACAGGACCATTGTCGCTAGTAAGAATGATGAGCGTGTTATCAGCAATTCCCTGCTGCTCCAAGGCATCGAGCACTGCCCCTACGGTATAGTCGAACTGCAAGATGGCGTCCCCCCTCGGTCCCATACCACTCTTACCCACAAAGCGTGGATGCGGATAGCGTGGTACATGGATATCATTGGTTCCCAAGTATAAGAAGAAAGGCTCGTCGGCATGTTCCTCGATGAAGCGCACAGCATGTTCGGTGATGCTGTCGGCAATGTTCTCATCCTCCCATAGCGCTCCGTGCCCACCCTTCATGTATCCAATGCGCGAAATACCATTCACAATGGCCTGATCGTGTCCGTGATTGGGACTGGGGTGCAGCTTGGTCAGTAGTTCAGGATGAGTACGTCCTAGCGGTTCGCCTTCGAAGGGTATGCGGTAGCTCACAAAAATAGAGTCCGATGGGTCGAGTCCCACCACCCTTTCGTTCTCCACCCACACACAAGGCACACGATCACCCGTGGCAGCCATGATATAGGAGTAGTCAAAACCGATGTCCGTGGGTCCCGGTGTGATGTGTCCGTTCCAGTCCTGAGCGCCTGTCTTATCGGCCAATCCCAGATGCCACTTGCCCACAGCGCCTGTGACATATCCCTTCATACGAAACAAGTCGGCTACCGTCTGCTGCTCTGGCCGTATGATCATGCCCGCATTGCCAGCTGCCACCCCCGTATCGTTGCGTCTCCAGCTGTAGTGCCCCGTCAGAAGCGAATAGCGCGAAGGCGTACTTGTGGCAGCCACGGAATGAGCATCGGTGAAGCGCAGTCCGCGCTGTGCCAGCCGCTCCACTTGCGGTGTATATATGGTAGGTTCACCATAAGGACTGAGATCTCCATAACCCACATCATCGGCAAGGAGCAGTATCACATTAGGTCGATCCATATCAGTGCGCGGCTTCTTTGCCTTGCAGCATGAGCACCCCGCGAGCAACGTGGTACCCACACCTAGGAATATCAAATTCTTCTGCATAATCTATCTGTATATCTTATTGCCAATTTAAAAGGCTTCGCATCACAATCCTCTTCACCTCCTCACCCGGTGTCGTATCTGCCTCACGAGGGAAGTATACGGGCATATCTTTTTGTAAAGGTATAACGCGCAACTCCAACTGACGGCAATCCTCGGGCAATCGCCATAGACCATAGAGCATAGGACGACCGTTATAGAA
>JAZPZS010000170.1:0-2828 GCA_045544835.1 Bacteroidaceae bacterium | reverse complement strand
TAGTGTCGGGGTTCCACCTCTTCCCATTCCGAACAGAGAAGTTAAGCCCGACCGCGCCGATGGTACTGCGCAAGTGGGAGAGTAGGTAGCCGCCGTTTTTCGAGAGAGGAGTCATCAGCAATGAAGGCTCCTCTCTTTTTTGTTTTTGATATAGGTATGTGGGAGGTATAGGGGTGTACACGGGCGTATGTGTGCGCTAGGCGTATGGGGATGGATGAAAGGGGAGGATTGAAATATGTTATCTTATGCCACATAAGAATAGGCACCCTGCAGAGTAAAACTCGAGTAGGGTGCCTATTTTTTGTTGGAATGATGCGGTATTGTGTCGCTATACTAAGTGGGCGATAAGTTCTTCGCGGTCGCCGTGGAGCATGTCGATGACGGGAATCTCTATCATCGTGTATGCGCCGGGTTGTTGGCGCATCGTGGCACGGGCTACATTGACAAGTACCTGACTGGTGAGCGCGGGATTGTTGATGCGCATGTTGAACTCGAAGAGCTGATTTTGCGTCACGCCAGATACGCCTTTACGCGTGAGGTTTACGCCATGTCCCATATCCTTGAGATTATCTACGCAAGGTACCTGTATTACGTGTGTCTCGTCGTTAACGAAGTAGGCATCAGCTTTGATGGCTGCTGCAACTTCTTCGAAGTTGTATCCCTCTTTAAGTTCGATATATACCATACGACGATGTATGCCAGTTCCTACTGGGATGGTCATGGAAAGAGCGTCTTTGACACCATCGATGGCCTTAACGGCAACGGTATGTCCCATACTCATTCCTGGACCGAAGTTGGTGTAGCTGATGCCTTTGGGAGCTAGGCTCTGCATGAGTGTGCGCACGATAGAGTCGCTGCCCGGATCCCAACCTGCCGAGATGATGGCTACGGTACCGTGCTGCTTGGCTGCTGCATCGAGCGAGCGACGGAGGTCAACTATCTTGCTATGGATGTCGAAACTGTCAACGGTATTGATTCCTAGTGCAAGGCACTCGAGTGCATATTGCTCTACGCTACGTGTGGGTGTGGCAAGGATGGCCACATCCACATCATTGAGTTCTTTGACGTGCTTCACGACAGGGTAGGAAGCCAGTTCCGCGGGGCGGTTGGCATCACCATTGCGGCGTACTACACCTACCAGTTCCATGTCAGGGGCTGCTTCCAATGCTTGTAGTGCATATTTCCCTATATTGCCATAACCTATGATGGCTATTCTAATCTTTTTCATACTGCAATAGTTGTTAGGTTATCCTTAAAAAACGGCTGTAAAGGTACGCAAAAATATGCAGTTGTGTTTGTTTATTGGCATTTTATTTTGTTGTCAGGATAAAAATATGTTGTAAAATGGCGACATGTAACATGTCAAAAGACTTCTTCTTTGTACTTTGAATGAGCCTAAATGAATGATAGACAAGATGGAGCGGACACTCCTTTAAGGAAGTGCCCGCTTTATTGGACATTGCAACATGAAGAAAGTATTGTTGTCTCGCAATGTCGCTTGATTAGTGGAACTGTTCTTTATTGCAATCTGAACATTACGGGAAGGGTGAAGCGCACGTTGACGGCCTCGCCTCTCTGCTTGCCGGGAATCCAGTTGGGCATTTCGCTCACTACGCGCAGCGCCTCGGCATCGAGCAGTGGGTCTACGGGTTTCATTATCTTGGCGTCGGTGATGCTACCATCCTTTCTCACAACAAACTGCACGATTACACGACCCTGTGTGCCTTTGTCCTGTGCTTCCTTGGGATACTTGATTTCCTTGCTCAGATGTTTCATCAAGGCTTCCATGCCGCCTGGAAACTCGGGTTGGTCCTCTACGACTTGGAAAATCTTGTCATCTGTCGCCTCCGGCTGCTTCGCTTCGGTTGCCTGCTTGGGCGCATCTCCATTGAGATGGAATGTTACGGGTAGTGTGAAGCGTACGCGTACGGGCTTGCCCTTCTGCTTGCCGGGTGTCCAGTTGGGCATGCTACGCACTACGCGCAGCGCCTCGGCATCGAGCAAGGGATCTACGGAGCGAACTATAGAATCGTTGACGATGCTGCCATCCTTGTTTACCACGAACTGCACGATGACACGGCCCTGCTTGCCCTGCTCCTGAGCCTCCTTCGGGTACTTGATATTCTGCTGCAAGAACTTCATCATCTCCTGCATACCTCCGGGGAACATGGGTTGTTCCTCTACGACTTGGAAGATTTCGCCCTCTTCAGAGTTCCCAGAAGAGCCCCCTCTACCAGGCTTTGTACTTTCATATACAGAAAACTCGCCATCTCCGTCAGATTTTTTTGTTATAGATTCTACGGACACTGAGCCATCTTCGGATTTCTCGATAAGTTGAACCAGCAAAGGCTCCTCTTCACCCTTATGTTGCCACATTGCATCCATCACCTCTTTCTTAGTCGTACCTTTCAGATAGAACTTCATTGCACCATTTGCAGCACGCTCACCATATGTGGATTTAGCTTCATCTTCTTTTAAGACTTTAATGGCATCAATGTTTGCTTGGGTGATGTTGAACTGTGATAGATAACTTTTAGAGTCTCTGTTGTATTTTTCCACCCAATTCCTTTCGTCAATCTTATACATTTCTGTGCCATCAGGAAATACGAGTACAAGCAGCGGGTCGCCTTTTCCGTTTGTCTCTACAATTACATCAGCATTCTCTTGGTTGGCATCTGTCTTCTTCTCCTTCGGCGAAGTGCAGGAGATTACGGCTACCGCCACGAAGGCTACTGGGAGCACGAACAGAGCTTTCATCCGTGCCCACGGACTGGTTTGTCTTTTCATCATCATAATAATACGTTTTTTAGTGGAACAATTGTTGAAAT
>JAZPZS010000169.1:0-2775 GCA_045544835.1 Bacteroidaceae bacterium | reverse complement strand
TCTGACAGCCTCCACTGGACATCTATCGGTAATGGACGTACCTTCGTGGATAGCGACTTCGGCACCTGGGGTGCACAGAAGAAGATGTTCACCCCGCACCTCATGCGCGATAGCCAGGGCATGTGGCGCTGCGTATGGTCGCCCAAGGCCGACAATCCACAGTTTGCCTATTGCGAAAGCCCCGACCTCATCAACTGGAAGCCGCAGGACTATCCCTATGTGGAGGGTGGCAGCTGTGTGCGCCCTATACTCGTACAGGGCAAGAACAATGAGGGATGGGCAGTCATATATAGCACACTCGACAGCACCATCTATGCCTATGGCTCCGCAGATTGCCGCACATGGGAGAAGATGGATGTGAGTGTCGGGAACCGTCCTGCAGATACAGGCTCATGCCAAAGTCCGAACTTTAGCACCATCGTCCTCAACGACCGTCAAGTGGAAGGGCAGGTACACCGCGTAGAATGGGAGCAGATTGACAAACTCATCAAACGCGACGACTACCTGTGCAACCGCCAGGTGAAACTCGATGAACACATGGGACAAGACCCCGTGCGCTTTGCCGACCTCAAGCCCGTCAATGCACGCCTCACCATCAACGGCAAGGAGCGCAAGGAGATCAGCAACGAGCTCATCGGTATCTTCTTCGAAGACATCAGCTACGGAGCCGATGGTGGACTCTATGGCGAGCTCATCCAAAACCGCGACTTCGAGTACTCTGCCGCCGACCGCGGCGGATGGCATAGCCTCACCGCATGGGAACTCAAGGGCGAGGGCAGCACCGTGGCCATAGGCACCGAGCGTCCCATTCACGCCAACAACTGCCACTACGCCACATTGACAACCACTGCCGCAGGAGCCACCTGGGAGAATGGCGGATACGATGGCATCGCCCTCAAGGCCGGCGACCTCTATGACCTCAGTTTGATGGTTCGTAGGAGTTCAAGAGTCAGGAGTACAGAAGTGCAGACAATAGCTCCCAATTCTGATGGTTCAGCGAAAGAAGTATCGTCTGAACTCCCTGCAACTCCTAAACTCCTGAACTCCCAAAAAATAAAGCTCCTCATCAGTCTCGTCAGCGAAGACAATGAAACCCTTGCCGAGAAGAGTATCACCGTAAGCAGTGCCGAATGGAAGTCCCTCAAGGTCACCTTCAAGGCCGCGAAGGATGCCGCTAAGGCTCGCCTCGTCATCACACCCCAGACTGTGGGAGCGGTAGATATGGATATGGTATCGCTCTTCCCGCGCAACACCTTCAAGAACCGCAAGAACGGCCTCCGTGCCGACCTCGCACAGGTGATTGCCGACATGAAGCCCAAGTTTGTGCGCTTCCCCGGTGGCTGCGCTGCCCACGGCGACGGCCTCGACAACATGTACCTCTGGAAACGCTCCATCGGTAAGCTCGAGGAGCGCCAGCACATGCCCAATATATGGAACTATCACCAGACACTGGGCCTCGGCTACTACGAGTACTTCCTCTTCTGCGAGGACATAGGTGCCGAGCCTCTGCCCGTAATCCCTGCCGCCGTGCCTTGCCAAAACTCCTCACACGGTGGCCACGGCCAGCAGGGTGGCGTGCCCATGGACGAGATGGACGCCTTCATCCAAGACATCCTCGACCTCATCGAGTGGGCCAACGGTGATGCCAAGACTACCAAGTGGGGCCGCGTGCGTGCTGAGGCCGGGCACCCCAAGCCCTTCAACCTCAAGTATATCGGTATCGGCAACGAAGACCTCATATCCAACACCTTCACCGAGCGCTTCAACATGATCTACGATGCTGTGCGCGAGAAGCACCCCGAAATCATCATCTGCGGCACCGTAGGCCCCTTCTACGAAGGATCCGACTACGAGTGGGGCTGGAAGCTGGCCAAGGAGAAGGAGATACCCATGGTCGACGAGCACTACTACGTGAGCCCCGGATGGTATATCCACAACCAGGACTATTACGACCACTACGACCGCAACGCCAGTGAGGTATACCTCGGCGAGTATGCCTGCCACATCGCTGGCCGTCACAACAACATCGAGACAGCCCTCTGCGAGGCCCTGCACCTCACCAATGTAGAGCGCAATGCCGACATCGTGCGCATGACCTCGTATGCTCCGCTGCTGGCACGCCACGGCCACACCAACTGGAACCCCGACATGATCTACTTCAACTCATCGCGCATCGACCTCACTCCCGGCTACTACACCCAGAAGATATTCGGCAACAACAGCGGCGACCAGTACATCACGGGCAAGCTCAGCGTAGAGAGCCGCCGCGACGATGTGCGCAAGCGCATCTCCACCTCCACCGTCTACGACTCGGCCACCGGCGACCTCATCATCAAGCTCGTCAACCTGCTGCCCGTAGCCGTGACCACCGCCGTAGAGGTGACCGATTGCGATGCCCTCTCCACCACTGCCACCTGCACCGTGCTCACCGGCAAGCCTGCCGACCGCACCGCCGTGCCCACCGAGAGCACCATCGAAGTAGCGCCGAAGTTCAGCTACGAGATGCCTGCCTACTCCTTCACCACGATACGCATCGCCAAGGAGCAGCGTAATCGTTGAATGGAATAGCGTATAAATCAGGAGAGGAGACACCTATGTGTCTCCTCTCACACTTTTTATGTAACTTTGTTTTATTCGTTGAAGTACTTCTCGCAACCGCGGAGCACGTTGCGCACCTCGGAGAGGAGCTCGTGTGACTCCTGGATGAGGTTGAGGTACACGAACGCTACCTTGATGTTTTCGGCATCCTCCTGCAGGCGGTGTGTCTGCACGCGG
>JAZPZS010000168.1:0-14668 GCA_045544835.1 Bacteroidaceae bacterium | reverse complement strand
CTGTACATATAGGTGATGGTTTTGTAATATATGGCCGTGGCTTTTTCTTCGTTTTTATAACCTTTTTGTTTTTCCAAAGGAATATACTTCGCATCTGCTACTATGGAAAAATCTTTGGAAATGTAATCTGGGACAATCTGCTGTCCCTTAAAAAGATACCATTTATTAGTATCGCTTCTATGATAATGGTTGAAACTCTCCTTCAATACTATACCCAAATACTCCTCCCATAGCCAAGCACCATCAAACAGCACTCCGTATATCTCGTCCTTTTTCTGGCCATATTTCAAGTGCTCGTGTCGAAGGATTTGCAGGCATAGCTTTCTCAATGGCTCATACTCCGTATATAGCGAGTGGCGTACGGGCTTCAAGTTTCTATTGATGACTGACTGGCGTTGATTCTTCTGGTAGCTTTCGGTCACTTGTGTAATTTGTGAAACGAAATCCTTAGTCTCCGTATCGCAGCTTAATATATTGGCTCCCCATTTGTGGCAGCGTATATGCTCGATGGTGTGGCGGATGAGCTGTGTCGTGTCATTATCATATAGATACTCTCTCGTGCGATAGGCGATGTTCCCTGCAAATGGCAAATTGGTACGTAGATGCCTGCTTACATCAATTGTACCTCTTACATTCGCATCGTTGTAATGCCTCGTTTGATATTCTCTATATACGCCTTGGCGGAGAGCCTTTTTCAAGAAGTGGGGGAAGAGATAGAGCGAGAAGTCGAACACCTTTTCCTTACTGGTCGTATGCTTCAAATCGAAGATGTGGACTCCAAACACCTTTTGTAGCATATAGTGTAAGAAGTAATCCTCATCATTCTTCTCGTCTAAATTTTTGGTGAAGCGCGAGCGTATGGTGAGCTGTGTCTTGTTCTTGCCTATAAATCCTACAATGTTGTTGGTGTGCATCATCCTCTCCTCTTCATCGAAAGTACAGATGCACTTCTCCCCGAACCCTTCATCATATTTCGTAAAGCTATGCGGAAATACTAAAAGGTTCGGATGGTCTTTGAGTGCCTTGATCGCTGCTATAGACTTAATGTCAGCAGCTAAGCATTCATCGACTTGTGCGCCTCCATTCCAATCGGTGGTTATCATTCTTCGTTTAAGTCGTAAGCTTTTTTCAATGCTTCCAATGATTCCGCTGCATCAGGCATACCGCGAAGGTATTCTTTGAGCAGTCCTGCCAATTTAAGCTCCCACAACGCGTCAAAGTCATCAACGCCTTTGAAATATGCAGCGCCGATATGGAATGAGCTATTGAACCCATCAATCTCAGATATAGCATTGTTCAGACTCATCATTCTTTCTGTGGCTTCTGCACCGAGTTCCATATTTCTTGCACTTTCCTCAGCGGTGATTTCTTTGAAAGTAAATCGGCGTCTCATAGCAAAGTCCATACACTCTACGCTACGGTCAATATCGTTCATCGTACCGATGATATATACATTCTCGGGGATGTAGAAGCCGTCTTTGAATGGGTCATCGTCTGTAATAAGATTCTGATATTGTGTTTGCACCTTACCCTTCACCCCTCGATATCCAGGGTCAATAGAGAAGAACAATTCACCGAATATCTTGGAGATTTCGCCTCGGTTGATTTCGTCGATGATGAAGATATAAGGTTGAGGAGATAAATCTACATTGTAGTCTTTATCCCAATCAACATGAAGGTTTGACAATGGCACCTTTGTGGTAGCACCTCTGTCTGTTCTATCTAAAAGTCCTTGGACAATTCCTCTATAATAAGAGTAATCCAATGTGTTCCCAATAATCTCTACAAAATCATTGAATCTTTCATTTTTAATATCAAATATTCCATGTGAATAATAATATTCAAACAATTTCCTTATATATGTTGGTTGGGCGTCTCTAAAACCTCCTCCTGTAGCATATTGAATACCTCCATTAACAACTAATATGTTGATTTCTGTCATCTTACTGGGTCTAAAGTCTGAATACAATACAGCTTGATGTGAATCAATATCTTGCAAAAGTTTTTGATAAGCTTTTAGAAAAGGGGATTGATTATCTGCCGTTTCTCGTTCCGACTCTAATTCGATAGGCAATCTTTTGGAATCATTGTTTGTTGAAATTGCTTTTTTGCAGAACTCCTTAAATATCCCATCCTTTCTTTCAAACCCTATGTTACCATCTTTATTTGGGCGAGTAGGACGCAACCCTTCAACGAAATCCGTGTAGTCATATGACGGATGGAACTGCACAAAACCACACTGCTTCATAAACTTCGTGTCTTCTTCAAAATTGTCAGGCACATTACCATCATAAATAATCTGTGCTGCAACTTGTTTGGCCAGATAGGTTTTTCCAGTACCAGGGGAGCCGTTAAGAATAAGATTACTATTATTCAATAACAACTTAATGTATGCTGCATACTTGTCATTATACATACCCTCTTTAGCTTCTTCTGTTTTACCTTCCACTATCATAGCCTCAATCTTCTTTACATAGTCGGGGTATTTCGTAATGTCTGTCAAAGTCTTTTGCACAATGTTTTTCAATACCCAATTTCCGACATGAGTCCATTCTATTTTTCTTGTATGATAATAATCCTCTTGAGAAGGATCGTAAATGTATTCAGACTTTACGATTCCCCTTCCAATGATATTGTTTGACCCTTGCTTTGCATATACCACATCGCCAGGTTGCATAACGTGTGAGAATTCCCAGACAGCCAGGCCATCGTTCCTAAAGGACGAGTCTGGCTTATCAAATACTTCTTTGAGGCTGTCTCTGCACTCCTCCAAGCTATTCATTTGTGATAGGTCTCCAGTTTCTTCCCAACCAATACAAATTATGCTTTGCTCTTGGCAACGACTCCATTTATTGGCATTTTCGCCAGGAGCATACATCCAATATCTTTTCGTTGTGTCAGAAGAATTTGTTTTCATAATATCAATAAGTTCATCGTAAAAAGTATACAAATCTTTATCGCCTTTCTGCTTTAATAGATAATTGTACAACTCAGTTCTGGAATATTTCTTTGCGTCTGTTAAACCGAAATGGGAAGCAAGAGGTACTAACCAATCATTCTTATCATAGATAGGCAACAATTGTTCGTTGGAATATAGGAATGCTATTTTCCATGTGGTAACAGGCCACAGCGTATCTATTTTTTCTATTTCTTCCCATTGCTCATTACGTGCATAATGAGCAATCTTTACAATGGCATCTCTTACATTATTAAATGCTTCCTCGTATGTTTTTCCAAGACGGCTACTCCAAGAATAAATATTATCATGTGAATACTTTGGATTATCTTGTTTTGGAGGCTTATCATACTTAAAGATTCCAAACTTATATGAAGAGCCGCCCCAAATAGAACCGAGTTCAGATGTCTTTTGCTCAAGCCAATAACAGAAAGAGTTCTCTCTATTTAGATTAGTATACTCTTCCAAGGTCATCTTTCCAAGGTTTTCAATCGGAAACCGCTTCAGGAACTGATTATATAGTGCTCTTCTATCCATAAGTCTTGTGTGTTTTCAAATTTAATTGCAAATATAATTATTTATTCTCACAAACACTAACAACCTGAATATATCTAACTCAATTTGGAAATACTTCATAATGAGTGATGTCGCTCTTTTCTCCAGAGTTAAAAAGTACAATCGTTATCAGCAAACATATCAAGGTAAAACAACAGAGTTCGCAGCAACTGGAGACTTATCCCTATCTAACTAATGATACGTTTTCTACCTGCCACCCTCCGCCAAGCAGAGATAAGGCAATGATTTATAGTAAACTAATGGCGGACACTATGTACACCGATGCGGTATGATAGCATCGGTTCTCGGTCTAGCCGAGCGCTTCGCATTGACGACGAAGGAAGCTTTAGCTTCCCCGAGGAGTGTGCTTCAGCACTGAAGTGCGCCAGTGTCCGTCATTAGACTTGATGAGAAGCATCCCAACCTCTCACCACTCATAAACCTCAATTTTAATTCAACAAACTAAAATCGATGTCAGGGACGACAACCTCCGTAAGTTTATCCTTAATAAGAAATCCCATATAGAGAGGTATTGTGAGAATCTCCTCTTCGCGTCCTACATTATATTTTCCAAGTTTAATCGCATTGTTGAGATGATAGACATTCTTATTCTTCAAGGCTGTTTTCAGACTCTTTGTTTTGCCTGATTTTGCCTTGACTTCAAGCACTACACATTTACCCTTGAATCGTACAAGGAAATCCAATTCAAGACCACTGTCCTTCTGGAAGTAGTACAGCTTTTGACCTGACTTGCAAAGAAAATCTGCCATGAGATTCTCGAATATAGCTCCTTTGTATCCTAAAAGATTGCCTTTAAGGATGTCTGCTTGAGTGCCATAATCAAGCATAGCCACGAGAAGACCGATATCAGCGGTGTACAACTTAAAACAATCTTTGATGGAGTTGCCTTCAAGTGGCAGCTCGGTAATCTGCGTATTATAACATCTCTTTGCTATACCGGCATCTTCAAGCCACTGGATGCTACCTATATACTGCGAAGAGCGTCCTCCCTTGCGTACTACCGAATACTGGAATTTCTTATTGTCTTTGGCTAATTGCTTGGGGATTGATTCGAAACACTCGCGGATACGTGGCTTGTCTGCATCATCAGCATACTTGACCATATCCTCCTCATACTCTGCAATAAGGTTGCGCTGTACTCTGTATGTGAGTTCGATATTTTTGGTTTCAAGGAATGTATTCACGACCTCTGGCAGACCTCCAACTATGACATATCTATACAGCAATTCCATCATCACCTTGTGAATACCTTCGGGAACTACCGTCTCGTTTTCAAAGCACGCTTTTACCGAATCAATAACCTTGTCGTTGATTCCATTTGCCCACAAGAACTCCTCGAAATCCAATGGGAACATCTCTACCACCGTCTCATACCCAACAGGGATAGAGTCTTGCCCCTCTTCCATTGTCTTGTCGCTTTTACCATACCCCCTGACACCCAAGAGGGAACCTGTCGCAATAACATCAAAACGTCCGTCTATCTGAAACGATTTTAATGCTGTCCTTGCCTCTCTGCACTCTTGAATCTCATCAAGGATAATGCAGGTCTTACCTTTAACGAAACGACTGCCCGGTATCAAGGCTGACAAGTTGAGAATAATGGTATCAACATCTATATTGCCGGCAAAGGCTGACTTTTTATCAGGTTCAAGAATGAAGTTCATATAAACTACACTCTCGTAATTCTCCTTTGCAAATTTTTGGACAATGTATGTCTTACCACATTGGCGAATGCCTTTTATGACAAGTGGCTTCTTGGATTCAAGGTTTTTCCATTCAGCCAGAACTGACTCAACTTTCCTTTTCAGCATCGTATTTCACATTTGTTTGGGTACAAAAATACACTTTTCCTAGCGAATAAGCAAGGGATTGTTACACTTTTTCAAGCGAATAATTCGAGGTGAGAACATTTTTTATAGCGAATAGGCATCTTGCCATGCTATAAACCACTTTTCCCGAATAGGTTGTCCGGTTGTCCTTGTGTGGTGTAATTAATTGTATTCCTGTATATAAGCAAGGACAACCAGGGGTGTCCCGAGGTTGTCCTTGCAGTTTGGTCATAATGTCTGTCGCTATTCTTCAGAAACCTTCCGGTGCCGGTGCATAGAAGCGGCTGTTCTTGCGGCCAAGGGCACGGAGGCGACCCTCCTCGACGAACAGGTTGAGGTACTTCGTGGCGAGGTAGGTGGAGCACTCGCAGATGGCCTCCATCTGTGAGCGGTAGATGTAGGGGTGCTCCTCAAAGAAGGCGCGAAGGCGCTTCTCGGCAATCTCGCGGGTGAGCAGGGTGCGCACGGCATGGCCTCCACTCACAATATCGGCACCGCGCATGGCCTCCTTCAACTCTTTGCAGGGGCGGAAGCTGATGCCCTTGACCTCGATGTCGTGGTGGGTGACGCGGTCGTCAAGATACTTCCTCTCTTTCAGGCCCAACTTCACGTTGAACGAGCCTATCTCATCCACTTGCACCGTGCGTCCATCGAGCAGGGCGCGGCTCAGCTCGTGGCCGAGGGCGCTGAGCACGGCCACCACATCGGTCTTGTTGACGCTGGTGGCGTAGCCTATGCGTTCGGCCATCTCTTTGGTGGTCACAGGGGTGGTAGGCACAATGCTCACACCCATCAAGGGATTCTTCTCAGTGGCTTCTCCCTGCAAGTCAAACCTCGGGTTCAACTGGTACGCTATGGTACCACTCTTCTTCGTTGCTTTTGTCTTTCTCATATTTCTCTATTCTACTGATTTCTTTTTTTCTTTGTCAACAGATATACCTGATTCAACAGATGTATACATCGCTACGCTCGTGTGTTCCTCCGGAGGGCAAACTTATCTGTTTTATCCGTGTCATCATGTTGATTATTTATTAGTCAACAGATTACACGTGATTTCACTGATTCTTTGTTTTCGCGGTACCATCGCAAGTGTAACGCGCGACTATCTGTTTCATCTGTGCCATCGTGTTGATTTATTCTTTAGTCAACAGATTACACGTGATTCTACTAATTCATTGCTTTCGCAGTACCATCGCAAGTGTAACGCGCGACCATCTGTTTTATCGGTGTCATCGCGTTGACTTAACTTGTCAATAGATTGCAAGTGATAATACTGTTGTTTGTTGTCTTTCTCATAATTTTTATCAAAGTCTTCTATTTATTGACGGTGACCATTTGCGTAAATAGTCGCGACCATGTGTGTGAATGATGGTGAACATTTGCGCGAATGGTCGCCATCAATAGCACGCATATGCAGTTACAAATTTAAGAAAATACAAGCACTTTTGCAAGCATTTTTCTATTGAAAATATGAAAGATACAAATTAAAACAAGGACACCCGAGGACAACCTAGGTTGTCCTTGTTTATTTATTGGTATACAATGTGTTGTATACGACCAGGACAGCCGGACAACCTATTTGGGAACATGCTTATATTACCTTATAGTTATGTGTTAAAATCTTGTGTAATCCGGGTAATCTGTGGTTTTCAATCAACGTGGATTATTGTACGGAGTGTCCGCTATTAGTCTTTTTACCCACAATTGTTTACCTAAACTTGGCGGACAGGGGCAGGTAAAAAACAAAGATGTCTATAGATGATTGTGTGGTTGTCGAAAATATTCCTATCTTTGCACACTGTAAATAATACATATCAATATCATGAAAAGGAATATTCTGTTGGCTTTTGCTTTGCTGCATCTGATGGGCGTAGAGGCTGCGCCGCTCACCGTATGTGATTTTGAGAGCTATCCCATAGGTACGCAATGGACCATGTGGCAGATGTCGGGCTATGGCGTAAGTTCCACTGCTACCGTCGTGGCCGACCCGGTCGATGCTTCGAACAAGGTGCTGCACATCATATTGAAGGATTGGGGTTGCCATCCCGAATTTGTAGTGCCTACGGATTTGCGCGGAACGGCGCTCACCGAGCGCTACCCGATGGTGCGATACAAACTCTATAGGGCAGAAAACGATAACGACAATTGGAAGCAGTTTGCTGCATTCATCGGCGACGAGGAGCTGTACCGCGACGAGGGATACCCCGAGCAGGGGAGCAAGACGACGTGGCAGACGCGCACCTATACGATGAAGCAGGCTTCGGCGGAAAACACCTCTGACAGGCTGCGCCTGGGCATACATCACGCCAATTCGGAATTCTACATCGACGACGTGGCACTGGTAGGTCCGTGGGACGACTATACCACTGTGGAGGATGGCGCTGTGCTGGACTATTGCGTCAATAACACCTCCAGCTCATACAAGACGATAGCCGATGACTTGTATATCCCTGCCGAGCACACGGCCAATGTGCGCACCTCGCGCTACTCGGAGTGGACGGGCAGGGTGGCCGGTGAGGGCACGCTCAACATCTATGCCGGTGGCGAGCGCTCATACATGGGCACCAAGGCCAGCAAAGGCGCTACCTATCCTGACTGGGGCGGCATGACAGGATCGGTTCACGTGTATCCTTACAAGGAGGTAGTGGGTAGTTGCGGATTCTACGGACTGGTGATGAACAGTGGTACCTTCAGACCCGACGATGTGGAGGCATCGAATGTAAACCGCCTCTTTGCTGGCACGAAGGTGGTGCTGCACAGTGGCGCTACCTTAGCCATGGAGTCGGGCACACGCGGTATGCGCATCGGCGAACTGCAGATGGAGGAGGGAAGCACACTGGGTGGATACTATAAGAGCAGTACGGCCAACTCATATTACGTAATCGGGGCCAACGGCACGGAAGCTACACTGGCCGGAACGATTGCTCCCATCGCCTCGGGCAACAAGGTGGGACTCATCAAGGAGGGGAATGGCACATGTAGGATTACGGGCAACGACAACGACATCAATGCAGGCATACGCCTGCTCGATGGTACATTCACTATTGCCAACGATGCCGAGGCGGCTATAAAGGGCAAGAAGTCGGGGGCGATAGGCGCCAGCGGTACACTATTTGTCTTCGCCGGTGCTACGCTGGCAGGCACAGGCTCCATAGCAGCGGCAACAGACGTATATGGCACCATCATGCCCGGCGACGATGCTCCGGGAACGCTGCACTTTGTCAACTGCAAGGCCGCCACGTCGGCAGTGAAGGTGACGCTACATCCCGAAGCGGAGATTGTATGCCACATCAGCAACGCCAATGAATATGCGAAGGTAGAGATACAGGGAAGCCTTGTATATGACAGTAGGACTCAAGATTTTGAGGAGTCTACGGCAAAACCAAGTCTAGACATCATACTGACCGACAATGCGGTCTTGGCTGTAGGCGACAAACTGACCCTGCTGACGGCCTCGCAGAAGCCCGATACGGAGTGGGAGTTTGCCATTGGGTACCCCAAAGCCTATACGTGGAGGATAGAGCAGAATATCGCCGAGGACGGCACCTTCAGCCTTGTGGCTGAGGTGATCTCGCTCGAATATGGCGGACAGGGAGAGGACAATAACGAAGACGATAGTGATGAGGATGACGTGACGGTATATCCTGACGAGGATTGGACACCGGACCTTACCGACACCACTCCGCTGCGCACTTATGCCGAGAAGCTGGGCAAGCATATCGGCGTGGCTGCTGCATCGTACCGTTATGACTGTAGCCGCGACGATGGCGAGGTGGCTCTCGTAGGCAGGGAGTTCAACATGGTGGTAGGCGAGAACGAAATGAAGTTTGATGCCACTGAACCCGAGAAGAACAGCTTTAACTATGGTGGTTCCGATGCTGTGGCATGGGTGGCCGACCGCTTTGACCAAGAGCTGCGCGGACACACGCTGGCATGGCATTCACAGGTGCCGGGCTGGGTGAGCCAAGATGGTAAGAAGAACAATCATGGCTACACGCGCCAGCAACTGCTCGGCATACTGAAGAACCATATATTCAACGTGGTGGGCCAGTACAAGGGACGTATCGTGGAATGGGACGTATGCAATGAGGTGCTCGATGACGACCAGAGCATCGTGCGCACCGATCCTACGGCCTATAAGTTGCGTCCCTCGATATGGGCCACCTATATCGGGGAGGAGTTTATCGACTCGGCCTTCATCTGGGCACACCAAGCCGACCCGTCGGCCAAGCTCTACATCAACGACTATGGCGTGGAGTTCATGGGTACGACCAAGGCGGAAGCCTACTACAACCTGATAAACAGACTGAAAGAATCGGGAGTGCCCATCGACGGATGCGGCATACAGTGCCACTTCACTACGGGCGAACTGGACACGCTGAAGTTGGAAAAGAATATCCGCAGATATGCTGACATAGGGCTCAACTGCATCATCACCGAACTGGATATTGCACTCGCCAATCCTAGCGCAGCCGATGCACTGGACTTGCAGGCCAAGGAGTATGGGGCCATTACCCGCATCTTCCTCAGAAACGATAACTGTCCTTCGATGCTCGTATGGGGCATTTCTGACAATCACTCGTGGAGGGAGAACCAACCCCTTCTCTTCGATACAGGTCTGAAGGCAAAGCCTGCATATTACAGTGTGCATGCCCAGCTACGAAGGGCGGCAGCCGCCATAGACATGGGCGTTGAATCAGAATGTCCGTCAACACGGCCTATACAGACGACCTATATAGATATGTATGGACGGGTGACGACAGAACTCCAAGGAGTCGTTGTCGAGCGATGTACTTATACAGATGGTCGTGTGGTGTCCACTAAAAAGATAAGGTCAGCACGCTGACCTATGCCATCCGAATGTGGCGAAGGTGGCTATTGCTTCACCTTCGCTATGAACTTGCGGATTTTCTTCTCGGCTTTCTTGAATGCCTTGGGAGTGTTTTTGGTGGCCATTACTTGAGAAGCATAGGTCTCCAGATTCTTACGCTTGGCCAGTTCGTCGAGCGTGTAGCAGGGTACAGCTATCTTTGCCATGTCCTGCACAGCTTCGCCCAATGATGACCAGGCTTCGAGGCGCTGGCGCTCGGCATCGGTGATATGGATTACGGAGCCGTGGCGAGGAGTGAAGGTGCCGCGGGTGGGGGTGTTCTGCACATAGGTAAAGTTTTTCAAGTCATTGCTCTTGCAGAACTGGTAGTGGCCGTTGGCGTAGCAGTCATACATGAGGACGTATTCGTCGCTACCGATTAGGGGGAATACGCTGGAGCCTTCGGTGGGGTATTGCCCAGGCTTCTGCAGGTGGCGGTACTCTACCTCGTAGGGACCGGTGAGCGACTTGCTGGTGGCACGCATCACACCCTGGCGAGTGCGGAAATTGCCTTTCTTGTTCATCACCGAGCGGCCTTCGTCCTTGAAGAAGAGTACGTACTCCTCGTTCTTGGCATCGTAAACGATGTCACCGTCGATGGCTGCCGTACCAAAGTCGAAGAGCAAGCGGGGGTCAGTGATGTCGGTGAAGTCCTCGTTGGCATACGAGTAGTAGATGCGGAAGTAGGGCTGGTTGAAGTTGGGGTCTTCGGTAGGATATTCCCAGTCGTGGCGGCCGATGGAATAGTAGATCATGTACTTGCCCACCTTCTCGTCCCAGATGGTCTGCGGTGCCCATACGGCATGGAGGTTCTTCTCGTCGAAGCCCTCAAGATCGGGGAATCGGGTGGGGAAGTGTATGGCGGTGTGCTCCCAATGCAGCAGGTCGGTACTCTTCATCAGGATGAGGCCGTCGTTGCTCTGCCATCCCATATCGGAACGCATGTCGGTAAGCACCATGTAGAAGGTCTTGCCATCCTCGGCACGGAGGATGTGGGGGTCGCGCACACTGCGTTTCAGGGCGATAGTGTCGGAGGCTACTACGGGGCGACCATAGTTGAGGGCATGGTAGTTGTAGCCGTCGTCGCTCAGGGCGTAGCGCACTTGCTCGCCGTCGGGCCAGTTGCCCGAGAAGTAGGCAAACAGGTAGGTTGTGTACTCTTGTGCTTGCATGCCGAATGCTGCGGCAATGCCCATAGATAGGGCGATAAGTCTGTGCTTCATAGCGTATGTAATCAGTAGGTTTACTGTATTGGTGCTTCTTGGTACAATGTACTGTCCTGCAATAGCTCAACGGGCTTTATGGGCGCTTCCGAGCCTATCATCTCGCCTTCGATATAGATGCGTATGGGAGATTGGCGACCATTGTTGTGGATGGTAACGCTCTTGCGGAACACACCAGGGCGGCGGTTCTTTCCGTTGTATGTAACGGTAATCTTACCCTTGTCGCCTGGCATGATAGGTTCGAGTGTATATTCGGGTACGGTACATCCGCACGAAGCATTAGCCTGATGGATGATAAGTGGTGCCTTGCCCACATTGGTGAATACGAACTCGTGGGTCACTACTGCCGTATCTACGGAAAACACCCCGAAGTCGTGGCGGGTCTTCTCGAACTTCATTTCCCCTTTATCCTTTGGCTTTACTTCGTCTTGTGCAAAGACTACAAATGTAGCGAATAGCATTGTTGCCATTAAAAAGTACTTTTTCATATGCTTATTTCTTATTGGGCTGATTATGCTCAAGGTTTTACAATAAATCTGAGTAATTTGAGTAATCTGTGTTTTTATTCTTAATTTCTGTTCACCTGCTTCACTCCTTTTACCGTGCGTAGTTTCTTCACCAGGGCCTGCAGGCGGGCGTTTTCCTCGATCATCACGGTGAGCGTGCCCGAGAAGAGTCCGTCGTGCGAGTTGATGCTGATGTTGCGCAACTGTATGTTCTCCTCCTTCGAGATGATGGAGGTGATGTTGTTGACGATGCCAATGTCGTCGTGTCCGATGACAGTGAGCGTGATAGGGTAGAGCGCCCCCTTGCTCTTGCCTGCCCAGCGGGCCTTCACCACACGGTATCCGAAGCGGGAGTGCAGGTCGGGAGCGTTGGGGCAGTCGCAGCGGTGTATCTTGATGCCGCCGCCCGTGGTTACAAAGCCAAATACCTCGTCGCCATAGATGGGGTTGCAGCAATGAGCCAGCTTGAAGTCGATACCCTTGAGGTTCTGGTCTATCACGAGCACGTCGCCCGAGAAGCTTTGCTTGAGTTGTTCGTCTTGTTGCAGGTTATATCCCTCGGCACTGCGGGTCACCACATCGTGCGGCTCGGTCACTTGCTCTATGGCCTGCACGTAGCGGTCGATGAATTGGTTTACATCGAGCGAGCCCTCGGCAATCTTCTGATAGAACTCCGTCACCTGCTTGTAGCCCATCTGACGGATGAGGCGCATCATCGTGGGCTCATCGTATTCTATCTTGCGGTTCTTGAACTTGCGCTCTATGGTTTCGCGGGCAAAGGCTGCCTGGCGCGACTCTATCTCCTTGAGGCTCTGTCGTATCTTGGTGCGTGCCTTCGAGGTGGTGACGATGTCGAGCCAGCCCTGCTTGGGGGTCTGCGTGCTCGAGGTGAGTATCTCCACCTGGTCGCCATTGTTCAGTACATAGCGCAGCTGGGCGTGCTTGCCGTTGACCTTGGCTCCGGTGCACCGGCTGCCCACATTGGTATGTATATGGAAGGCAAAGTCGAGCACCGTGGCTCCGTGGGGCAGCTTGAAGAGGTCGCCCTTCGGGGTGAACACAAATACATCGTCCTTGTAGAGATCCATCTTGAACTGGTCCATCAGTTCGATGCCATCATCGTCCGTGTGCTCCAGTGCCTCGCGTATGCTTGTGAGCCATTCGTCAAGTCCCGTCTCGCTCTTCACGCCCTTGTATCGCCAGTGGGCAGCCAGTCCGCGCTCGGCAATCTCGTCCATGCGCTCGGTGCGTATCTGCACCTCCACCCACTTGCCCTCGGGCCCCATCACCGTGGTGTGTAGCGACTCGTAGCCGTTGCTCTTCGGTATGGAGAGCCAGTCGCGCAGGCGCTTGGGGTTGGGCTGGTACATATCGGTCACGATGGAGTAGGCCTGCCAGCACTCCTGCTTCTCCTTCTCATACTCCGAGTCCAGGATGATGCGTATGGCAAAGAGGTCGTATATACCCTCAAAGTTGGTCTTCTGCTTCTTCATCTTCTGGCTGATGGAGTGGATGCTCTTCGTGCGTCCCTTGATATGGTACTTGAGTCCGGCAGCAGCCAGTTTCTTGTCTATAGGGTCGATGAACGCGGCGATATACTTGTCGCGGGCAGCCTTGGTGGCATTGAGCTTCTCCTTGATATGGTAATACATATCGTGCTGCGTGTACTTGAGCGAGAGATCCTCCAGCTCCGACTTCAACTTGTACAAGCCCAGCTTATGGGCCAATGGAGCATACAGGTAGGCTGCCTCATTGGCTACCTGTAGGCGGGCTGCCTCATTCTCGCTGTCCTTGATCTGGCGCATCGTGTTCACGCGGTCGGCAATCATGATGAGGATTACGCGCATGTCCTCGGCAAAGGATAGCAGCAAGTTGCGGAAGTTCTCCGACTCGATGGTCGGATTCTTCTCATAGAGGCTTGCCGTGCGCACCAGTCCGCCCAGGATGCCCGCCACATCGGTGCCAAACTGCCCTGCCACCTCTTCGGTAGTGACGAAGCCCGTTTTCACGATATCGTGGAGCAGTATGCTCACGATGGCTGCACGTCGCATGCCCATCTCGTCGGCCACGATGATGGCCGTCTGCAGGTCATTGATGATTGGGTTAAGCCCGAAGCTGTCGCGCTGGAGGCATCCCTTGCCGATAGCATCGGTAAGCAGTGTACCTATGCGCATCATGTCCTCGTCGCGCAAGCTCTCTCCGGCCAGTTCTCTCAGCTGCTCCATGAGCGCAGCTGCCTGCAGCTTCTCTTCCGGTGTAAAGAATGGGGTATTTATCGTATCGTTCATCACGTTATATCTATTTATGGTATGTACTAGGATTTGAAGACTTCGTACCAACTACAAAAGTACATCTTTTTTGCTAAACTTGTGCGCAAAGTAAGGCATATCTTAACGCCTATTGGATTTTTTTGACAATTGGTGAGAGCGATGAATAGGAGGCTTCGCCAAAAAGCTACCCACTCGTTGTGAATGGACAAGAAGTTGATTCTTGTAAGCAAGCTTCCAATTCAATCTTGTTTATTCGCTCGTTTATTAGTACCTTTGTACCCCAAATGGAAATATGACTATGAACGAAATAGAAAGAAGACGTACGTTTGCGATCATATCGCACCCCGACGCTGGTAAGACCACACTCACCGAGAAACTGCTGCTCTTTGGCGGACAGATTCAGGTGGCTGGTGCCGTGAAGTCAAACAAAATCAAGAA
>JAZPZS010000167.1:0-15608 GCA_045544835.1 Bacteroidaceae bacterium | reverse complement strand
ACCGTCTCATTCTCCATGCGGACATCAATCTGTGTCTGTCCGTCTTCGGTTTGATAGATGATTATCTCGTTTGTCATACCTCGCAAAATATATGCAAAGATAGTAACAAACGAGCGAGAAATATCAAGCTTGCTTAGATATTTTTCAAAGCGAGTGCAGTATATCTTCGCTGTTTACTGCAAAGATAATGATATTTCCGTAACTGCAAGTTTGCGCCTGTCATTAATCTGTGAGTTTGTTCGCTTGCGCTATAAACCCTTCTCCTTGCCCTCAATCCGCCCAATCCCCAAGGCCGACGAAAAGAACGCAGCCACGAGGCATTAGGGAAATGCAGGAAGTAAGCGAAACGTGAGTTTTTAAGTTTATAAGTTATTGAGTTTAGCAAGTCCATACTTCCAATTTCAACACCGTGTAAGCAAATCGCAGGATTTGCCTATCAATATGCTACGAAAAATCTGCACAGGATTCCCGAGCGTTTCGTTTCACGAGGGTAAACCATCCCGCACTTTTCGGGTTGTAAGTTTGGTGGATAGGAACATTATTTTTATATTTGCCACATAAATAGTTGTGTCATGTCAAGAGAAGAAAGCAACAGACTAAAATATACGATTGCGTTGATTGCTGAGTTTGCAAGCAGATTTGGCATCGGCGAGAAGCAGGCATATAACTATCTGGCACGCTTCAAGGGACTGGCGCACTTGGCATCATACTATGATGTGATACATACGTTGTCTTTCGATGATGCGGTGGATGCTATGGTACAGGTGTGTGGACATAATGGAGGAGGACTGAAATGAAACTGTACCATGGATCGAATGTAGAGGTGGCAGTGCCAGACCTTGCAAAGTCCAAACCTTACAAGGACTTTGGACAAGGATTCTATCTGTCGGCAGACAAAGGCCAAGCCATGCGAATGGCAGAGCAGAAGACCTTGCAGCTGATGATGGGCGAGCCTGTTGTATCGGAATTTGAGTTTGATGAAACGTTGTTGCAGAACGATGCGTTGAAAGTAAAGATCTTTGAAGACTATAGCGTGGAGTGGGCAAACTTTATCATACTGAATAGGGATATGCATAGCCAACACCCCACACACGATTACGATATAGTATATGGCCCAATCGCTGATGATGGGGTGACATTCCAACTGCGCCGATACCAATCAGGGGCAATCAGTATAGAAGAACTAGTGCGCGAGCTGCAATATGCACGGGGTATCACATTCCAATATTTCTTTGGTACACCGTTGGCACTATCAAAACTGACAAAGCTATGACACTGACCGAGGGACAAATAAAGATGATGCAGGAGGATATGTATGCCGAACTGATACAAATCCTGATGGAGAAGTACGGCTATACATTGGAAAAGGCGATGGATACGCTTTACAACTCTGACACCTTCGCACGACTGCAAGATGCCAATACTGGATTGTATTACCAAAGTCCAGGTTATGTTTATTCGTTTCTAAACAGCGAACTAAGCCTTTGCGATTATAGGAGATGAAGACTCTATTATTACCTCCTCTTTGCGATATTAATCTGCTTTGCATCTTTTAATTAGGCTGCGGCTCGGAAGAACTCAAAATAAGTTTTGTTTTTCTCTCGCCTGGCACTATTTTTTCCGCCCAATCCCCAAGACGAACAAAAAGAACGCAGCCATAAATAAAGACACCGCCTCAGAGGGTCTCTGAGGCGGTGTTTATGTTTTACGCGATCAATACAACTTCTTACGCTCCATACATGCGAGTGCGCATCTCTTTGATGAGGTCACTGGTGATGTACTCGTCATATTCCATCATCTTGTCGATGATGCCATTCGGAGTCAGCTCGATGATGCGGTTGGCAACGGTCTGAATGAACTCGTGGTCGTGACTGCTGAAGAGGATATTGCCTTTATAGAGTTTCAGATTGTTGTTGAATGCCTGGATGCTCTCAAGGTCGAGGTGGTTGGTGGGGGTATCGAGGATAAGGCAGTTGGCATTCTTCAGCTGCATGCGGGCAATCATACAACGCATCTTCTCGCCACCGGAGAGGACATTGGCTTTCTTCAGGACCTCCTCACCACTGAAGAGCATGCGGCCGAGATAACTCTTGAAGTACACTTCGTTGCCTTCGCCAAACTGGCTGAGCCAGTCTACAAGGTTGAGGTCGGTGTCGAAGAATTCGGTATTGTCGAGGGGCAAGTAGGCGGTGGTGATGGTTACTCCCCAGTTGAACTTGCCGGCATGAGGCTTACGGTTGCCATTGATAATCTCGAAGAAGGCTGTCATGGCACGTGGGTCACGACTGAGGAACACGATCTTGTCGCCCTTCTCTACATTGAGGTTTACATCGCTGAAGAGCACGGTGCCATCCTCCATCTCGGCACGTAGCCCGCTGACCTCGAGGATATGATTGCCCGGCTCGCGCTCGGGAGTAAAGATAATGCCGGGATACTTGCGCGATGAGGGTTGGATATCCTCGACGTTGAGCTTCTCCAGCATCTTCTTACGGCTGGTGGTCTGCTTGCTCTTGGCCACATTGGCACTGAATCGACGGATAAACTCTTCCAGTTCCTTGCGCTTCTCCTCGGCCTTGGTCTTTTGATTTTGTGCCTGACGGAGGGCGAGCTGAGAACTTTCATACCAGAAGCTATAGTTGCCGGCAAAGATGCTCACCTTGCCAAAGTCGATGTCCACAGTGTGGGTACACACAGAGTCGAGGAAGTGGCGGTCATGGCTCACCACCAATACGGTGTGCTCGAAATTGCTCAAATACTCCTCGAGCCAGGTTACAGTCTCCATATCAAGGTCGTTGGTGGGCTCGTCGAGCAGCAGGTTGTCGGGGTTCCCGAAGAGGGCTTGGGCCAGCATGACACGCACCTTCTCCTTACCGCTCAGTTCGCTCATCAGCAGATGATGCTTGTCCTCCTTGATGCCCAATCCGCTAAGCAGGGCAGCGGCATCGCTCTCGGCATTCCATCCTTCCAATTCGGCAAACCGCTCTTCCAGCTCGGCAGCTCTCAATCCGTCCTCATCAGTAAAATCGGCTTTAGCATACAGGGCGTCACGCTCGCTCATGATATCCCAAAGCACGGTATGCCCCTTCAGCACGGTGTTGAGTACCGTATATTGATCCCACTTGAAGTGGTCCTGGCTGAGCACCGAGAGACGCTCATCGGGGCCAAGGGTTACACTTCCCTTGGTGGGTTCCAAGTCGCCACTGATAGCGCGCAGAAAGGTGGACTTACCTGCTCCATTAGCACCAATGACTCCGTAGATGTTGCCGTTGGTGAACTTTAGATTAACATCCTTGTATAACACTCTTTTACCAAACTGAATCGCTAAATCTGAAACTGTAATCATATTGCTATAACTTTATTCTTATTTACTATGCCATGCAAAGATTGTGCCCGCTCCCTTTGCAGGAAGAGGATGGGATATATCACATGGCGGTATCGATGCTACCTCACCACCATCTTCCTGCCATTCACGATGTAGAGGCCACGAGGCAGCTCTTCCACTGAGCTGGCATCAATCCGTTGTCCCTGAAGGTTGTAGATGCCCATCGTTGTATGCTCTGCAAGCTCCGCCTCTTCGATGCCGACAGTGCTGCGCATGATGGCCAGCTTGGTGATGAACACGTTGGTGCCGGACTTTGAGCGGGCTATCTTGAACGACTGACTCCCTGCTCCTTCGCCCACGGTGTAGGTGTTCGTGTTGGGCTGCTGCCCATAGTCGGGGTGGATATTGTTCCACACCACATCGTCGCCCTCGTCGATGGCATGTCCGTTGTCGAAGAGGAGGTATAGGGTGCCGTTGGCATTGGTGTCCTTGTTGCGATAGGCCGTAACCTCCAGCTGGTCGCTTGCCTGCAGGGGTTGGTCGAGGGTGATGAGCAGGTAGTCGGTGCCGATGTTGGCCTTCTTGGCATTGACACTCAGCGTGTAGTAGCCCGCATTCTCGTAGTTGACGCGGCCTTCGCTCGCTCCATGTCCGCTGGTCACTCCGCCCTTCTCTTCTGGGGTGCCGTTAACGCTCTGCCACAGGTAGCATGCATCCTTCGGAGTCTCCACCTCCTCATCCTTGTCATCTGCCTCCAGCTTACTGATGGTCAGTGGGCTGTTCAGTGTAGGACCTGCACCGTTTTCGGCCGAGGTCAGCACTGCAGGCACCTCCATGACGTCGTAGGCCGTGTAGCTGTAGGGGATGCGGACGGAGCCCACATTGGCCGGCTGAGAGAAGGACTCCGTGTAGTGGTTGTTCTTGAACACGTAGGCCTTGGCGCCACTCTGCGAGAAGATCTTCTTCACTCCTTTCTCGAAGTAGTTGCCCTCGATGAGGAACTCCGAGTTCTTGCGCGGGTTCACCGAGCTACCGCATCCGGGGCAGTTGTAGTAGTTGTTGAGCAGGTGTATGGTGCCGAAACGGGCCATGGGCATACGTCCCTCACACTTGTTGCCCCATATGTTGTTGGCATAAGTGATGTTCAGGTTGTTCTCGCCCTGCTTGTTGGCATCGTCGCTGCCTCCCACGAGATTGCTCACCTTGTGGTCATAGGAGCGGGCGGTGTAGTCGAACACACACCAGCTGATGGTGACGAAGTCGGCCTTCACCGTCACGTCCAGGTTGCCATCCATGCCATCCGTGAAGCGGCAATGGTCAATCCAGATGTGATGAGCACCGTCGCGAACCGACATCAGGTCGTACCCGCCCACATCGATGGAGCCGGGTCCTACGAAATGGATGTTGCGGATGATGATGTTGCTCTTGCCGGAGATGTTGAAGATGCCCGACTGGCGATATGCCTCGCTGCTGTCGCCCAAGTAGTCGATGAGCAGCTGGCGCACCTTCGTCTCGCGTGCTTCGCCCACCTTCACGCCATTGGACAGCGTGCCTCCCGTGCCACTCGATGTGGACAGGCTGTTCACGTTGTTGTCGTCCATCAGCTTGCGGATGTCGTCGCTCACGTAGAACTTCGTACCGATGCGTGCATCGTTGATACCCACAACCGTGCGGTTCGAGGCACTGAAGTTGATGTATCTCGACACCACGAAGTCGCCTGCCGAACCATCGAGCACCACCACGGGGTACTTCGCTATGGCACTGTTCAGCGCATTGTAGTCGTCTCCGCCCGAGGCCTTCAGGGTGATGCTGTTGCCTTCGCCTCCGCCCGTAAGTTCATAGTCGCCTGCCGTGGTCAGACTCTTGCAAGTGGCCCATCCCATCGGGGCATTCATGTCATACTCCAATCGCTCGGCATCCTGTGCCAGCACGGTGTGCACACTCATCGCTGCCACCATGGCGAGCAATAACATATAGAAACGGTTGATGGTATTCATTGGGCAATTGATTGTGGTTACCATTAATTATCAGTGTGCGAAGTTACTAAAAGATTTTTTACGAAAGGCAACTTGGAGAAAAAAAATAGCACATACTTATAGGCACATTCGGTGAAAAACGTCCCCGAAATCAGCGAGCCCCATACAAATCAGAGGCCAGCACACAAGTGCCAGCCTCTGTTCTTTTTGTTGTCATCCAAAGCCTTCTTTTACTCTGCCAAAAACTTCTCTACCTCGAGAGCTGCCTTACAGCCACTGCCAGCAGCTACGATGGCTTGGCGGTAGCGGGGATCGGCTACGTCGCCTGCGGCATATACACCGGGAACGTTGGTGGCGGGAGAGGCACCTTGAGTGAGGATGTAGCCCGTCTCGTCGGTGTCGAGATACTCGCGGAAAATCTCAGAGTTGGGGTTGTGGCCGATGGCGAGGAAGAGTCCGTCGATGGCGATGTCGTAGTGCTGCTCGTCGGCTTCGCCCTTTCGCTTTACCACGTGGGCTCCCTCAACGCCGTTGTTGCCGAAGAGACCGGTGACATTGTGTTCGAAGAGAACCTCGATCTTGGGATTCTGCATGACGCGGTCCTGCATGATCTGGCTGGCGCGGAGGTAGTTCTTGCGCACGATGAGGTATACCTTGCTAGCGAGTCCGGCAAGGTAGCTGGCCTCCTCGCAAGCTGTGTCGCCACCGCCCACTACGGCTACCACCTTCTTACGATAGAAGAAGCCGTCGCAGGTGGCACAGGCACTCACGCCCATACCCGCATATTTCTTCTCGTCCTCAAGTCCGAGATACTTGGCCGATGCGCCTGTGGCGATGATGATGGTCTCGGCTTCAATTTCAGTGCCGTCATCAACGGTTACGTGGAAGGGGCGCTGCGAGAGGTCGGCCTTGGTGATGATGCCGCTGCGCATGTCGGCACCGAAGCGCTCGGCCTGCAGGCGGAGGTCGTCCATCATCTCGGGGCCGCTGATGCCCTGAGGATAGCCGGGGAAGTTTTCAATCTCGGTGGTGATGGTGAGCTGTCCGCCAGGCTGCAATCCTTCGTAGAGGATGGTGGGAATGTTTGCTCTACCAGTGTAGATGGCCGCTGTGTATCCAGCAGGGCCTGAGCCTATGATAAGGCATTTGGTCTTTTCCATAATGTGTGTATTGTTTAGAGTTTAGTGCTTAGAGTTTATCGCATGTCAATCACTTCATCTGCGGGATAGTCCTTGGGCTGATAGGTAAAGGTGTGTTGCGGGAAGGTGAGCCCATTGCGCAAGGAGCGCACCTCGACCTTGTATTTGCGCTCATCGGGGAAGGTGAGCGTGAGGGCCGCAGGAGTGGCTTCACTATCGAGATAGAGGCTGAGTTGCGAGAGCTCCTGCTGGTCGTCGTTGGCCTTGAGGATTACGAGGTGGTGGGGCAATCCGTTAAGGGTCTTCTCGCCTCCGTCGGTAGCGGTGAAGTGCTCCTGATAGCTGCCGAGCAGGAGATAGGGATTGATGCTCTGCTGCTCCTCAGGAGTAGGCTCGTTGATGTAGAGCTCGCTGTAGTCGTCGTCGATCTGCAGCGTCCACTGTGTGGTGCCGTCGTACCATATCTTCATCTCGTCGGTGAGGAAGCAGAATTTCTTCCCTTCGATCAGGAGTCGGCCACTGAGGCGCACACCATCTTCGTTGATGCGGAAACTGAGGTCTACACCCTTCTGTTCGAACTTGCTGGCCGCCTTCTGAAGCCACACCTCGGCTGATCCTTGGGCCGAGAGGGGAAGGGAGATGCACATCACGAGAAGGGCAAAGAGTATTGAATGGAGACGTTTCATCTTTATTTACAATTTAACTTCAGCGTTAGTTAATCTACTATTATAGGCATACTGCCTTATCTCATCAAAAACCATCAACTGTTCAGACTGTTCAACTTCATTTCCAAATCCATCTCATCGGCACAGAGCACCTGACGGGGCTTGCTGCCATCGACTGGACCTACGATGCCGGCCTTCTCGAGCTGGTCCATGATGCGACCTGCGCGGTTGTAGCCGATGGAGAACTTGCGCTGGATGAGCGATGTGGAACCCGACTGGTGTACTACGACCAGGCGTGCTGCATCCTCGAACATGGGGTCGAGGCGCTTTAAGTCTACATCGTCGAGGTTGCTGCCTTCGCCAGCATTCTCGTCCACATACTCGGGCAGGTAGAACGCCGTGGAATAGCCCTGTTGCTCGCTGATGTACTTACCGATGCGCTCCACCTCGGGAGTGTCGACAAAGGCACACTGCACACGCACGGGGTCGCTGCCCTGAAGGAAGAGCATGTCGCCCTTACCGATGAGCTGGTTGGCTCCGGGGCGGTCGAGGATGGTGCGCGAGTCAATCATGGCCGATACGCGGAAGGCGATACGGGCAGGGAAGTTGGCCTTGATGGTACCGGTAATGATGTTCGTCGTGGGGCGCTGGGTAGCGATAATCATATGTATACCTACGGCACGGGCCAACTGGGCGATGCGGGCAATGGGGAGCTCTACCTCCTTGCCGGCAGTCATGATAAGGTCGCCAAACTCGTCGATGATGACCACGATGTAGGGCATGTACTTGTGGCCCTTCTCGGGGTTGAGCTGGCGGTTGATGAACTTGTCGTTATACTCGCGCAGGTTGCGCACACCGGCTGCCTTGAGCAGGTCGTAGCGGGTGTCCATCTCCACGCAGAGCGACTTGAGGGTCTGCACCACCTTGGTAACATCGGTGATGATGGCATCTTCGCCGTCGGGGAGCTTGGCCAGGAAGTGCTTCTCGATGGAGGAGTAGATGCTGAGCTCCACCTTCTTGGGGTCGACCATTACGAGCTTCAGCTCGGCGGGGTGCTTCTTGTAGAGGAGCGAGGTGATGATGGCGTTCAGACCTACGGACTTACCCTGACCGGTGGCACCTGCCACGAGGAGGTGGGGCATCTTGCAAAGGTCGAACATGAGTATCTCATTCGTGATGGTCTTGCCGATGGCTACAGGTAGCTCATAGGTAGACTCTTGGAATTTGCGACTGTTGATGACCGAGTACATCGACACCACTTGGGGATTGGCATTGGGAATCTCTATACCGATGGTGCCCTTACCGGGTATGGGGGCGATGATACGGGTACTGAAGGCGGCAAGCGTCAGGGCGATGTCGTCTTCGAGGTTCTTGATCTTCGAGATGCGCACACCTGGGGCTGGGGTTATCTCGTAGAGCGTGATGGTGGGACCCACGGTGGCCTTGATGGAGGATATCTCGATGCCGAAGTTGCGCAGCGCCTGGATGATGCTGTCTTTCTTGGCATTCTGCTCGTCGCGGTCGACAAGGAAAGCATCATCGTTACCCTTGTTGAGCAGGTCGATGGTGGGGTATTTGTAGCGTGAGAGGTCGAGCTTGGGGTTGTAGGGTTCGATAATCTTCTCGGCTACCTCCTCTTCGTTGACCTCGATGGTGAACTCGGCCTCTTCCTCCTGCTTCTCGGCGGGATTTTGTTCTGTTTCGTCAGCGGGGACATCGACAATCTCCAGTTCCATATCCTCCTGGGTATCCGATTCCTGATTATCTGTGTTCCACTCTATTTCAGTGGGCTGTTCCTCAATACTGAAAGGCACCTCTGAGTTCATACTATCGCCCTCTTGCACAGGACCGTCCTTCTCCTCCTCATCCTTGCCGGGAAGCAATGATTTAGGGTGGAGCAGACGACGGATAACCTCGATGGTATTGCTCGTAAGATACATGCAGAAGAGTATGGCTATCACCACCAGCAGGAAGATGATACCGGGCATACCAAACTGAGCGCTGAGCCATTCAGACACATTATGTCCGTGGTAGCCGCCCCAATAGATACCAGAGCCTACAAACCAGCGGTCGACAGTGACACTCAGAAACAATGATCCCCATACGAGGATGGTGGCGCAGCAGATACCCCAGTGCTTGAGGTTGAACTTGTAGGTGCGCATGAGATTGAGGCCCAGCACCAGCATGAATGCGGCTATGCAATAGGCCGAAATGCCGAAGCAGCCATTGATGAGGGTCTGCGCGATGTGTGCACCACTGCGCCCGGTAGCGTTCTCCACCTTGTCGGGAGTGGTATTGGCAAGGGCCTCAGTTACGGTTTGTGGCTCCATAGCACTTTGGTCGGCACCACCATTGAGGATAAACGAGCTGAAAGCCAGTAGCATGTATAGAGCTACCATTACGCATAGCAATCCCACCACAAATTGCGTGGTCTCATTCTTTACCGCTGTGCGTATGTCCTCTATCCACTTGATGGGTTTCTTCTCCTTTTTCAGTTTTGCTGCTTTCTCCTTCTTGGTATCTTTCTGTGTCGCCATTCTGTTATTCTTTACAAATAATATTCTTGTCCGTATATACAATAATCCGCAAAGATAGCAAAAGAACGTAAAAGGCGCAATTGTTTTTTTGTGAAAAAAACTTATTATCCTTTTCGCTCATCATCTTCTTGGCATCTTCGGCCTTTTTCTTCCCGTTCGGGGTATTCGCTTGTCTTCTTAGGGCATTATGGTACGGCTCACGTAGGTCACTGATAGCTGTCGCCCATCTCTATCGTGAGCACTCCTCCGCGTGCAATGTCGGCATGGTTGATGTAGGGTAGGGTATAAGGCTCTCCGTTGAGCCATACGTGCTTGATGTACGGATGCTCCTCGCTGTTACCGATGACTTTGATGATGAAGGTACCTCCCTCTACCGTCAGTTCGGCGCGGTCGATGAGGGGTGATCCGAACCAATATCTGCCGCTGGCGGGCTCTACTTCATATAACCCTAATGCCGAGAGGATGTACCAAGCTGACATCTGTCCCATGTCCTCATTACCCGACAACCCGTCGGGTGCATCGCGGTACTGTGTCTTCATGACCTCGCGTACCCACTTGGCCGTTTTATGGGGCTGCCCCAATATACTATATAGATAGAGGATGTGATGGCTGGGCTCGTTGCCATGGGCAAACTGGCCAATCATGCCGGAGATGTCGGGCGAGGGGTCTCCTTCAATGGCCGATGGGGCGAGGAAGAGCGAGTCGAGACGAGCAATGCAGGCCTCCTTGTTGCCAAACATAGTGGCATATTCCTCCATGTCGTGCGGAACCAACCAGGTATACTGCCAGGCATTACCTTCGCAGTAGTCGTCGGCACGGTGCGATGCGTAGTAGGGGTTGAACGGAGTACGGAAATTTCCCTCATCATCAACGCCGCGTATGAACCCTGTCTCTTGGTCAAAATAGTTGCGGTACGAGTGACTCATGCGGGTGAAATGCTCATACTCCTCCTCACGTCCCAGTGCCTTGGCAGCCTGAGCAGCTGCACCATCAGCCAGGGCATATTCCATGTCATAGGCTACAGCCTCGTTCATCAGGTTGCAGGGGATATAGCCATGGATATGGCGAAGCTGTTTGCCCCGTTCGGGGTTGGCTGCTGTCTTCTTGATGGCCTCAAAGGCATGTTCGCGGTCGAAGCCCTTGATGCCCTTGACGATGGCGTCGGCCACGACGGGTATGGCAGGATCGCCTACCATGCAGTTGGTTTCGTTGCCCCACAGATGCCATACGGGGAGGTCGCCCTGCTGGTCGCAGATGTCAATCATCGAGTTAACGAATTGTCCTGCCCGTTCGGATTGTATGATAGTCATGAGGGGGTGCTTGGCGCGGTAGGTGTCCCACAGTGAGAAATTGGTGTAGTGAGGAGTGTCGCTGTGATAGATGTTGCCATCGGCACCTCGGTACTGGCCATCAATGTCGCTGAAGAGGGCAGGGGCCATCATTGTATGGTATAGGGCAGTGTAGAAGATGCGCTTTGTGGTTTCACACGGGGTCTCGATGCGTATGCGTGCCAGTTCATGCTCCCATGCTGTGCGTGCCGCTTGGCGTGTGGCGTCGAAGTCCCATCCGGGGAGCTCGGTCTGCATGGCTTGCCGGGCACCATCGATGCTCACAGCTGAGATAGCCACCTTCATCAACAACTCTTCGCCCTCGGCAGTGGTGAATGAGGCACGGCCATACATTTGGTCGCGCCCATGCAATGTGAAGGTGCTGAAAGGCTTGCTCAACTCTGCCACGAAGTAGACATGTTGGTCGGCGGCCCAGCCACGTGAACGGCGGTATCCCACGATGCGGCTGTCACCTTCGGCTTGCATGTAAGTTTCTGTCGTACGGTCCCAGCAACCACCATTCTCGAGGTCGATGACGATGGCTGCCTCCTCATTCTCGGGGAAGGTGTATCGGTGTATGCCAACGCGAGCTGTGGCGGTCAGCTCGGCTTTGATGCCGTAGCGTGTCAGGGGTACGGCATAATATCCTGCTTCGGCAACCTCCTGTGTACGATCGGCCATCGACCATAACCCGCTCTCAGGCTCCTCTATCGTGCCTCTCGCATAGGTTACCTCACCCATTACCGGCATGACGGTCACGTCAAACAAGTCACCAATGCCCGTGCCGCTGAGGTGGGTGTGAGAGAATCCTATCACCGTGGCTTCACTCTCGTGATAGCCCGAACACCAGTCCCATGCCTGGTTTATGCTGGTAGGTCCCAACTGCACCATGCCGAAGGGCACACTGGCTCCCACGAATACGTGACCATGGCCTCCGCTACCGATGAGTGGGTCTACATATTGGGTGAGGAGTTCTTTGCTGTGCTGTACGTTGCATGCCGATAAGGCTACGAGCAATGCTGTTGTAAGGTATAGTAGCTTTTGTCGTTTCATAGGTTTTGATTCTTTTTATATGCTATTCTAGTGGCATGTGGACTTGCTATTTTGCAAGAAATCTCTTCTACAAAGGTATAGGAAAAAACGTATGTCTGCAAATTTTGCGTTTTTTTTATAAAAAATAGAAAATAAGCAATGTCAGGCACACAAAAAAGCGTACCTTTGTCGCTTGGATGCATGAAAAACAATTAAACACACTAACATATCATGTTAAAACAAATTATCAATGCAAGAATCCTGACTCCTCAGGGTTGGCTCAAGGATGGTTCGGTTATCATCCGCGACAGTAAGATTCTAGAAGTTACCAATTGTGACCTTGCCGTAATCGGTGCTGAAGTTATCGATGCGAAGGGTATGTACGTTGTCCCTGGTGGTGTGGAGATTCATATCCACGGTGGTGGCGGTTGCGACTTTATGGAGGGCACTGAAGAGGCTTTCCGTGGAGCTATCGCTGCGCACATGAAGCACGGTACTACGAGTATCTTCCCCACACTGTCATCATCTACAGTGCCTATGATTGAGGCTGCTGCTGAGGTTTGTACCAAAATGATGGCAGAGCCTGATAGCCCCGTGCTTGGTCTTCACCTTGAAGGGCATTATCTGAATATGGCCATGGCTGGTGGCCAGATTCCCGAGAATATCAAGAACCCTGACCCCACAGAATACATTCCTTTAGTAGAGAAGTGGGATTGCATCAAGCGTTGGGACGCAGCTCCCGAGCTCCCCGGTGCCATGCAGTTTGGTAAGTACATCACTTCAAAGGGCATTTTGGCCTCTGTAGCCCATACTCAGGCCGAGTATGAAGATATCCACGCTGCTCGCAAGAGCGGCTACACACATGCCACACATTTCTACAATGCGATGCCTGGTTTCCACAAACGCCGCGAGTACAAGTATGAAGGTACGGTAGAGAGTATCTACCTGCACGAGGACATGACTGTTGAGGTGGTTGCCGATGGTATCCATGTACCTCCCACCATCCTCCGTCTGATACATCGTATCAAGGGTGTGGAGCGTGCCTGTGTTATCACCGACGCATTGGCTTGCGCTGCCAGCGACACCACCACGGCATTTGACCCTCGCGTGATTATCGAGGATGGCGTATGTAAACTTGCCGACCGTTCTGCACTTGCTGGTTCGGTTGCCACAATGGACCGCTTGATACAGACACTCGTACAGAAGGCCGAGATACCTCTCGAGGATGCCGTGCGTATGGCTTCGGAGACTCCAGCCAAAATCATGAATGTGTACGACCGCAAGGGCTCTTTGCAGAAGGATAAGGATGCCGACATCATGGTACTCGACGACAACTTGAATGTACGCGCCGTATGGGCTATGGGTAAGCTCGTAGAAGGCACATACACCATCTGATGTTGTCTATAGCTCTATAGTACAAGCACCCTTGGAAGTCATTTCTAAGGGTGCTTGTATTTGTGCAGACTATTCTCTCGGACGCTCTATACGATAGCTGCTCCGTACCGAAGGGCGAGAAGTAAGAGATAATCCTTGTACGTATGGAATCTTTTTCGTACCTTGCACACGAATTAATCTTAAGCATTGTATTACTATGAATCACACACATCTCAGACAATTGGTCCTGACGGTTTTATTCTCATTGGTTGCCAAGGTCTCTATGGCCCAACAAACGCCATCTTATATACCCACAGAAGAAAATCTTAAAGCCAGACAGGAGTTTGCCGACAGCAAATTGGGTATCTTCATCCATTGGGGCATATATAGTATGTTTGCCCAGGGAGAGTGGTATATGACCAATGCCAATATCGACAATAAGGAGTATGCCAAGGCAGCGTCGGCATTCTATCCAGTAAACTTCGATGCCAAGGCGTGGGTAAGTGCCATCAAGGCTGCTGGTGCTAAATATATCTGCTTCACCTCGCGTCATCACGATGGATTCTCGATGTGGAATACGGCACAGTCTGACTACAATATTGTGGATGCTACTCCCTTCGGCCGTGACGTCATCAAGGAACTGGCCGATGAGTGTCATCGACAGGGCATCAAGCTGCATCTCTACTATTCGCATATAGACTGGACACGCGACGACTATCCTGCCGGACGCACAGGACGCCATACGGGCAAGGATATGCAAAAGGCTGACTGGCCGTCGTATTACGGCTTCATGAACCGACAGATTACCGAGCTGCTCACCAACTATGGCGAGATAGGTGCGATATGGTTTGATGGCTGGTGGGATCACGACCAAGATACCGTGCCCTTTGATTGGCAACTCGAAGAGCAGTATGCGCTCATCCATCGCCTGCAGCCCGCGTGCCTCGTGGGAAACAACCATCATCAGACACCTATAGAGGGCGAGGATATACAGATTTTTGAACGTGATCTCCCGGGTGAGAACAAGGCCGGACTCTCAGGACAAGATATCAGCCGCCTGCCTCTGGAGACCTGTCAGACGATGAACGGCATGTGGGGCTACAAGATCATTGACCAAAACTACAAAAGTGTAGAGACACTGATACGCTACCTCGTGAGCACTTCGGGTAAAGGAGCAAATCTGCTGCTCAATGTGGGTCCGCAACCTAATGGCGAACTTCCTGCTGCTGCACTTGAGCGATTGAGCGCGATAGGTGAGTGGACCAGTCGATATGGAGAAACCATCTATGGAACCACTGCGGGCGATATCGCTGCCCAGGAGTGGGGAGTCACAACGCGCAAGGGCGATAGACTCTTTGTCCATATCTTCGACCTTGATGCCAAAGAACTCCACTTGCCGCTACAGGGCAAGGTGAAGAAAGCGTTCGTCTACGACACCAAGCAACCGCTGAAGATGAAGCGCACGAAAGAGGGTGTGACACTCTTCTTTGATGAGGTGCCCACAGGTACCGATTATATCGTAGAGCTCAACCTGCGTAAGTGATTATTCGTAAACCGTAGCCACGATACGGCGCTCGCCGCCATAGTCGCGAAACTCGCAAAGGTAGATACCCTGCCATGTGCCGAGGTTGAGACGGCCATTGGTAATGGGAATGATGAGCGACGCCCCGAAGAGCGAGCACTTGGCGTGAGCCGGCATGTCGTCGGCTCCCTCCATCGTATGGGTGTAGTATGGCTCATTCTCCTTGACGAGGCGGTCCATGATGCGACTGAGGTCGGTGCGCACGTCGGGATCGGCATTTTCATTGATAGTGAGTGCACATGAGGTGTGCTGCACAAAGAGGTGGAGCAATCCTGTCTGTGGAAGGGGTTGGGGCAGATGCCCTAATACTTCGCGTGTCACCAGATGACATCCTCTGCGCTTGGCAGCAAGGTGGAAGGTCGTTTGTCGTATCATTGTCGTTTATCGTTTTTTTGTCGTAATCGTTAGTGTGCCTCCCATCAGGTCTTGATGGTGGACGCGGTATCCACAACGTTTGCCGTCCATATGTATGCGGTCGACGTAGTGACATGCCGTGTCGGGGCGGTGCGTGCTGATGCTGAGCTCGCCCTGCTGAGTGGTGATGCTCACCTTGTCGAAGGTGGGCGTCGTAATTGTATAATAGGGTGTGCCAGGGCAGTCGGGGTAGAGGCCCATCATGGAGAATACGGCCCAGGCCGACATGGTACCCGTGT
>JAZPZS010000166.1:0-19721 GCA_045544835.1 Bacteroidaceae bacterium | reverse complement strand
CGACGTGAGCTACATCTTCTGCAACGACAAGCGAATCCTCGAGGTCAACCGCGAGTTCTTGCAACACGACTACTACACCGACATCATCACCTTCGATTACACCGAGGGCGACATCATCAGTGGCGACCTCTTCATCAGCCTCGACACGGTGCGGAGCAATAGCGAGCAGTATGCCACCGAATACGATGAGGAGCTGCACCGAACCATCATCCACGGCATACTCCACCTCTGCGGCATCAACGACAAGGGACCCGGTGAGCGTGAAATCATGGAGGCCGCCGAGAACCGTGCGCTAGCTATGCGATAAATGGGAGCATATCCTGCCAACTGCCAGACATCGTTGACACATACATGAAGAAAAAGGCCACGATTTAGTTGAAATTAGCGGAAAAGCTGTACTTTTGTATAGTTTTATACCTATTATATAATAACATCGACATGAAAAAAGAAAATCTTCTACAGAAATATGGAGCCTACGCCGTAGCATTGGTGATTTTTGTGGCTATAGCCTGTATCTATTGCTCGCCAGCATTGGAGGGCAAGGTGATACATGCTGGTGATAACATCAACTGGTTAGGATCGTCACAGGAGGTACGCCAATATACAGAAGAAACTGGCGACCATTCGTTTTGGACAGGATCGATGTTTAGTGGAATGCCTACCTATCAGATTGGTGGCGGTCACTACGAATCAAGCGATTGGTTGAAACCCTTGCGCCAGATTATTTATAAAGGACAGGGGAGTGCACCTTGGGCTCTTGGCATCTACTTCGTATGCTTCTTTATCCTGATGCGGGCATTCAACATCAACAAATGGCTAAGCATAGTAGGTTCGTTGGCTACTGGGCTATCCACCTATTTCCTTATCATCTTGGCTGCAGGGCACAATACGAAGCCTACATCCATCGCACTTATATCGGTAGTTGCCGGTGGTGCATACCTTATCTTCCGCAAGAAGTATGGTTGGGGTGTGGTGCTAACCATGCTGTTCACTGCAATAGGCTATGGAGTACATCCGCAGATGTCGTATTATTTATTTATGATGATTGGCCTATTCTACATTGCCGAGTTGTATATACACATAAAGGAAAAGCGCTTCAAGGATTTAGCAGTGAGTTCATTACTTTTCTTCGGCTCGTTATCCATAGGACTGGGGACAGGTTCGGCCAACACGTTTGTCAATATGGAATATGCAGAACAGACCATGCGTGGCGGGCATTCGGATTTGGCGAAAGCCAACGATGCGACCAACAAGACCAAGGGTCTTGACCTTGACTATGCCACCCAATGGAGCTATGGCATTGATGAGTCGCTGTCGTTCCTCATTCCTGGGGTGAAGGGAGGAGCATCGACCTACGATGTGGGCACCGACTCGGAGCTGTACAAGTCATTGGTAAAGCATGGTGTACCGCGCAACTCCGCTGCACAGTTCTGTGCCAATATACCACTCTACTGGGGCGACCAACCCTTCACGGCCGGTAACGTCTATATGGGCGCCATTGTGTGCTTCCTCTTTGTGTTGGGACTAATCATCGTGAAAGGTCCCTACAAGTGGGCCATACTGGCCGCCACCCTCTTCTCTGTAGCCTTGGCCTGGGGACACAACTTCATGCCACTCACGGAATTCTTCTTCAAGTACTTCCCCATGTACAACAAGTTCCGCGCCGTGTCCTCCATCCTCATCGTTGCCGAGGTGGCCATGCCACTGCTTGGATTCTTAGCCATCAAGGAACTGATGGATGGCACCCTCTCAAGCGAGAGAGCTATGCGCAGCATCTACATCGCTACGGGTGTCACTGCCGGGATCTGCCTTTTCATCGCACTCTTTGGCGGTATGCTGTTTGATTTCACGGCTCCTATCGATGCTAATCTTGCTTCGCAACTCCCCGACTTTGCCTATCAAGGCATCCTCGCTGAGCGTGAGGCACTGATGAAGGGCGACGCTTGGCGTTCGTTCCTCTTCATAGCCTTGGCAGCTGCTACGCTTTGGATATTCGTGAAGGGATGGCTCAAGTGGGGATATATGGTAGCCATTCTTGGTGTATTGGTGGTTGCAGACCTATGGCCTATCAATAAGCGCTACTTCAACGACAGTGTCTTCGTTACCAAGAAAAACAATAGAGCGATATTCCAAATGCAGCCCTACGAGAAACAAATATTGCAGGATCAAGATCCGCACTTCCGTGTGTTCAATCTGGCTGTCAACACATTCAATGATGCCCGCACCTCATACTACCTGAAGTCCATCGGTGGCTACCATGCCGCCAAACTGCGCCGCTATCAAGACCTGATAGACCAACATATCTCGAAGATGAACATGAATGTCATCGGCATGCTCAACGCCAAGTACTTCATCGTACCTGACCAAAAGGGAGGGCAGCCCATCGTACAACGCAACCCCTATGCCATGGGCAATGCATGGTTCGTAGATACCCTGCAGGTAGTAGACACCCCCAATGAGGAAAGCGATGCCCTCAACCACATCAACCTGCACACTACCGCCGTGCTGGACAAGGAGTTTGCCCCCTATGTGGAGAACTTCACACCTGGGCATGACTCTACGGCCACCGTACACCTCACCAAGTACACTCCACGCTATCTCGACTATGAGTACACTGCCAGCAAGCCCGGCACACTCGTATTCTCAGAGATTTACTATCCATACGGATGGAAAGCCACCATCGACGGAGTACCTGCCGACATCTATCGTGTGAACTACATGCTCCGTGCCATCAACGTTCCTGCCGGTAGGCACTGCATACACATGGAATTTTCACCCGACAGTGTAAAGAAAGGCGACACTATAGCCATGGTATGCATCATCATTATGTATACTACCCTATTGTTGGTTATAGGATTTGCCCTGTTCCGCGCCATACGGAACCGACACCAATAACCGACACACAGGTAACAGAAAGAATAGAGTCCGCTCAAGCAATCGAGTGGACTCTATTCTTATAATTTCATTCCCGATTTACGGATATAATAGGGCAACACCTTGAAAGCCCATCGCGTACAGTGCTTGACAAGCACATGTAGCAGACGCAGCCGACAATCTGCCCGGTAATAGATATTGTGCTTATAATCGGGCACATAGCTCAGCAAATGACCATACATCTTGCGTATAGTGAGTTGCTGTGGCCACTTCTCATTATATATATAGGTGAGCACACTGAGCAAATAACCCTTCTTCAAGTAAATATAGTCGAGTTCCGCCTGATTAGTCTCGTAAAGCCCTTTCTCGCGGGCAAACTGCACGAGCAGGTCGAAAGATTTCACCTTGTCGAGGTATCGTTTAGGGTTGAGCGACTCGGAGAGTGACTCACTGTGTACAAGATAGTGGTACAGTGGCTTATCGACACAAGCAATACGCTTCGCAGCCAACAGCGAACAGGTAAGGAAATAGCTATCCTCAGCACTGCGCGTAGCAGGAAAGCGAATACCGTATTCATTGAGCAGCGAGCGGCGATAGAGGAAGGAGACGAAGAGCGTGGTGTAGTGGATGAGAAAGAAAGAGCGTTTCTCTCCACTAAACGCACCACTTTCAATCACGGAATTATTCATCGGTTGAGTCTCAGCTCCCTTTACCAACTGTGCCTGGCAATAGGCAAGGTCGGCATCATACTGCTTGGCTGCCTGATACAGCTGCTCGCAAAAGTCGGGCTCCACCACATCATCACTATCAATGAAAGCCACGTACTCACCCTGAGCTGCCTCAATACCCACATTGCGTGCCGGGCCAGGCCCCATATTATGCGGTGTGGCAAGGAAGCGGAAGGTCTTGCCGCTCGGATGAGCCTCAACAAACCTTCGTGCACACTCCATACTATCATCGCGCCCATGATCATCGACAAGCAGTATCTCAATGTTGTCCATAGTCTGAGCTGTGAGCGAAGCAAGGCAATCCTCAATATAAGCAGAAGCATTATATACTGGAATAACAATCGAGACTTTACACATAGGGCTGCTTAGTCTTTTTATACATACAACTTGAATATCCGCAATCCTAAGGGAAGGTTAGCGTACATTAACACTCCTCCGAGCTGTATCTTTAGCTTGGTGGCACAGCACATACACTTGAGCAGATGCCTATTCTCCTTTATCTCTTTAACCAAGATGTCGGCCTCGCTGCTGTTTACAGTCTGTAGTGTACGGAGCACCATCTTCATGGCGTTGCCTATCTGTGTATAGAATGCCCGGCGATACCTGCCCTGAATATTTTGCTCGCCAACAAAGGCATACAGGCTATTCATGACAACAAAATCATCGAGACCGTTTTTTAGGCGCAATGTTGAGGATATACTGTTGGCGACTCCTCTGAAATAGTTATATGCAACCCTATCGTATGAGGCACATGTTCGTGCAAGATATAACATCCTTGGTTTGAACTCATTGTCTTCGTGGTAGATACCTGGATAGAACGACAACTGCTGCTGTAGCAAGAATTCGCGGCGATATATAGCGAATGGTACCTCCACAAAGAATTTGTTGCTTAGCAATACTTCCTTACCTTCAACGATACCATCTATTGTGGAGTATTTCTCCTCATTAGAAGTGCCATCTGAATAAACATTTCTATATTGCAGTAACAGGGCATCCACTGCTGTCTCCTCCAAGCGTTCCTTTATTGCATATAGACATCCCTCTTCAATGCAATCGTCAGAATCTACAAACCACACATACTCTCCCTTTGCCGCTCTCAGCCCGGCATTGCGTGCCATGCTCAAGCCCTGATTATCCTGATTGATGACAGTGATATTTGTACATCCTTGTGTCATCTCCTCTACCACTTGCATGCTGTTGTCCTTGGTGCCGTCATTGACGATCACCAACTCATAGTCATCTGCTGTGACATTGGCTTGGGATAAGCAGCTCTGCAGGCAACGACCGATGTATTGCTCTACATTGTATACGGGGATGATGATGGAGAGTTTCATAGCGGTGTGTCGATCCATTTAATGTTACCATGCACGGCTATCTCCTTGGGTAGTTGCATGTAGTCTCCAAACATCCTTGACAGATAGCTATGCGCACTCTTGGGAGCATAGAAGATGCTATCCTCGAAGGGTATCTCCACCAAGGGGAATATATCAGCTACACTCCTCTCGGCCTTGTATATCATCCCGAAGGTATGATGATAGTTGCTTCCCTTATGGAATAGGGAAACACATCCCCTGAAAAGGGGGAATACGACACGCGTAAGGACTGCGTAGTTGAAGTTGTATAGCCAACGATGCTTGTACACCTTGTGGTGGCACAGGTTGACGTATAGTCTGTTGGCAATGCGATATAGCGCATACGGCGAGCGCTCCAGAGGAAATATATCGATGAAGCATCCTTTGTGGTTCATCTCAAACGCGTAGCTCTCTTCTATGCATGAGTGCTTGTCGCGCACCTTGGCGTAGAGATGGGGATAGTCCTTATCGGTGCTTCTGTCGTGAAGCATGTACTGTTCGGGGAGTTCCTCGCGCAGTAGGGGCAACAGACGTAGATAGTCATCGCGCAGCATTTCGATGTCAAGGTCATCGTCCCAAGGAATGAATCCCCCATGGCGTACGGCCCCCAGCAGTGTGCCCGAGCTGAGCCAGTAGGGTATGTCGTGGGTACGGCATATCTTATCCACCGCTTTCAGTATGTCGAGCATCCGTAGCTGCCCTCTACGCAGTAGCGAGCCGTCGGGACTGTATTTCTCGCGCAGTTCTTGCTGCACTTTTCGGTCTATCATATCCACCTCCTTTTCATCCTCTTCAGCCATTGCGTCATGGCTCTAATTCCTAAATATAGTCTGCTGAACATGGGATTGGCAAACCGCAGTGCAAAGCGTTCCCACCATTGCCCCTTGTAGCCGTAATTGCGGATGTCCTCTATCACCTGCAGGTGTAGCTGAGTCTTTTCTCTGGTCTTGTGGTAATAATAGTGCCCTACAATCACGTGGTTCATCATCAGTACATTGGCAATGCAGTAGGGCATGCACCGCTCGCGATAAGGCTCGGGAATCACACTTTTCTTGAAGTGATACGACCTGCCGAGATAGTCGAGCGTATAGTTGAACGTGTTCATGATACCCTCAGTGTTGTCGTTGTAGTGATATACCACTGTATGTGCTATGCGTATCTTCCTATCGCATGCAAAGGCCAGTCGGAGGTTCATGATGAAGTCCTCGCCCATTACAAAGTCGCGTGGGAGGTCGAATGTCTCTTCGTCGAACAACTCTCTTCTGAACAATTTGGCATAGGGCGATGAGGCGATGCTGTAGGCATATATCTGCTTGACGAGTTCCAACTTGTCCATCTCGCCATCGGCATATTGCTTAGGGTTACGGTCATAGGTGCCGATGATAATGTCATATTCCTCCCCAGTCAAGGCATACAAGTCCTGTAGCGCTGTGGACGGCAGCGAGTCATCAGAGTCTACGAAGGTGATATATTCGCTTCCTGCCGATTCGCTTACGCCTAATGCTCGTGCCTTGTTGGCTCCGCCATTGGGGATATGGAATACACGCACGCGATGGTCATTTTCGGCGTATTCATCGCATATTTTTCCCGAACTGTCGGGACTGCCGTCATCGATGAGCAGCAGTTCGAAATCCTCGAATGTCTGTTTCAGAATACTGTCTACACAGCCATGCAAGAATCTCTCCGCCTTGTATACGGGAACCACTACGGATATTTTCGGCGACTGCTTCATCGACGCGAATTATACAAATTATCAACAAAGATATAATATTTCTTTCAATAAAGACTAAGAGATACGCCAAATCTAATCAGAGGACAAGGTTGCTTGCAAGAAATTAATGGCAACATCCCGTTTCTCTGCAAGAATACGAGATATCGGAGCATAATCTATCGGACGCAACAATACATCTTCCTTTTTCTTGTATGCCTCGTAGGATGATACCAGCCGCTGTTCCAACCCAAACATTTGCAATAGGGATTCGAATCGTGTCATTCCGCGACTCGTATTTCCGATAACCACAAATGTTTTTTTAAATAATATCGAGAAGATACAAGCATGGAAACTATCTGTAACAACAAACTTTGCATCCCGAAAACCCTGCAGCCACTGTTCTACGGGTGGCTGTACTCGTTCTTCGAGAGTAAGCCTATGATTCTCTGTCTGTGAATTGGCATAAAAGGGAGTTAGCCTCTTTTCCTTTGCTATGCAAGAAACTATATCCTCCACTTCCTTTCCCTGATCAAGGGCATAGCACATCAGTGTTCCTGAACTCTGAGGAGTATTTCTCTTGATCAACTTGACATAATCATCCATATCAAGCAATAGCGTAGGGTCAATGACCTGTTGGGCATCGACGCCCAGATACTCCCTACATAGCATGATACCGGAGGCTTCACGTACACTGACAGCATCGAACGCCTGAGCCATCATCGAACAATTTACTGTATCAGATTTATTGTACTCCCAATGATCTGTACCGAATGACGCTGCATACGAAATACGTTTTATGTTCCACCCTTTGGAGAACAACAAGAAAGCATTTTCTACTCCAGGAAAAGGCTGCGCATAGCGTGCTCGCCATATTTGGTCACTACCCACGACAATGGCATCGAACTCCCCTTCCGCGATTTCTGAAACATCCTTCACCACCCTACGTACTATATGTTCAGAGACAAACTGCCCTGTATGCCTGGTACGCGCTACCCACAATTGCTTGTAGTATTCAGGAGAATAGATGATGGCGTTCTTACCTTGCAAGAGTCGCTTCACTTTACCCTTGATATACATCTCTATACGTCGCTTCAAAGAGAAGTGGAATTGTTTTTCTTCGTCGATAACCACAGCCTCATGTCCCATGCCTTGCAGCACTTGCTGCAGGGCGTAGGCTTGTAGGATTCCTCCATAGTTAGTGTGAAGTGGGAGTGTTAGGATACCAATTTTCATGTGCACGTATGTTTATCGGTCAGATTTACTATTTCTTTCCCGTTTGCAAAATGATAGAAATCCTTGATAACAGAGAATGCGTCATCGCTCTTTATGACATCATCCCTACTTATGAAACAAAGAGGTACCTCGCCATAAAAGGATGCCCAACGACTAAACGTACTAAGCGGACCAATGATGCGGTCACACTGCGAGAGCATATAGAGGTCGTGAATGGCAGTCGTATTAGCTGTTTGGCATATTTCCAACCCCTCGAAAAAGCTACTATCGACTCTCTCGTTGGTAGATATCGCGAAACACACTTTCCTATCTCTATACACCTCACACAGGGCTTGCATGTGCTGCTTATATTCATCAAGTTCAAAATAGTATTGACCACCCTCAAATGTTCTGTAGTCACCCCTACGAATATGCACACCAATGATAAAGTAGCCCTCACGCCTATAACGGTCCATCACGGGCTTCACTTCATCCATAATATCTTGATTCGGGACATAGATATTTCGTATCTCATCCATTACATAAGGAAAATACTCGTTGGATGCCCGATGCTTCCAGCCATGAACAAACTTTTCGGAAGTGGTACGAGCATAGAAACGATTGAAGAATCTATTGCCAAATATCCAAGTCAGTAATTTCTGATACCCAGCATCGCCAAACCACTTTATCAAAGTTTCGCTATACAAAGGAAACTTGATATACGGATTATTGCGGAGATTATCAAAATACTTGATATCTTTGTCCCAAAAGAGAACATAGGTCTTGTTCTGCGTGCGTATAGACCACCCTACGGCATCAAGGTACGACCATAGGCGATTGCACGTTTGTCCTGCCTTGTCCCAAATAATTCTGAAATCGCTCGGCATTATCCGTTTCGCCAATCTCTTAAAAAGATTTTTCCGGACAGGCCTTTTCTTTGAATAGTACTCACTGACAAGTTCACGCAAGAGGGCGTCACCCAATCGTTCGAAAAACTCACTTCGCTTCGGATGTGCTTCCACGCTTCTATAGTAAGTCGTCACCTCACGCTTGAATTGTTCGAACGATTGTTCTTCCTTCACAACATCAATCTTGCGGACTAAGTCTTTACCTCTTTCAGTGTTAACCAACACTGCACTTGTGCCCTTGTTGTCAGTAAACTTATAGTTATACTTCTCTATACCCCAAAAGTCCGCTAATGAAATGTCGCTCCCGCTTTTTCCACTTTTGCATGAACATGAGTGGCATGATGGTCGCAAAGATAGATACGACAGGTAACAATTCATAAAGGCATTATCAGAGAATGGTTCCAGCAGTTCTTTCTCCTCCACAATGGGAGCGGAGGCCCTATCTGGAACTTCTTTAGAAGCAAGATAGCGGAGGCGAAAATCATATTTCGCCCAGCCATTCGTTTTGTCCCTAAATGATATTCCTGTAATCTCTGGCAACTCATTGAAAGAAGAGGAACACCTCTTCTTTCCAACGCTATGCGCTGCGCGGACAGGACCACAAACCTCAGACAAATACTTCTTCCACACTAAGGGACTGGGTACACCATGACAAACGACATCCACCGTCAACAAATTGTCATAATCCTTGCGGAGATACCTCTTTAATCCTGCGATTTGACAAGGCGTACCCGAGAACAGAACTTTGCGGCCCTTCCGTAAGAAGTGCTTTGCCTCTTCATAGGTACTGCTGATAATACTCTGTACATACTTGGAACCACGGAAATCAGCCAGTCCATCGAGGGTATCTGTCCAAGCATGAACAACATTCCATCCTTTGTCAAACTTAGCACCAAAGACTACACCTCCTTCATTGATAACTACCTTAGCCAATAGCGTGAAGACTCCTCCCGAAGAGCTTTGTCGGCGCAATCCCTCATCATTACTCCGTGCAGCGTACACCTTCAAAGGTTGAACGGTAGATGCCTGATTTACCACGGGACATACCTGTTCACATAGTCCACACCCAGTACACACATCTTTGTTTGCCACAGGATAAAGAAAGCCCTCCTCATCGGTCTGCATTGTAATGGCTCGATGAGCACAAGCCGAAGCACACGCATGGCATCCACAACAGTCTTTCTTATCTCTAATCTCAATCATCCACGACGGAATTTTACAATTACAGTTCTTATAGCCTTACCTATCAATACGCGCTCCTCGTGATTACATCCAACAAAATAAATTACTACCGCAGATGAAAACACCGAGAGACTACATAGCACAAAGAACCTCACTAGTCCAGCCGGCATCAATAGATAGCACACAGTTGGTACAATCAATGACAGCAAAGTGACTACAAGAACATTACAGTACACTTTTATAACAAACTTCCTCACAGGAAAATCTATCATTCTACGAAGGAACCACAGCCGAGCCACAAGACACAGTTGGGACACGATGATAGCAACAATTACCGTCACCTCAGGGAACCAACCCCGCCGCAATAATAGATAGGAGAAAGGAAGATTCAACAAGAGAATCCCACCTACTACCATTTGATACACCTTTATCTTGCCAGTAGCGGTCTGTGCCGTAATGAGCGTGTGGGATACAATTTCAGCCAAGCTCAACACCAATACCAAACGAGTAAAAAGCACTGTATGTGCAGGCACTTCACCCAACCAAATCTGTAAGAACGTCTCTATCTCGAAAATTACCGGAATGGAGAGAATCATGAAGATGTAATACGACAACTTAGTACCTTGGAACATCAATTTGTGCATACGTTCCAATTGACCTGTAGCATAATCCTTGATGATTTGAGGATTGAGCGCCATGGTAAAATTGCTGATGAATTGCATTACCACCCCATTGACTTGCATGGCTATTCCTCGGGCTGCATTGACTGATGCCCCTGTGAAAGTATTGATAACCACATTCACACCTTCGTTTTTCATCAGTCCTGCCGTGTTGCCTATGAAGCTCCATCCTGCAAAACTGAAGATCTCCCCGAACAGTTTTTTGTCATACACACATTCGTAGCGACATTCAGCAAAGTTTCGTTTACAATACCCCCAATATATTACCTGTGAAATTATGGTTGGGATAATGTTGAGTACGGCCAGTAATTTCAGCTTATCGCCCCCGTAAAAGTATATGGCACATACAATCAACAACTTTGCAGTGGCATCAAAGATGGTCAAATAGGCAAAGGCCGACATCCGCTCATGAGCAATGATGGCCGCCCTATAAGGTACAGAAAGCAAGTTGATTGCAAATACGATGGTTGAGCACTGCAGCACCCAATTGGCCGCCCCAAGCCTGTCGGGTGCAATCACCATCCGGTGATTCAAAAACCAAACACCCACTACCTCAATGGCTACCAGTACAATGACTGCAAGCACTATATGGATATTGATAGAGGTAGAAAATACCACACGGAGGTGTTTCATGTCTCCCTTTCCCAAGCCGAAAGTAAAGAAGCGGCTCACAGCGCCAGACAATGATGCCGAAAGCATAGAAAACATCGACACCAGGCCACCAACAACACTATTAATACCATAGTTGTCAACACCAAGCGCCCTCAGCATCACGCGAGTAGTGATAAAACTAATCACCAGCATCACCAGCATTCTCATGTAGAGGAAACCAGTATTCTTTACTATACGTTTGGTGTCAGAGTCGGGCATATTAGAGGTACTTAACCAACTTATATCCAAAACTTGTCAGATTCTCTTTCGATATAGACATTATGAGCAGTTGCGCCCAGAATGTCGTATATCTTTGAGGCAAAGAGTACATCGTGAAGCCCTAATCCTATGTTGTAGCTTAGGATACGATCTTCGTCTGAATCGCGGCCAGGTTTTTTCCCTTCAATCACATCTTGCAACTCAGCAAACTGCCTGAACTGATTGAAGTACTTGAAACCGCATACATGGGCCGTGTCATCGGCAAATACCTTGTCGAAGCACAAATCACAATTCTGAAATCCTCGTGTATGTACAGGGACCACCAAGCAACCTTTCTTGTAGAGACTGTCATTATCACATAGTAAGCCTTGTGCTTCGGTAATACAGCTCACAATGACATCGGACTGGGCCACCAGCTCTTTTATGTCATCACAGATAGAGAAGGATGCGTTCGTATAATCCTTAAACCGCTCGATGAATTGCTCTGCTTGGTCTTTATAGCGCAGCAGGAGGATATGATGCATCTCATCAGGCTCTGATTCAAGCAGGCACAGCATCGTAGCTCTACCTGTGTTGCCCAAACCAATGAAACCATAGGTTTGGGTGTTGTTCTTCCTGAGTGTCTGCATGGCCAATGTAGCCACTGCGCCAGTGCGCATCGTAGTAATCCAATCGGCATCAAGCATAGCTAAGAGTTCACCATTTTGTGAGTTATACAATAGTATATCCCCGCCCAATGTAGGTGTTGCTCCTTTGATACGATGCACTATCTTTACTCCGAAGCAATTGTATGGCTCGGGGAGTAGGCAAGGCATTGTGTTGAAAAAATCATTCCCTTGAGGATGAAGGCTAATCTTTGCTGGGAGTTGTGCTCTCTCCTTCAATGCAAAACTCTCTTTCACCCACTCTACACAAAGCGCAGGTGAAATATTCAGACTACGTATCTGCTGCTGGGATATTATTTTCATTATGCCAATGCTTTAAGTGCTTCTACGAAATAGGCATTATCGGAGCGATCGCGGATAGCGATGCGTATGTATTGCTTGCCGGCAAAGGCCGACTTGGTACCGCAGTCCTTTATGAGGATGTTGCATCGCTTCAGCAGCAGTTGGGTGAGCTCGGTTGCGCTATATCTACCTGTCAGCTCACAGAGAAAATAGTTGGCCTGTGAGGGTATTACACGTAAGTAGGGTACGGCTTGCAACTCCTCAAAGAAGATGCTACGCTCCTTGATAAACTTATGGCATGCATCGGTATAGTCTTTCTCATACTTGCCGAAGATTTGCATATAAAATTCGGCAAATGAGTTGATGTTCCATATCGCCACCTCCTTCTTCATGCGGGCTATCAAGGTTTTATTTCCTGAGGACAGCACGCCCAAGCGGAGACCGGGCACTCCATACGACTTGCTGATGGACTTCACCACCACTAAGTTACTATGAGCCTCCAATATATTATTATGGAGGAGTGAGTTGTTGGCAAAGTCGTCCGTGAAGTCTACGAAACTTTCGTCTACTATCATCGTAATGCCAAGCTCACGTGCCCACTCTATCAGTGGCAGCAAGTCTGCCAAAGGAATGAAGTTGCCCGATGGATTGTCGGGGTTGATTAGAAGCAACGTAGAGATAGACTTGTCGGCAAAGTAGGTCTTGATATCCTGTGCTGTATAGGCAAAGTCCGCATTATCGGGCACATATTTGACTATACGCTCTGCGATAGCGCGATTGGGGTACTCCTCAAAAGTAGGGAAGATGATGCCAATGTTTCCCTCCACATGATTCTCCACATAGCTCTTGATGAGTTCGGCAGCACCATTTCCTACGACTACATAATCCTGATTGATGCCGAAGTACTTGCCTGCCAATAGAGAGTTGACATACATGCCAGAGGGGTATTCGGTGAGCAGTACGTCAAAGTTGGCGCGAAGCTCGTCTTTCATTCTTGGGCTGGGATAGTAGGGATTTACCAGATAACAGTAATCCTTCAACTGTGGAAAACGCCAGTAGCCACCATAACGGCGAAAATATTTACGTAACAGATGCTCATCCTCGGCAAACATCGCTTCGGCAATGTCAAGATCCTGCACATCATCTATCTCGTACCACTTCTCCGTGGTGATGGGCAGTGCCTTCAGATCGGAGCGATCAAGAGCGGTGAGCACACGCAGCACTTGCTCGTAGTACTCATTGTTGCCCATAGCCTTGCTGTAGGCTTCGAGGAAGGGCACGTATTGGGTACATGAGAACTCACGGCTGAACTTATAGATATTGCAGGTCTTGTAGTAGTGCTCTATATCGGCATACTTGAAAGCCTTCTTCGGGATAAAGCTCATGATGTCGTTATCCTCAGAGATGCGCACCATAGTACCATCCATCCAGGTCTCGTACTTGGCCACAAGGGCAAGGTTGGGATAGGGATCATGGATGATGAGATCGAGCATGCTGTCGTCAAAAATGAGGTCCGACTCCAGCAGCAGCGTATCCTCCTCAAGCATATACTCCTTGGCCAGGGCCAGGGAGTATATGTTGTTGGTCTTGTCGTATATGTCGTTGTGTACGTACTCTATCTTGATTCGGTAGTCATATCGGTTGCCGATATGGGCAATGAGTTCGTCTTTTTTATAGCCTACAACAATGATCACACGCGACAGCCCTCTTGTTGATAGCTGTGTCAACATACGGTCAATGAGACGTACCCCGTTGACTGGCACCATACACTTGGTATTCTCCCTGGTGAGTTCACCAAGTCGCTTGCCCATACCTGCGGCCAATATGATTGCTTGCATAGTTAATGCTATTATAATACACTTTTATTTTACCTCACTTCCCGGCTTCACCTCGCGCAGGAGCGATGTCACTGCCAGCGAGCCGTCGTAGTTCTCGGCACTGAGGATCATGCCCTCGCTCACGAGGCCGTTCTTGAACTGACGCGGAGCAAAGTTGGCAATGAAAAGAACCTGCTTGCCTACGAGCTCTTCGGGAGCGTAGTGCTCGGCTATGCCGCTCACGATGGTGCGGTCGGCAAGTCCGTCGGCAATCTTGAACTTGAGCAGCTTCTTCATCTTGGGCACGCGCTCACACTCGAGCACGGTGCCTACACGGATGTCGAGCTTCTCCCAGTCCTCGAACGATACGGTGGGCTTCACGGGATTGGCCTTGTAATTGGCCGCCTCGTTGGCCTTCTTGATATCCTCGAGGCGCTGCATCTGGGCGTCGATGGCGCTGTCTTCAATCTTCTCGAACAGGAGTTCGGCCTTGCCGAGCTGATGGCCTGCAGCGAGCAGCTCGGTGCTGCCAAGCTGGTTCCACTCGAACGTCTCCATGCCGAGCATGCCGCGCAGCTTCTCGCTGCTGAAGGGCAGGAAGGGCTCGAAGGCAATGGCGAGGTTGGCAGCAAGCTGCAGCGACAGGTTGAGGATGGTGCCTACGCGCTCCATATCGGTCTTGGCCAGTTTCCAGGGCTCGGTGTCAGCAAGGTACTTGTTGCCGATGCGGGCGAGGTTCATGGCCTCCTTCTGTGCCTCGCGGAACTTGAAGGTGTCGAGCAGCTTCTCCACCTCGGCCTTCACGTCCATAAACTCGGCAACGGTAGCCTTGTCATAGTCGGTGAGCGTGCCACATGCGGGCACCTTGCCGTCGAAGTATTTGTGTGTGAGCACGAGGGCGCGGTTCACGAAGTTGCCGTATACGGCCACCAGCTCATTGTTGTTGCGTGCCTGGAAGTCGCGCCAGGTGAAGTTGTTGTCCTTGGTCTCGGGTGCATTGGCCGTGAGTACGTAGCGCAATACGTCCTGCTTGCCGGGGAAGTCCACGAGGTACTCGTGGAGCCATACGGCCCAGTTGCGCGAGGTAGATATCTTGTCGTCCTCGAGGTTGAGGAACTCGTTGCTCGGCACGTTGTCGGGCATCACATAACCGCCGTGCGCCTTCATCATGGTGGGGAAGATGATGCAGTGGAACACGATGTTGTCTTTGCCAATGAAGTGCAACAGACGTGTGTCCTCATCCTGCCACCACTTCTCCCATGTGCCCCACTTCTCAGGCTCATTGTCGCACAGCTCCTTGGTGTTGCTGATGTAGCCGATGGGCGCGTCGAACCATACGTAGAGCACCTTGCCGTCGGCTCCCTCTACGGGCACGGGGATACCCCAGTCGAGGTCGCGCGTCATGGCACGGGGCTGCAGGTCCATGTCGAGCCAGCTCTTGCACTGGCCATACACGTTGGGACGCCACTCCTTGTGTCCCTCCAGAATCCACTCCTTCAGCCACTGCTGGTATTCGTTGAGCGGCAGGTACCAGTTTTTGGTTTCCTTGAGCACAGGAGTCTCGCCCGTCTCCTTGGAGCGGGGATTGATGAGCTCTGTAGGCTCCAATGCACGTCCGCAACCCTCCTCGCATTGGTTGCCGTAGGCCTGCTTGTGGCAGTAGGGGCACTCGCCCACCACGTCGCGGTCGGTGAGGAACTTTCCTGTCTTCTCATCGTAGAACTGCATAGTCGACTGCTCCACCAGCTTGCCCTCATCGTAGAGCTTGCGGAAGAAGTCCGACGCAAACTTATGATGCACGTCCGATGTTGTACGGCTGTATACGTCGAACGAGATTCCGAACTCCTTGAAGCTCTCCTTGATGATATTGTGATAGCGGTCCACTACATCTTGCGGCGTGATGCCCTCCTTGCGGGCACGCTGGGTCACGGGCACGCCGTGCTCGTCTGATCCGCCCACGAAGAGCACCTCCTCGCCCTTGAGGCGGAGGTAGCGCACGTAGATGTCGGCCGGCACGTATACGCCAGCCAGGTGACCGATATGTACAGGACCGTTGGCATAGGGAAGTGCCGAAGTGACGGTCGTTCTCTTGAATTTCTTTTCCATATAGTTTTATTCTATTTATATAATCCGCAAAAATACAAAAAACGATGCAAATAACGAAACTTTTTCTAGCGTTTACCCATTTTACTTGACACTTTCCCCTTTTCCTAAAATATCATCGCTGAAACTAGCAACATGACACTTGTACTCCCAAACGTTGAAATTTGCTTTTTTCGCTCGTTTTACTCAAGTTCTAACCTCCTACATAAGTGAAAATATTAGCAGAAATTTAGTGGGAACCAGGAAAATCAACAAATAAATTTGCTTTTTCGCTCACCTTACACTATTTTTGCAGTCGCAATCGGAAAGTAGCGCAGTTGGTAGCGCACTACGTTCGGGACGTAGGGGTCGGGCGTTCGAGTCGCCTCTTTCCGACAAATGCGGCAAATTCTTTTGCCGCATTTATTTTTACGAACAGTCTATCCCACTAAGAATAAGGAGCAAACACTTTTGCTTCTATTCTCATGTCAAGTTTTTTATACACAAAACACAATTCATTATCCCTACTCACACTGCTTATATAGTTCGTCCAGAGACAGACGGGGCAGACCCAATCCCACAGCCTTGTTTAGGTCGGCCTTGGCAGCTGTGCGCCGCTTCATCTTCAGATACAGCTCGGCACGGGCTACATAGAGGTAGGCATCGGTGGGCTGTAGGGCAATGGCACCCTCAAGGTCAATCAAGGCGAGTTCGTAGAGCTGGCGTTCGATGAGCACATTGGCCCTTGCCTGCAGATAGGTGGCATTGCCGGGGTGGCGCTCCACAAGAGCTGTCAGCTGCAACTCGGCAGCTTGCAAGCGTCCCTCACGCTGGTCGAGTAGGGCAAGACCAAGCAGACCGTTCTCATGGTCGGGCTGCAAGGCCAGCAAGCGTTTGTAATCAGTGCGGGCAGCAGCATACTCGCGGCGGTTGGTATAGATGAAGGCACGGTAGTAGAGCGCCTCGGCGTGGTCGGTCTGCTTGTCGATCACATTGCAAAGGTCGATATATGCCTTGTCGTCATTGCCCAAGGACATGTAGGCTGTAGCGCGACTCATGAGGACAGACACATTGAGGGGTGAGTAGCCGAGTGCCTTGGTGTACGAGTCGATGGCCTCATGCACCTTGCCCCGACTGCGCTGTACCGTGCCCAGATTGGCGAGCAACATCACGTTCTGCTTGCTGGTGGGGGCAGCCTCTACGGCATGTTTGAAGCATTCCTCGGCCTGTGCCAAGCTGTCCTGCTCCATATAGGCATAGGCACGGCTCGCCCACTCGCTCTGCGACTGAGCCCATGCCAGCAGCGTCAGCGGCAGCAGCATGACTACAAGAAAACATCTTTTCATGGTGCGAAGATACACAAATCACCCGAATAAAAAAAGTGCATCAAGCCATTCGGCCCGATGCACCTTATTTATTAAGATTATTTATTACGCTTTACGGATATAATCGACGAGCCACTCGCCTACCTCTTTCGTACCATACTTGGCGCCACCCTCAACCTGAATCTCGGGAGTACGTACATGGGCATCGAGCGAAGCATCTACAGCCTTGCGCACCAAAGCACCCTCTTCCTTGAGGCCAAAGTACTCGAACAGCATGGCTACAGAGAGCACTTGCGCCAAGGGGTTGGCAATGTTCAGGCCCTTTGCCTGGGGCCATGAGCCATGAATGGGCTCGAATACCGGTGTGCTCTCACCCGTAGAGGCCGAGGGGAGCAGACCCATAGAGCCGCTGATGACAGAGCCCTCATCGGTGAGGATATCGCCAAAGGTGTTTTCGGTCACCATCACGTCGAAGAAGGTGGGCTCCTGAATCATACGCATGGCAGCATTGTCCACATACATATAGTCGGTGTTCACCTCGGGGTACTGCGGAGCCATCTCCTGCGCAATCTGGCGCCACAGGCGTGACGATGCCAGCACATTGGCCTTGTCCACCACGGTGAGGTGCTTGTTACGCTTCATGGCATACTCGAAACCTACGCGAAGGATACGCTCAATCTCGGGACGGGTGTAGTAGTTGGTGTCATACGCCTTGTCGTTGTCCTGATACTTCTCGCCGAAGTACATACCGCCGGTAAGCTCACGGATGCAGATGAAGTCGGCATTCTCCACCAACTCTGCACGCAGGGGCGACTTGTGTACCAAGCACTTGAAGGTCTGTACGGGGCGGATATTGGCAAAGAGGCCCAACTTCTTGCGCATGGCCAGCAGGCCCTGCACAGGGCGCACCTTGGCAGTGGGGTCATTGTCAAACTTGGGGTCACCCACGGCAGAGAAGAGCACGGCATCGGCCTCCTCGCACACCTGGTAAGTCTCCTCGGGGAACGGATCTCCCACCTCATCGATGGCGTGAGCGCCACACAAGGCATATTTGTAGCTTACGTTATGTCCAAACTTCTCACATACGGCGGTCATTACATCCACACCCACGGCGGATATTTCGGGGCCGATACCGTCACCGGCCAACACTGCAATCTTAAAATCCATATTTTTTGTTGTTATGGCACACAGATAACGCGGATTCTTAGAGATTACCGCGATTTATTCTTTAATGCCTAAATTATTAACACAAGTTTTTCTTACGATTATTAGAAAATACCTTACGGCGAATTTGAGGTTCCTCACCAAAGTTCAACAGCAGTCCTACTTCTATTTTCGTTGCTTTCAGATAATTTATCAGTTGAAATTCGTGCGCCTGCAACAATTTGTCACAAGCTTTCAGTTCAAGGATAATGCAATCATTGACTAAAATATCTGCGAAATATTCTCCCACTTCATTTCCTTTATAGTATACCTTTATCTGCTGCTGTGCTTTGCAATCGAATCCTCGATGCTGTAACTCCTTAAACAAAGCATTTTGATATACCCGTTCAAGGAAGCCGTACCCTAACGAATTATAGACCTCATAAAATGCTGAGATAATCTCCTCTGTTTCATTTTGATACAAGTAATCTTCTTTGTACATCATAATCGTAAGAGGTTTCAGTAAACATCAGCAATATCAGCGTCATCAGCGTGCCATCCCAATCTCGTACTCTTCAATCTTTCCTGTATTCTCCAAGAGGAAGTCAATGTCATCGAGCGCATTCATCAGGCAGTACTTCTTGTAGCCGTTGATATCAAATGTCTCGCTATGGCCAGTGGCAAGGTTGGTGACGGTTTGGTTGGGCACGTCAACCTTCACCTCGGCTTGTGGGTTGGCGGCGACGGTGTCGAACAACTCCTGCTGGAACTCGCGGCTCACGATGACGGGTAGCACGAAGCAGTTGAGCAGGTTGTTGCGGTGGATGTCGGCAAATGAGCTACTGATGACTACGCGCACGCCATAGCCCGCGATAGCCCATGCGGCATGC
>JAZPZS010000165.1:0-50554 GCA_045544835.1 Bacteroidaceae bacterium | reverse complement strand
GCCATGGCTGCGATGTTGAACTTCTGTGCTGTGGCCTTGTCGATGCCTAAGTTGTCGGCATACTGGATAATGAATGTCCACACCATAATCTGAGCAGCCACGTAGAACATCTGTGCTATCACGCCACTTCGATACAGCTTGTTGTGCCAAAGACGACGCAGGGTATCGCTTGTCTTGACTTTTACACCCCCGCCTCGAGTTTGAGGAATCTTGGTGAATACAAAGATAAGGAATACGACGAGTACCAGTAATCCAAGCATCACGTAGGGGTCGCGTATCACGGCGAGGTCGTGTAGGCGGATATCAGCTTTCTCGGCTTCGCTGAGCGAATGGAAGATGACCTCCCCGGCTGCATCGCGTTTGTCGGAGATGAGGCTGGGAAGCACAATCAGTGCGGCAACAGCCATGCCCGAGAGCGACCCCATGGGGTTGAAGGCCTGTGCGAGGTTGAGACGACGGGTAGCAGTTCTCGGATTTCCCAATGATAGGATAAGGGGATTGGCAGTGGTTTCAAGGAATGCCAGGCCAAAGGTGAGTACGTAGAGCGATATGCAGAAGAAGGTAAACTCCTGATAAGCTGCAGCGGGAATGAACATGAAGGCGCCAATGGCATATAGGGCTAATCCTAGCAGGATACCACTCTTGTAACTATATTTACGAATAAACAGGGCTGCTGGTACGGCCATAGTGGCATAACCGCCATAGAAGGCGAACTGCACGAGCGAGGCCTTGGCTGCCGATAACTCCATCAACGTCTGGAAAGCTGCTACCATGGGGTTGGTGATGTCGTTGGCAAATCCCCATAGGGCAAACAGGGAAGTAACGAGGATAAAAGGTATAAGATACTTCTTCTCTACGAGCTTGGGAGTTGTATTATTCATAGTATATGTTGTATGTTTTTATATGAACTTCGCCACAAATGTAGCATTTATTCTCTGCTTTACGAAAGAAAATACGGTTTATTTTGCTTCAATGCGCAACCTGTGGGTTCTATCGGTAAATCAGCGTGGTAAGGTTGTCCAAGGTGAGCAGTTCATTGGATATGTCCCAAAGTTCCTTTGCTGTGAGTGCCTCAATGCGACGATACAGTGCTTCGGAACCTTCGTAAGTAGCAAAATGCAAGTAGGTCTTAGCCATGCCGAGTGCCATGTTCTCAAAATTATCTGAGGCTACGCCTACCTGCCCGATGAGCTGCTTCTTGGCCGCAGCCAATTGTAATGAGGTAAGAGGGCGCTCGCGCAAACGATGCAACTCACTCTGCACGAGTTCCACGCAACGATCTACATCATGGATGTCCGTACCGAAATAGATGCTGAACACTCCCGTATCGGTATAGCTGGCCAAGTTGCTCTCCACATTATATACAAGTCCTGAATGCTCACGCAGAGCCAGATTGAGGCGACTGTTCATGCCTGGTCCGCCCAACATGTTGTTGAGCAAATAAAGTCCTGTGCGACGGCGGTCGGTAGCGGGATATGCAGTACAGCCTATCATCACATGCGCCTGATGAGTATGTCGATGAGTCTCAACTTGATGTGGCTGATAGGGAGACGGAGCTATACGACTTGTGTTGGGCATGCCTGCGGGCAGGTCGGCGGTAAGGCGCTCGGCCCAGCCGACAATGCGGGAGAAGGGAATATTACCATATATAAATAATACGGCATTGGCAGGATGGTAATACCGACCCGTAAAACTGCGCCCACTGTCTGACCCGAAGCGTTTCAAGTTAGAAGGCTCACCTAAGATATTATGTCCCAGCGGATGACGAGGGAAAAGAATACTCTCAAAGTCATCGAAGATAAGTTCTGCAGGGTTGTCGTTATAGCTCTCGATTTCTTCAAGGATGACGCCGCGTTCCTTGTCGGCCTCGTGCTGTGGAAAGGTACTGTGGAAGACGATGTCGGTGAGTAATTCGAGAGCGCGTGCAAAGTCCTTCTTGAGGAAAGCCGAATACACTACCGTCTCCTCCTTGTTGGTGAAGGCGTTGAGATCACCGCCCACATTCTCCATGCGATTCAGTATATGCCATGCGCGGCGTTTTGTGGTACCCTTGAAAAGCATGTGCTCCACAAAGTGGGCGAGCCCAGCTTCCCCGGGGCGTTCGTCACGCGTACCGGCATCAATGGCATAGCCACAATAAGCTACCGCTGTCGGTGAAGGCGTATGGATGATGCGCAATCCATTGGGTAATGTTGCAGTATTGTAGAGTTTCATGTCTCGTAACCTCATTTGCGGGTGCAAAATTAGGCGCTAGCTCGGAAAAATGCAAATAAATTTGTTTTTTCGTTCGGTTTGTACTAACTTTGCACCCGCATTTGCAAAAACATTTAATAAACAATTAAACGTATGTACTTAAACCCAGAGAAAAAGCAAGAAATCTTTGGACAATACGGAAAGTCTAACACTGATACTGGCTCACCCGAAGCTCAGATTGCATTGTTTTCATACCGTATTACCCACCTGACGGAGCACTTGAAGAAGAACCGTAAAGATTATAGTACTGCAAGAGCATTGACAAAATTGGTAGGTAAGCGTCGTGCGCTCCTCGACTACTTGAAGGAACGCGACATTGAGCGTTACCGTTCTATCATCAAAGCTCTCGGCTTGCGTAAGTAATCCTTGTGGTATTACAACATGTAAAAGGTGCGCCGATGGGCGCACCTTTATTTATGTTGCATACGAATTGGCAGAAACATTTGTTAAGTACAATATCAACAACCTAATATTAGAAGGACTATGGCTTATATGTCACAAGAAGGCTACGATCAACTGATAGCCGAACTCAAGAGACTGGAGAGTGTAGAGCGCCCCGAAATCTCGCGCCAGATTGCTGAAGCACGCGACAAGGGTGACCTCTCGGAGAATGCGGAATACGATGCCGCCAAAGAGGCACAGGGTATGCTCGAGATGAAAATCAACCAACTCAAGCTCACCATCAGCGAAGCACGCATCATCGACACCAGCAAGCTCAAGACAGACACCGTGCAGGTGCTGACCAAGGTGGAACTGAAAAATGTGAAGACAGGCATGAAGATGTGCTACGCCATCGTACCTGAGAGCGAAGCTAATCTCAAGGCCGGCAAAATCTCGGTGAATACCCCCATCGCGCAAGGACTGCTCGGAAAGAAGCCCGGTGAGGTAGCCGACATCAAGACACCTGGTGGAATGATTAGCCTCGAGATTTTGAGCATCAGCATCGCGTAAGGTTTAACCGTTGAGTTTGTAAAATATGGCAAGTATATTCAGCAGAATCGTAGCTGGCGAGATTCCCTGCTACAAGGTAGCCGAAGATGACAACCATTTGGCTTTCCTGGATATCGCTCCTATGGTCAAGGGGCACGTGCTCGTCATCCCCAAGCGCGAGGTAGACTACATCTTTGACCTCACCGACGAGGAACTCTCAAGCCTGCACCTCTTTGCCGCACGTGTGGCACGTGCCCAAAAGGCAGCCTTCCCCTGCCAACGCATCGGCATGGCTGTGCTCGGCATGGAAGTACCCCATGCGCATATCCACCTCGTCCCTCTGCAGCGCGAGAGCGACATGCTTTTCAGCAATCCCAAGCTGTCGTTCACCCCAGAGGAGTTTGCCGCTATTGCAGCAGCTATCCGCGAGCAACTGTAAACCCTCCCACATCCGAATTGTAAAGAAGGCCGCACCGATGCGGCCTTCTTTTGTTGCTTAAAAGGTTTTGGTTCTTCGTTAATTTAGGGGCAAGTTATAGCTCATCATTCCTCTGAAAACCCGCATGTCGTGTCATTCTGAACGAAGTGAAGAATCCCGCACTGGGACAGAAAATTATATAGCAAGAGACTTTGCGAGATTATTCGCTAACGATCAGAATGACAAGAGACTATGAAGGTTTGTTGCCCCTAAATTGACAAAGAGCCAAATAGTATCTTATAGTTTAAACTAATGCTTGCATGCATTATAGACTTATCACTCTTCACTCCGTTGAGCCAGCATAGTGCCCAGCAAGGCCTCAGTAAACACTTTTTATTTATTTAAGGACATTATTAACATTATTTAACTACGAGAAGGAAGTCTGAAAAGGAATTATACATATTTTTGTACCAAATATAATTCATTGATATTCGGATGTTTCCGAACTAACATTAAAACTATAGTGATATGAAAAGATTGTTTACCCTAATCAGTGCCTTACTGCTATGCCAGTTCATGGTGGTGGCACAAAATTTCCTGCACGTCTACAGTGGCGATACACGCCTCGCAGAGGTGCCTACGGCTGAACTGGATAGCGTGACGGTGCGCGATACGGAATTTTATAATGAAGGTTGGGTATATGTCGGCAAAGGAACGTACGAGTTTACCAAAGTTTTCACAGGCACTTCATCTTCGACTGTATACAAGCGTCAAGTGTCAGAAGGCAAATGGCAGTATAAGTTCGAGAATTGGCTTGTTCAGGACTTTGATCTTATCATTGATTATGATGCTTCTACGGGGCGATGCCATGTTCAGCCTCAAGCTACGGGGTATATTCACGACAGCTATGGGATGATTATGGTTGCCGATGGTGCTACATACACAGGAGATGAAGAGAATTATCCTTCTTACTTTGTGGAGAACTACAATACATTTGAAATCTTCATGGTGTACTACGTAGATGCTGGCACTTTTGGTTATGGTTACGAATATCTGCTACTCGAAGAGACGTCAGCAGCCCCTGCGCGTGAACGCAAGTTGGACATTACGGTAGAGATGAATACCCTACATAAGGAACCCGTACAGAGCATACGTAAGGCTACTTCTAGAAGATCTGCAACACAGTCTGCAACCTTGCAACAGGAAGGCCAGGTCTCAAACAAGCAGCTACAACCTATGAGCACACGCGAAATAACCAAATAAACGATAGGAGACAATGACTATGAAACGCAATATATTATTAGCAATAACGCTGCTGCTCGCCGCTACCGGCATGCAGGCACAGGTGCTCTTCAAGCATGGAGAGAACAAAGAGAAAATCGAATTCGGCACCGACAAGTTAGTGAAGATGGTATTCACTTACAACGGCGAGAATAATGGTGATGACATCTACTTTATTCGCCAGTCGGGGGACACGTTGACTTTTGACATTGACGAGATCTATGCGATGGGATTCGCCAAAGACTTCACGAAGATTGAGGAGGTGAAGCAAACAGGTGAGGCCGCTATCGTATACAACGCTACCACACATACCGTATATGTGGTCAATAGCGAGGACAGCAATGGAGTGATCCACATCTTCAATGCCGAGGGAAAACCCGTAAAAAGCATTGAGGGAACCTCTATCAGTGTAGCCGACCTCGACGAGGGTCTCTACATCGTGAGCTATAACATGGAGTTGAACGCAAAAATCGTAAAGAAATGATGACCGCTATATATAATAAGGTAAAGCGCATGGCTGCACTCGCCTTTGCGAGCGCCATGCTGGTTCCTGCAGTACAGGCACAAGAGGCATTGCACTTCTTCTTTAAGGATGGCAATCGCGAGAAGGTAGAGATTACCTCCGACACAAAGATTGAGTTCGTGAAGCAGCCTTATCTGAGCGAAGACGTTTATGGCGACACGGTTCATTTATCTGCCAGTGCTGGACGATCCATGAACATTGGACATGTACAATGTAATGTACCCTGGACTGCTTCCGTGAATGTTGATTGGCTGGCGATTAGAGTGAATAAGCGTGCTGACTATCAGACCCCTGCTGGTGGCGGAATGTTTTCCGAAAATTTCCTCATCTTTGCCGAAGCCAATGAAACCGGGCAAGAGCGGATAGGTGTAGTGACGCTCAAGACTTCACGAGGCGACGTTTCAAAAGAGATAGTCGTGGTGCAGCATCCCTACCAACTTTCACTTACCGCTATCGGTGAATATTATGGATTCGATGCAACCACCACAAGTGAAGCTATAGTAGGTTGGGACGAAACAGAATATGTTTTTGCCGCTTATCCTAATCATGGAGTGAAAGTCGCAAATTACCCTGATTGGATGACGCTTGACACCCTAATATATGGTGCCGACGAGTTCTCGTTAGAGAAAGTAGGCAGTATACCCGATAGCATCCCTGTAAGTGCTGAAAACATTGAAATAAGTTACACCTATGTTGCGCTCCGTTTCACTCCAAACAAGGAGCCCCAGGAACGCACGGGCGACATTGTTCTTGAAGGTCATGGTCAGAAAGCTACAGTGCATGTCACACAGAAGGGGCTCAATGACGAGAGCATACTTGATAATATCAAGGAGATTCAAGAGTGGATGGTAACGGTTCAAAACAACCATGACGAGTTCTCACACATGTCAGTATTACACGCCACCGACATGATGACAGAAGATATGACAATGTTCAATTGGCATTGGTTCGGGCATGATTATCAGCACGGTTTTAATGGTTCCACATATCGACGCAACAGAGCGATTTGGGATACTTATTATGGCATAGTTGCCCGCACCAACTCCATCATTGACATGATGGCTGATGTGAAGGATTATGTGACCAACGATAAATTCGTTCTTGGTAACGCATACGCTTATCGCGCTATGGCCTACCTGTACTTGATACAGCTCTTCCAAGACCCCACATCGGAATATGGAGTCAACGAATCACTTCCTGGTGTGCCTATGCTCTATGCCAAGACAGAGCAGAAGAATATGCCCGATGAGAAGATAGAATATTTCAAAGGGCGCAATACGGTAGGCGAGGTGATGGCACAGATTGAGGCCGATATCACTCGTGCCATCGAGTTGCTACAAGGCGAAGTGCGTCCTTCAAAGAATTACATTGATATTACCGTTGCACAAGGCATAGCAGCACGTTATTATCTGCTGGCACAGGAGTGGAACAAAGCCGCAACTATGGCCAATGCGGCACGCAACACCTATCGTCTAATGGACGGCAACACCGAAAACAACGGTATACGCGACGGATTCATGGACATCGCCAATGAAGAGTGGATGTGGGGATTCGATCATACACCTGAGACGACAGGTTGGTATGCATCGTTCTTCTCTCATATCTCTAACCTTGCCGACGGCTATTCGGGAATAGGATATACAGGCCGTGGTGTGGATGCACGCCTGTTGAGCCTGATGTCAGCTACCGACTATCGTCGTGCCTATTGGTATCGTGATGAGAACGGCAATACAGAGTCTACTGCAGCAGCATCGCCCAATGCCTATATGTGGCAATATCCGTATGCCATCCTGAAATTTGGTTGGAAGGAAGACTGGACACAGGACTACATCTACATGCGTGCAGCCGAGATGATACTCATCGAAGCCGAAGCATATGCACACCTGGGCTGGAGCTCTGACGCAGCCAATGTACTATCCGAACTCATGCAGCGTCGCGATCCGGAATGGCAAATCCAAGCTTTGGACTTGGAAGAAATCTACCTGCAACGTCGTCTCGAACTTATCGGAGAGGGACATGCCTACTTCGACCTCAAGCGTTTGAATAGAGGCATCGAGCGCAATTACGAAGGTAGCAACCATCTTGAAGGCTATAAGATTAATGTGGCTGCCAATGACTCGGCATGGGTGTACAAAATACCGCAGTCGGCCATCAATAATGATCAGGCCTATAACCTCACCGAAGAGGACAACCTTTTCACGCAAAACCCAGTGTATCTGAATGAGGTCAGCTATTCTTCATATAACAACGACACCATCTTCATGTCGGCCAGTGCCGGACGTACTTACTCCTATGGCTGGGTACAATGTAATTACCCGTGGAAGGTGACAGCCGATACCGATTGGTTAATGACAAAGGTGAACGAGGATACTATTTATAATTCTTCATTCACTAGTGGCCTGCCCTACGAGAACCTATTTATGGTATATGCTACAGCCAATGAGACAGGCCAAGAGCGTGTAGGGCGTGTGACCATCTCGACTGAGCAGAATGTATCGAAGACATTCACCGTAGTACAGCGTCCTTACACCCTGTCGTTCTATGAATCTGCTTATATCAACAATATCCGCTACGATGGCGAACCCGTAGATACCTTCGTGATCAATGGAACTTGGGACTGGCGTAATATCTATTACAATCTACTCCCGAATCATGGTTGGGAAGTGACTTCATATCCCGATTGGATGGCCATGAACGAGTTCGCTCATGGAGCAGAGAACTGCAGCTTCGATGCTATACGTGATACTAAGAACCTCTTTGATGCTGGACAGCCTGTTGTCTCTACCGCATCGTTCACATTCGAACCTAACGAATCGCCCGAACCGCGCACAGCACACATCATCTTCGAAGGTCACGGACAAAAAGCCGTGGGTATATTCCATCAGGAAGGCCTCAATGAGCAAGCTATTCTCAATGGCGCGGAGGCATTGGCCAAGAAGATGTATCAGTTTGGTGAGGCTGTTGGAACCAATCATCACAATGACTTCGGTTTCCCCTCACTGATGCTTACCATGGATGGACGCGGTACAGACCTTGTATCGGATAACAGCGGTTACAATTGGTTTAGCAACTCATTAGATTACAGTGATTTGGGGAGCAACCTAGTCTACACCGCAATGTACTGGACCTCGATGTATAATCAGATTCAGGCTGCCAATGAGGTGATACGTGCCTATGGTGACAGAAGCGAGCAGTCTTTGTTCCAGTTCTATCTGGGGCAGGCATACGCTTTCCGTGCATTCAACTACTTCTATCTGGCACAGCTCTATCAGCAGACCTATGTAGGCAATGAGGACCAACCTTGTGTACCTATCATCTCGGAAAGCAATATGGAGACTGTCTACACCGAGGGATGTGCACGAGCCACTGTTCGTGAGGTATACGATTTTATTCTCAGCGACCTCGACAAATCTCTGGACATGTTGCAACAGGCAAAGTTCGCGCGTCCTGGCAAGCAGTTCGTAAGTAGCGAGGTTATCTATGGCCTCCGCGCCCGTATCAATATGGTTCGTGGTGAGTGGCAGGCCGCTGCTGCAGACGCTCAGCGCGTGATCGAATCTGGCGTAGCAAGTCCCTACACCTTGGATGAAGCGAGCAAGCCGAGCTTCAACGACATCAATCACGAAGCTTGGTTATGGGGTATTGACGCAACTGAGAATGATAGCCCCGTACTGTCGGGCATCTGCAACTGGCCTTCACACATGGGCTCGTTCAATATGGGTAGTTATGCAGAGATTGGTGTATGGCGTAAGGTAAGTCAGTCGCTTTACAATGCCATCCCCTCGACCGATGTGCGTAAAGGATGGTTCCTCGATGCAAATGCTAAATCTGCTAACTTGAATGCCGAGCAGGCTGACTACGTGGTTGCAAAGCGTATGCCTGCCTATACACAAGTGAAGTTTGCCCCCTACGCAGGATTGGAGGGTACGGTTCATGCACAAGACATTCCTCTGATGCGTATCGAGGAGATGCATCTCATCCTTGCCGAGGCCAAAGCGATGATGGGTGATGTAGCAGGTGGAGCTGCTGCGCTCAACAGCTTTGTTAGCGGCTACCGCGATGCAGCCTATAACTGCACTGCTGCGACAACCGAAGAATTGGTAGAGGCCGTATGGATGCAGCGTCGTATCGAACTCTGGGGTGAGGGCCATTCCTACTTCGACCTCATGCGTCTGAAGAAGGGCGTTGACCGTCGTGGAGCAGGATTCCAACCCGATTATGTATATAACATCCCAGCCGGTGATGCAGCACTCATCTATCCTATCCCCGATCGTGAAATGAGCAGGAATTTCAATCTCATACAGAATCCCGTGGCAGAGCAGCCAAAGTCAGTGATAGCCATTGAACTGGAGGACGCATTTGAGCACTATTGCTATGGCACTCTTGCTGTTGGTTTATTTGGAGGACAGTGGGAGCAAGCAATGGAGGTATATCAATTGGATGAGAATATCTATCGTCTGCCTGACTACATAGCAGAAGGCTATGACTTAGTATTCCATTGGGATCAGACGACAAACGAGGCAATGTTCTTGAAGAACTCATGGGAAACAGGCTATATGCATCCCACCTACGGAATGATTACTGCCAATGGTAGGAGTATAGTCTACGATGAAGCTACCAAAACCTTTACCTTTGCCGTTGAGTACACTGTTTCTGCAGGTTCGTTCGGTGTGTATAACGACACTTTTACACTCCCAGGAGGTGGTGAAGAACCTTCATCCGCCCTTTATATGATTGGACAAGACTTTGGTGCATGGGATTGGACTTCCGATGGCGTCGTTACCATGACGCCCGTAAACAGCCATGAGGGGGCATTCTGGACTACTCGTTATTTCACAGCAGGCAATGGGTTCAAGTTCTGCCAAAAGAGGGAATGGAATGGCGATTTCTTCAGTTTAGGCAATGATTTTGGCTACACCATTTCTGGGGGCAATTGTATGGTCGAGAAGGACGGATTTTACACCGTCTATGTGGACCTTAACAACAACATTATAGCCGTTGAGCCTGCTGCTATTTATGGTATTGGCGAATGTTTTGGTGGATGGGATGTGCATAACGCAGAAAATCTGTTCGCGACCCAAGAACAAACACTCGTTTCGCCTTCCTTTGTTTTAGACGGAGAAATACGCATGTATGCTGCTGCTCCATCGGCAATCAATGAATATTATTCTGTTGAGTGGTGGCAAATGGAGTTCAACATATATGATGGAGTGATTGTATATCGTGGTGCAGATGGTGATCAGGAAAGAGTGCGAGGTTATCTCGGTCAGCAAGTAACACTGGATTTGAATGCGGGAACAGGCGCAATTACCAACGCTGCAAATTCATCAACCAAGATTAGTGATGTATTGGCTGCAGGGGAAGGCACCGAAGCGACTATTCAGGGTACCATTCTCGCTACTTACGCACGCGGTTTCCTTGTAGCTGACGACACAGGCAGCATTCTCATCTACCTCGGCAGCGGTCATGGTTATGTTGCAGGCGATATCGTTTCCGTTAGTGGAACAGTAAACCTCTATGGTGGTCTGCTGCAATTCCCCAACACCTCAATCGTGGAGAAGATGGGACATACCGAAATCAGCTACTCAGAGCCAACGATTATGGATGCCGCTGCTATGGATGCCTATCTCGCAGCGCCTGGCATACAGTATGCACAATATACCGGTACACTCAACATCAACGGGAACTATTATAATGTCAACATTGAGGGAACTACTACTGCTGTAGGCAGTATCTCATATCCCAATGAAGGTCTTGTAGACGCTAACTTTAATGGGAAAGCAGTTACTGTAACCGGCTATCTCATTGGTGCAAGCAGCAATAAGTATGTCAACACAATGGCCGTGAACGTAACACTGGCCGAGGGGAGCGAAGAGAATCCCGGACCCGAAAACCCCGAAGAATCTGACACGACCGTACTGGCTAACAATCTCATCAATAATGGTGGATTCGAAGAATGGACTGAGGATGGCGCTCCCACTGAGTGGAAGAGTACAACTACTGCAGGTAATGCTACGCTTGTCCAGTCCTCTGATGCCTATTCTGGAAATTATGCAGTGCAGATTGAAGGGAATGCAAGTTCAAACAAGCGCCTCGGTCACAAGGAAATTACCTTAAAGGCAGGCACCTACAATGTACACTTCTATGCCAAAGCTGCTACAGCCGAAGGAGGGTCGGTACGTCCAGGCTACACTCCTGTTACTGATGGGAAGGTAGGTTCTTATGCTTATGGAAACTATGTGAATGATCTTACTGTCGCCACATGGGTTGAAGTAAACTACGAGTTTACCCTTAATGCAGAGACTACAGTCAACCTTGTCGTAATGTGTTCGAAGAATCCTGGCAAGTCTGTTCTTATTGATGAATACTCCCTAACTACTGAGGATGGTGGTCTCGTTGGAGAAGGCAACGACAGTGAAGGGGAAGAGGGTTCAGAGGGATCCGACACCCCAGGTGTAACTTATAGCGGGCGCTATATCAGCGTAACTGATTTTTCAGAGGAGGGGATTTATCTCTTTGTTGCTGGAGATAAAGTAATGTCGCGTTTGGACGAGGCCAAGACCTATGGTTACATGCCGGCAGAAACTGTGAAAATTGAAAATGGTGAGATTGCATCGGATGCAATAACAGAAGTGGCTAAGCTTACTGTAACTTCCGTAGAAGGTGGTTATACACTACAGGATACATTTGGCCGCTACATCTATATGAAAGGAGAGTACAATAGCTTCAATATATCAACTGATGCACAGGAAAGCTATATATGGAATATTACTTCCAATGGAGACAACACCTTCAGTGTCACCAATCCAGATAAAGGGAAAACCATCATGTACGATACGCAATACTCATCATATGGTTGCTATCCTAGCAAGACCGATGCACGTCAGTATGTAAGTATTTACAAATATGTTTCCAAGTAATTAAGGAATCCTATACACGTTTTGGCGAGGGGAGCAAATTGCTTCCCTCGCTTTTTATTCATGTATAGAAATGAATTGTCTTTTCTAAACCATCTCACTGCATCCCAACAAGGAAAACAGGGAATGTTTTCGCTAAGTCGTTTTTTTATACTAAATTTGTCGAATAAATGTGGAGCATATGGAGAAGAAACGAATTATCATCGTAGGACCCGCCTACCCTTACCGCGGAGGTATAGCCGATTTTAATGAACGGCTGGCACGTGAGTTCCAACGCGAAGGGCACGAAGTCACTATCTACACATTCACACTGCAGTATCCCAGTTTCCTTTTCCCGGGAAAAACACAATACTCAACCAGTCCTGCTCCCTCAGACCTTACCATTGTCCGTAAGATCAACTCCATCAATCCCTTGAACTGGATTAGCGTGGGACGTGAGATTCGTCGCATGAAGCCCGATATGGTGATGGTACGTTTTTGGCTCCCCTTCCTTGCACCATGCTTAGGAACGATTGCCCGCATCATACGCCGTGCGCACATCAAGGTGGTAGGTCTGCTCGACAATGTCATTCCTCATGAACGACGCATCGGCGACCGCCTATTTGCCCGCTACATGATAAAGTCGCTTGATGGATATGTAGCCATGTCGGAAGCGGTGTTGGGCGATGCCAAGAGTTTTGATGACACCAAGCCCTACGCGCTAACCCCCCACCCGCTCTATGACAACTTCGGTGAGAAGGTGACGCGTGAAGTAGCCATACAAACTCTCGGTCTTGATGCAGATACACGGTATATCCTCTTCTTCGGCCTCATCCGTGACTATAAGGGGCTGGATCTTCTCCTTCGAGCCTTTGCCGACGAGCGATTGCGCAACAAGAGGGTGAAGCTCATTGTTGCAGGCGAGTTCTATAGCAATGCCGAGCTGTATGAGCGGTTGGAGCGCGAGCTCGACCTGGCCGAACATATTGTTTGGTACAAGGAGTTTATCCCTGCAGATCGTGTACGCTACTTCTTCGCTGCTGCCGACCTTGTAGCGCAACCCTACAAGAGTGCCACACAAAGCGGAATAACTCAGATAGCCTATCACTTTGAACGTCCCATGCTGGTTACCAACGTAGGTGGGCTCGCCGAGATTGTACCACACGGACGTGTGGGCTATGTGGTGCAGCCCGATGCCGCAGATATAGCCGATGCATTGGTCGACTTTGTGGACAACAAGCAGGAAGGAGACTTTGAGCAGGGAATCGCTGAGGAAAAGAGCAAATATGCATGGAGCAACATGACGACAGCCCTTCTTGAGGTAGCACAACAAACAGGTAAATAACAAGCCACTATGCGCGTACTCATCATTAATACAACCGAACGTCAGGGAGGTCCTGCCATTGCAGCCTACCGCCTCACCGAGGCCTTGAAAAACAATGGAATCAAGGCCAAGATGCTAGTACGAAAAAAGGCTACAGGACAAGTCACCACCGTTGTTGCCGAACACTCATTGGCCGGGAGACTCAGCATACTAAGGGAGAGGCTCTCCGTTGCGATACACACCCACCTCCGTCGCAACCGTATTTACGCCATCGACCTTGGACGCTCGGGAGGGGATATCACCGATTTGCCGGAGTTCAAGCAAGCCGATGTAATCCATCTGCATTGGATAAACGACGGCATGCTTTCGCTCGACGCGGTAGAGAAAATCGTTGCCACAGGCAAGCCCATAGTCTGGACATTGCACGACATGTGGCCCTTCACCGGAGTATGTCATTATGCCCACGACTGCGACCACTACACAGGGCACTGCCACGACTGCCCTCAGCTCAATAGCCGCAAGCATCACGATGTGGCTTCCCGCACGTTTGACCGCAAGAGCCAGCTGCTAAACGGAAGCAACATCCAGTTTATAGCATGTAGCCGTTGGCTTGGCAACATGGCAGGCAATAGCCACCTACTGCACGGACGCAAAATCACATGCATACCCAATGCCATTAACATCAGCCTATTCAGGCCAAGGCCCAAGCAGCCGGCACGCAATGCCATAGGCCTTCCACAGGACAAGCGGTTGGTACTGTTCAGCTCACATACCATCACCGACGAGCGCAAAGGCTTCCACTATCTGAAGGAAGCGATGAAGAGGCTCCATGAGGAGCATCCCGAATGGGCCGGGAAACTCGGTGTCGTGCTCTTGGGAAAGAATACCGATTCCTCGATGTACCACGATATCCCCTTCGAGGTGTATCCCCTAAGCTATATTTCCGATGAGAAGCAGTTGACGAACATCTACAATGCGGTCGATATCTACGCCATTCCCTCACTGCAGGATAACCTGCCCAACACGATAGTGGAGGCAATGGCATGCGGAGTCCCCTGCATAGGATTCCATGTAGGAGGAATACCTGAGATGATTGACCATCTGCACAATGGCTACATCGCAGAATACAAGGACGTGGGGGACTTTGCGGCAGGCATACACTGGCTACTCACCGAAGGCGAATACGACATACTGAGCCGCGAAGCTGCACGTAAAGCCGTAAACACTTATGGGGAGAACAGTGTTGCCATGAAGTATATTGGCATCTACAACCGCATAACCGGAAAGAACGAATAAGTACTAACCCAATAAATAGAATCATTATGTTTGCAAAAGAGACTTATATCCGCCGTCGTCAACAGCTGAAAGAGACGCTGCAGAGTGGTTTGCTGCTGTTCCTCGGCAACGACGAGTGTGGCATGAACTATGCCGACAACACCTACCACTTCCGTCAGGACTCCACATTCCTCTACTTCTTCGGTTCAGACTATGCCGGTCTGGCTGCGATTATCGACATTGATGAGAATCGTGAGATAATCTTTGGCAACGAACTAACCATTGACGACATCGTGTGGATGGGAACACAGCCCACCATCCGTGAGAAGAGCGAGAGTGTAGGCATCACCGAGACATTGCCCATGGCCGAACTGAAGAGCTACCTTGACCGAGCAGCCTCCAAGGGACAGACTATCCACTACCTTCCACCCTACCGTGGCGACCATAAATTATGGCTGAGCGAGTTGCTCGGAATACACCCCACCGAATTGGCAGCCAAGTCATCCATACCTTTTATCCGTGCCGTCGTCAACCAACGTAACTATAAGAGCGCTGAAGAGATTGCACAGATTGAGGAAGCCATCAATACCAGTGTAGAGATGCACGTGACAGCTATGCGCATGGTGCGTCCCGGTATCAAGGAAAGCGAAGTGGCAGCAGCCGTCACGGAGGTAGCCATGCGTCACGGAGGTAATCTCTCATTCCCCGTCATCGCCACGATCAACGGACAGACACTGCACAATCACTGCCACAGCAACGTACTCCGTGAGGGCCAGCTCTTCCTGCTCGATGCCGGAGCTGAGAACACCATGCACTATGCCGGCGACCTCACCTCTACCATGCCCGTGAGCCCTCGCTACAGCGAGCGTCAGAAGACAATCTATGACATTAACCTGCAAGCATACCGCATAGCAGTAGCAGCACTACGCCCCGGCATCACCTACCGTGAAGTACATATGATGGCTGTTACGGAGATGTGTAAAGGCTTGAAGGAGTTGGGCCTAATCAAGGGAGACCCTACAGAAGCTGCCAACGCAGGAGCTTACGCACTATTCATGCCCCATGGACTTGGTCACATGATGGGACTCGATGTACACGATATGGAAAACCTCGGTGAGGTGTATGTCGGCTACGACGGACAGCCCAAGAGCACACAATTCGGATTCAAGTCACTTCGCTTGGCGCGTAAGCTTGAACCGGGTTTTGTCTTCACCATCGAACCGGGAATCTACTTCATCCCCGAACTGATTGACAAATGGCAGGCCGAGAAGATGTTTACCGACTTCATCAGCTACGACAAGCTGGATGCTTGGCGCGGTTTTGGTGGCATACGCAACGAAGAGGACTACCTCATCACCGAGAATGGCTCACGCCACTTGGGTAACCACAAGCCCTGCACCACCGAGGAGATCGAAGCAATCAGAAACGCCTAGATCACCTATCACCAAAGACGCTACGGAGGAAGGCTATCGCCTCTTGCTGCATAGCCTCTCCGAAGTAGTGAGGTGACTCCACGAGCCGTGTCACCAGTTGCTCATCGGCTCCGCAGTCGTGCCACACACGGCGCATCTCAGCGTAAGCCTCCTCCACCCCCTGCACGGGGAACAGTTTATCTTTCGTCCCGTTCATGAACAGCATCGGCTTGGGACATGCCAATGAAGCCACATGCGGATAGTCCAAGTAGTTGCGCACCCCTGGGATAATCATCGCATAGGCCGATCCACCTTTATTCTGATTGTTGGTGAGCGTCATCAGATGCTCTGTCGTGTTCATCCAGCAAATGGCGACACCTGCCTTCACCTCATCGGTGAGGGCTGCCGTCATCCATGCGCGGTGAGCACCCATCGAATGACCGAGGACAGCAATCTCGCCACGCTGCACACACGGTAGCGTGTTCAGGAACTCTACACTGCGCAGGTCGTCCCATGCGATGATGCTGCCAAACGACATGCCCATCTGTTGCAAGTTGCTGTTGAGTGCTTGCTGCGCATCATAGTCTACTCCCTCGCGACGTCCTCGGTCGCCCCAGAAAAGCGCGTCCACAGCCAGCACCACATAGCCCTCCTGCGCCAGGCGGTCGCCTACAAACACGCCATCGTAGCAGGCATAGCTCCACTTTTCTGCATCGGCAGTCACCTCATCGGGCACCTCAAATGGGCGCACCATCTTCTCCTTCCCGATGCTGAAGTGTGCTCCATGGTCGTGCAGAGCCAGTACGGCAGGGAAGGGTCCCTCTCCGTCGGGTATAAGCAAGTAGGCCTGCACGCGGCTCCACGCACTGATGTTGAAGCATATCTTCTGTGCACGATACCCTTCGCGCTGCTCCTCGGCCAGCACCTCAGGGGCAAAGTCGGATGCTTTTGGCGGAGCCGGGCTCATGCATTCCAACACCTTAGCCCGTCCCTCGCGTTGCCATTTGGCATATCGTCGTGTAGACGAGTGCCCCCATGCCATGGGATAGGTAAGCGTCGCCTTCAGCTCTTCGTAGAAGGCGGGCATGCTTTTCAGCACTTCATGTTTCATCGGCTCCTCTTGTGCCAATACAGTAAGGTATGTTCCCGTCAAGAGAAGGGCAATCAAGGCTATTCTTTTCATCGCGACATCATTTTTCCGTTTTCAATAGCAAATATATACTTTTTCGCCCACTCTGCAGCAATAATGCCTGAGAATAATGGCAATCACCTTAACAGATTCTTAACAAAGCGGAGTCAAAACCAAGGCTTGACTCCGCTTATATGCATTGGTGGCAGAAAGAGACTATTCTCCCTCATCCCACAGATTGCCCCATGTGCCACGCTGACCATGGCTGAGCTGAACACCTTCGGCCGAGGTGTCTACGGTATCCTCATTGACACCAAGGCTTGCGGCCATCATCTCTACTGTCTCAATGTTTATTACCTCCATTGCGGGGGTGATATATGCTTTCTTGTTCATAATTCCATCGAATGAAGCCCCCTCTAACTCCCCCCGAAGGGGAGAACTCCGACATCGCGGGGGAGTTAGATAAGGCCGTTGTTTATTGTTTGTTTATACTATTCTTTTTGTTATCATCCCGCAGGCTCTCCCCATAGAGGGGGCCGACGCGAAAAGAGCGTCGGTTGCGACGACGGGAGGTTTATCTCCCTAAAGGAGTCTCGCTTGCGAGTCTTGGGGGTCTTTATCTAATCACTTTCTTACCGTTCACAATATAGATGCCCTTCTCCATCTTCTCTACGCGGCGACCGGTGAGGTCGTAAATCGCGGTTGAGGGCATAGAGTTGAGAGGCGAAGAATACTCAATGCCTGTGGTATCCTCCTCATCACCACCACGGCTGAAGCTGAACATAGGAGCATTGCTTGCTACTGCACTTGCTGGCAGGTACGCCTTATTGGCGTTGTTCTTGAAGTGGGTTGTACCATCAGCACCTGCTTCATCCTTATTAAGTGTAGCCTTGTAGAGGCCTACCCCCTTAGTTTCATTAGCCAATACATAAGCAGGACCTGCAACGTAGGTATCCACGGTAGTACCTTCAAGGAGGTTGTCTGAAACATCTGCCGCCTTTTCTGTTAAGTGGATGAATGCATACTCACCCTCAGCAGCTTTGAGGATAACACCTGTCTCGGCAGGAAGTGTACCCATTACCTGCTCCATCTGGAGGTAGTCACCATTCACACCTGTGGCAATATATGCCTCTACACCTGCAGGCATTGCAACAGCATCTGCCAAATACATCGTTGCATAGCCTATAGAAGAGATGGTGACAGGAGTGTATGTAGTAGATAGCACTTCTGAAGTTGCTTCTTTGTAGATTGCAATACTTTTTTGAACAGATTCATAACAAGCAAAACGAGGGCTTGAAGAATTGTATTGAATGCTTCTTTTAGTATAAACTTTGTTATTAATTACTGCCACTCCTTCTTCTTTGATGATTATTGTCCACGAATCTTCGGAACCATCAGCTTCCTGCATCGCCAGTCTATTATTATCTTCAGGACATGCCAAATATTTGTCATTCTCCTTAAATGTAAAATCGTCGTCATTCTTTCCCAGAGTGAAAATACGTGTCATTTTCGTTGGAGATAGGATGTTGCCGCTACCCTCAATGGTCACAAGCGTACTTTGGGCACACGCATTTCCGTTAATAATCATTTCGTCTGTAGAAATAGCCTTGCAAAATTCAGGGCAAGCAATAATCACCTTATCGCCCGCTGTGAGTTCTGCCACATCTGTTACCAATCGGAAGGATGCAGGTCTTACAAATACGGCATAGAGCGTGATGTCATCTGTGATATTTGTGATAGGGAAAGTTTCAACATCTGTAGAGTTCTTATCTTTTGACCAGCCTTTGAGACTAATACCATTAGGAAAGCTTATCTCGGGAAGAGAGGACTCCTGAAGTTCAACCTCCTTTAATATCTTGACGTCGTTATTCACGTCAACTTCTCCATTAATACTGAAAGAAACGTTTACATAGTCCTCTTCACTTACTTTTGTATAGGTTGCAGACACGATTTCACTACAATAGTTTCCCCTTATTGCAATAGCCTTTACTGTAGTGGTTTCAGAAATAGAAAATGGTTCACTATACACTGCACTATTCTTTGTCGGGGTGTCACCATCTGTAGTATAATATACGGTAGCCTCTGAATCGTTATTTATGATTTCAATAGACTTTTCCGATTCAGTAAAGTTACAAGATTCGGGAAGTCCTGGTGCCGCAACATATGATTCTGTCACATAAGTGATTGCGATAGACTTGATATAAATAGCTTTTGACGATGTTTGAGTATATGAAATTACCACCTCTCCCTTAGCTGAACCTTCGAAAGTATATTTCGTAGCAGTCTTAGTAAGAGTAATCTTGCCAAACTCAGTTTCACCGACTTTAATTGTAGCAGTTCCTTTTATATCACTTGCACCTGATGTGTTAATCACAATCTTGGTTATAGTACCTGGGATTCCTGATGTAGATAAGGTCATTTCCTTATAAGGTTTGTTTCCTGAACCAAATTGTTGACCTTTAGTTCCATCATACCCCCAATAACCACCATTACCATCAAGGGTCCATCCTACATTGCCTAATACTTTTGTTCCATTAGCAGAGAATTGTGTTTTTTCAAAAGTATACGAATACTCTTCCGCCCGCATCCCCATCACCATGAGCATGCATCCTAAAAATAATAGTAGCTTTTGTTTCATACATAAATTATTTAAAGTGAATATTTTGTTTGCTGTTAAAGATTCCGTTTGCGCTGCAAAGTTAATGAAAGTTTTGCGGATTAGTGACGTTTTGAGAGGAAAAGTATTGCATTATAGCAAAGTGTACAGCGATACTCCAGTCTCTCTGTAGTGAGACTGGAATTTCTATACAGTGGGACTGGAATTTCTCAGTGGTGAGACTCGAGTCTCACTGCAATGAAATTATTTGGTACTGGCATCGCCTTCTCTATTTTTCCGTTGCAATCGGCTCCGAGCCAGGCTATTTCTTCCGTATCAGTCGCTTTAGTGGAAACATCACCTTGGTGCCTTTGATGCGGCCGGCATACTCGGGGTGCTCGTCAATGAACGAGAGGATATGGCGCTTGCGCTTGTCCTCGTGCAGTTCGTTTACACTGATGAGGATGCCTGTCTCCTCCACCTCGCCAAACTCATGGTTGATGGCCGTGCCGAAGACAAGCATCGTGGGGGATAGGTTCATGTAGGCATTGACCAGCGGGGGGATATTGCAGCCACGCTTTCGCACTTCGGCATTGAGGATGCGGTAGTCGAGCTTGAAGTCATCTTCCACGAAGAGCTCACGGAACTGCTTGGGATTGTGTTCTAGGAACAGCGGCTGGTATGCGCTTACCAGATGGCGGCGGTCGCCGAAGTGCTTGTCGAGGAAATAGAGTATCATATCGCGTGCCAAGCGGTCATAGGAGGGGTACATGGTCATCTTACCGAAGAAGTACTCAGCATCGTCGAGCACTACAGTGAGCGAGGCCAGCCCATCGAAGAGGTTGTCGAGGGCAAAGAGCCCCTTCGTGTCGGTGCGTGAGGCTTGGTATTCGACAGCCACAAACGAGCGTCCCAGCTCCAACGTGCGGGGCAGGAAGTCGTGGATGAACTTCTCGGAGAAGTGAAACATGTGTGAGGTGGCCAGGATGGGCTGTCCCTTGTCATCGAACTTGACATCGGCACCATGGATGTATCGATAGCCGCCAATAATCTCATTCGCATCGGGATTCCACACTACAAGCTGCTTGTAGGGAACCTCCATCGTGTCGAACTCATCGATGTCGGCACTCAGCCCGGTGCCGCCACCGCCAGCACGAAAGGCAATCTCACGCAAACGGCCTATCTCCTGCATCACGTGGGGCGAATCATGAGCATCAATGACATAGAGTTCGTTGCCTCCACGGTTGGTATGTCTCAGCAGCTTGTCGGCTGTGAGTTCAGCCTTGAGGAGTTCTCTGCTTATGGGGTCGATAATCTTTTCCATGTTCGTTATGCTGGTAGGTGTTGCGTGCTCTCCAAATTTATGCAAAGATAACGCTATTTTCCTAAAAAACGGCTATACCTTTATAAAAAATGGGCTGTGCCACTCCGAGGAAAGGCACAGCCCATGTTTCAGGAACGCAGGTGCGCTCTTAATGTCGCTCGACATCACTCCATGTAGAAGAGTTCGGGGAGGGGGATTGAGACGGGTGAGTTGTCGGGATTGGTCTCCATGATGTCGGCCATGTAGTCCCACCATTTCTGCACGATAGGATTGTCGCCCATGTCTTGTGAGCCGCCCTCGCCCTTCACCTTTTGGCAGGCAAAGAGGATGTTGGTTTCTTTGTCCCAGTAGATGGAATAGTCGTATACGCCATTCTCTGACAACAGCTGTTTCAACTCGGGCCATATGGCAGCATGGCGACGTTCGTACTCCTCTTCGCATCCTGGCTTGAGGAACATCTTAAAAGCTTCTCTTCGCATTTCGTTTTCGTTTTATGTGGTTAGTATTAGAATGTATGGACAGAGCTGGTTTGTCGAATTCCCCTTTATGGGATGAGGGCTCCGCGGAATGCTCCATGCACATCGCTGCCGACATAGAAGCCCGGTTGGGTGGGCTGGTTGTATGCTACGTTCTGCGTGGCTATGCTGATGCGATAGACGGGGTCGTGCAGGAAGGTGTGCAGGCGATAGGGAGTGGGTATGGTGGATATGTAAAGGCGTAGGGCGCTGTTGTCCTGAGTGCGGACGAGTATCTCTTCGCGCCAGTCGCCCAGAATGTCGGCATGGAGGCAGGGATTCGACTTTGAGCCATTGATGCGGGAACAGCCATCGAATTGGACGATTGTGCGACACGTGTCGGCTTCCCAGTCATATTTACTCACGCGTGTGCCGTCGAGCAGTTCGCGTAGCAGGTCGCCATCCCACCAGACGGCCATGTTGGTGGAGAGCCCCTTCACTCGCGAAGCGATAACCTCACCGGCCAAGTTGCGTATGCCTCCCGAGGCCAGGCTCCACATCTCCACGCCTGGATGACGTGGGTCGATGTCGGCTGCCATGCAGCGGCCTACGTCTTCGCCACTGGGGTATTGGTGTATGATGCGTCCCGTACGGGCATCGCGCAGCGTCGAGCCATCGCGTCGGTTCTCGTGGCATGCCCACACCTGCAGCGAAGCGCTGTCGGGATAGAAGGCTGTCATGTGCAGTGCGTCGCCATGCCCCAGGCCTGTCGAGTACAATCCGTTTCCGTCGTTGTCGATCGTGCAGGATCCGTATACGATTTCGTCGCATCCGTCGCCATCGACATCGCCCACACGGAGGTTATGGTTGCCTTGCCCGGAGTAGGCTTTCCACTCTGGCTGATAGGAGTCGAAGATCCAGCGCTGGCGCAAGCTGTCGCCGTCCCAATCGAAGGCTGCCAGCACGGCACGTGTGTAGTAGCCTCTACACATCACCACCGAAGGATGCACCCCATCAAGATAGGCGACACAGGCTAGGAAGCGGTCGCTGCGGTTACCGTTGCTGTCGCCCCAATCCCTCACATCGCCGCGTGCGGGCTCATAATTGACGGACTGCAATGCCTCGCCCGTAAGTCCTGAGAAGACGGTGAGATATTCGTTGCCGCTGATGATGCGTCCCTGCATGGGAGGTGCCGGATTCCATCTGCGACGAGTGTTGCGGGATGGCTGTCGCTGCAATGTCGTATCGGGCAATGAGCGACGTTCAAACCGGTCGCGGTTATTGGCTTGCCATGAGCTCATCTGGCTCTGACGACGGCGGGCAGCAGCCGTATCGCCTACTTGGCGGTAGTCGGCAAACGCATCACCAATGACCCGTCCCATGCCATCGATGGTGCCGTCTGAGGTGCGCATTACCACTTCGGCTTTATTGTCGCCATTAAGGTCGTAGACCATAAACTGCGTGTAGTGTGCTCCTGCACGGATATTGGGACCGAGGTCTATGCGCCACAGCCTTTCGCCCGTGAGGCGGTAGCAATCGAAAAGCACATTGCCCGTGTAGCCGTCATGCGCATTGTCATGTGCATTCGAGGGATCCCATTTAAGCACGATCTCATATTCTCCGTCGCCATCCACATCGCCCATGCTGGCATCACCTGCCGAATAGGTGTAGCTACGTCCATCGGGAGTCTTCCCTCCTTGTGGGCAGTAGAGTGGAATTTCAATATATCCGAGGGGAGCCTGTGCTGGAAGGCGATACTGTCCTGAACAGCAATCCTCCGTTGCAGCGGCGGGGCGAACCTCATACAGGAGTTCCTTGTCGGGAGCCTGCGTGTCGACATACCATGTAATATCCACTATGGGTGCGCTGTTTATCTTTAGCCCATCCCTGTAGATATTAAACGCGATGTCTGTGGGGTCGCTTTCCAGATAGCGCCAGGCGACAAACACCTCTTCGGCGCTCTGCCTTACAGCAACGACGCCACGTCCCAAATGCTCACTCACTAGCGAATCAGAATAGTTGGGCTGAGCCGACAACAGTACGCTCCAGGCCGACACACATAATGTCAGGACTATTCTTATCATACTTTTACTCATCATTGTACAACGAGGATATGAGGTTCAACAAATAGTTATCGAGGACAAAGTTATATAAAAAGAGTGAAAAATCAATACTTTATCCGAGATAAAAATACAGTTGCATGCAGAAGCACAGCTGTCGTAGCGACGCACCTGCATGCGCTTCGCGGAGCACCTGCGTGAGTTTCGCAGAGCACCTACGAGAGTTTCGCGGAGTACCTGCGGCAGCTGACGGATGCACCTATGGCGCTTGACAGACGTTAAAGAATACTGATTATTGGCATATTTCATTATTTATGTGTAATTTTGCAGGCATTTTGATTTTACGCCTTTCTAAAAGAAGAAAATACACAAAAAACTAGTGACAGAGCTACGTATATGATAAGAGAAAGAATTATAACAACCATTCTTGGAGTGATGCTTGCCTGTGGCACATTGCTGGCACAAGGATTTACGGTGAAGGGTACGGTAATCTCCAAGGAAGATGGTGAACCATTAATTGGTGTGGCCATACGTCAAGTGGAAAATCCGTATAACGGTGTTATCACGGACTTTGATGGTAACTATGCCATAGAGATAGCAGGTAAGGAGGCTACGCTGAGCTTCACCTACCTCGGCATGCAGGAGCAGCAGCATAAGGTGACTGCTGCGACGAAGACACTGAACATCGAGATGCTCTCAGATGCGCAGATGGTAGAGGAAGTAGTAGTGGTAGCCTACGGTGTAAGGAAGAAGGGTACCATTGCGGGCTCGGTAGGTACGGTGAAGGCCGACAAGATTGCCGAGGTGCCTGCAGCGGGATTCGACCAGGCACTGCAGGGACAGACGGCGGGTTTGACGGTGCTCTCCAACTCGGGTGAGCCCTCCAAGGCGGCTACCTTCCAAATACGTGGTACCAACTCCATCAACTCGGGTACGGCACCGCTCTTCATCCTCGATGGTGTGCCTATCTCAAGTGCCGACTTCAACACCATCAGCCCGAGCGATATCGAGTCGGTGTCGGTGCTCAAGGATGCCTCGTCGACCTCTATCTATGGTGCACGTGCTGCCAATGGTGTGGTGGTGATCACGACCAAGCGTGGCACACAGATGGAGAAACCCAAGGTGACGCTACGTGCACAGGCCGGATTCTCACAGCTCGCCAGCTCCAAGGAGTGGACACTGATGAACACGGCCGAGCGCATACAGTTTGAGAAGGAATTAGGCCTCGACAAGGGACAGGACTATGACCTGCTGAGCTTGACCGATGTGAACTGGCAGCGGGCTATCTTCAACAACCGTGCCATGTTGCAGAACTATGACTTCTCGGTGAGCCGTGCCACGGAGCGCATGAACTACTTCGTGTCGGCCAACTTCTACGACCAGGACGGTATCGCGCTGGGCTCTACCTTCCGCCGCTACTCGCTGCGCAGCAATGCCGACGTGAAGGCTGGCGAATGGCTCAAGATGGGAACCAACACGATGCTCGCTTACGAAGAGGTGCAGCAGGCCGACGAGGGTGCCTACACACTCTATACGCCCATCTCGGCAAGCCGCTTCATGCTGCCTTATTGGAATCCCTATCGCGAGGACGGCAGCATCGCTTCGTCGAAAGATGGTTCATGGACGGGTACTACGCAGAACCCCATCGAGTGGATGCAGACTAACCCGCAGCTGATGAAGAAATACAAGGTGCTGAGCACCATCTACGCCGAGGCTACCCCAGTGAAGAACCTTACCCTACGTTCGCAGCTCGGTATTGACTTCTCGCTCTCGACGACCGACGTGAAGTCGCTGCCCAGCTTCCCCGGCAACAATGGCATAGGTACGGCGGCCAACGCTACAGGCAACACGATGCAGCTCACGGCAACCAATACCGCCAACTATAAGTTCGACATTGATCACATACACGATTTCAACTTCCTGCTCGGACAGGAGGGCGTAAACTACCGCTCCGAGAGTTTCCAGGTGGTGACACGCGGACAGAACAACGACTTCCTCACCACCTTGTCGAACGGTACATACGCTTCGTCGTGGGCCAACAGCTATTCGAGCTATGCCTACCTCTCCTTCTTCGGACGTGGTGAGTATAACTATATGGATAAATACTATGCCGACTTCTCGCTCCGTACCGATGCCTCTTCGCGTTTCGGAAAGAATGGCCGCTGGGCTGGCTTCTGGAGTGTGGGCTTGATGTGGAATGTGCTGAAAGAGAAGTTTATGCGTCCCTATACATGGATTACCAATGCCCAGGTTGCACTCAGCACCGGTACATCGGGCAACTCCTCTATTCCCAACTACGACCATCTGGCTCTGGTGGGCGGTGGATATATATATAATGGGGAGTCGGGTATCGCTCCATCGAGTGAAGGAAATCCTGATCTCAGCTGGGAGCAGCTATGGAGCAGTAACCTGGCGTTGCACTTGGGATTCCTTCACCGCTTCAATGTGGATATTGAGTTCTACAACAAACTCACTACCGATATGCTGATGCTTGTGCCTCAGTCGTATGCTAACAATGGATTCGGCCAGCGCTGGGACAATGTGGGTGCTATGGTCAACCGTGGCGTGGAACTGTCGGCCAACCTCGATGTGATTCGCACGGAGGACTTTGTATGGAACATCAGCGGTAATGCATCGTACAACCATAATGAGATTACCGAACTCTATAACGGTCTGAACGAATACGAGATGTCAGGCACCTCGACCAAGCTCGTTGTCGGACATCCTGTTGGCGAGTTCTACATCAACCGCTACGCCGGTGTCAACCCAGCCAATGGCGATGCCCTCTGGTACGACAAGGAGGGTAACATCACCACCGAGTTCCGCGAGTCGGACAAGGTGCTTGTAGGCAAGACCTATATGGCACCGTGGCAAGGCGGCTTCGGTACCTCCGTGCAGTGGAAGGGTTGGGCCGTGAGCACCCAGTTTGCCTGGGTGGCCAATCGTTGGATGTTCAATAATGACCGCTTCTTCGAAGAGAGCAACGGATTGTATACCGTATACAACCAGTCGAAGCGCCTGCTCTATGACCGTTGGAAGAAGCCCGGTGACATTACCGACATACCCCGCTATGGTGTAACTCCGCAGATGGACTCCCGCTTCCTCGAGGATGCTTCGTTCCTGCGCATGAAGAACCTCATGCTCAGCTACACGCTGCAGCCCTCTACCTTGGCCAAGCTCAAGGGCATAGGTGGCGCTCGCCTTTACGTGCAGGGGCAGAATCTCTTCACTTTCACCCGATTCAGCGGCATCGACCCGGAGTCGACCAGCAATGTGTATGCGGCACAGTATCCTATGTCGCGCCAGTTCTCAATGGGTATTGAATTGTCGTTCTAAAATAAAAAACCACAGATTCCGCAGATTACACGAATTGTTAGTCAATAGAAATCTGAGAAATCAGAGTAATCTGAGGTTGGAAAAGATAACAATATGATTAGAAAAATAAAAACATCCTTGTTCATTGCACTCAGCGTGTGCATGCTGTCATCTTGCCTCGACAAGTATCCGCAAGATGAAATACCTGCCGATAGTGCCATCACCACCATCGACGAGGCCAATCAAGCTGTCATCGGTATCTATAGCGCCTGGCTCAGTGGTGCGCTGTATAGTGGTTACCTCACCCTGCTGCCCGACCTGCAGGCCGACCTCGCCTATGCCGTCAACGGATACACCAATACCTATGGCGACATCTGGCGTTGGGACATCCTGGCCACCAATTCGCAAATCACCTCCGTGTATGGCGCTCTGTACGATGTGATTGGTCGATGCAACTTCCTGCTGGCCAATGCCGACAAGGTGCGCGAGAATATCTACGACGACACAGACTTCGACCGTTTGGAACAATATTGCGGCGAGGCCTATTTTGCCCGTGCCTTGGCCTATTCGGAGCTTATCAAGCTCTTCTGCAAGGCATATGAGAACGATGATGAGGCGGCCGATGAGCTGGGCGTAGTCATCAAGAAGGACTATTATAAGACCGATTCGCTGTCGCGCGCTTCGCTGAAAGATTCGTATGCCTTTGTCATTGCCGACCTCGAGCGTGCCGAGGACCTGTTGCAGCTGACCGATGAGGACGACAGCTACACCTTCTACAGCAGTCCCTACTTCAGTATATATACGGTATACGCGTTGCGTGCGCGTGTAGCCCTCTATATGAAAGACTACGACAATGCCATCAAGTACTCCACCCTGCTCATCGAGAGTGGAGAGTTTGCCCTGTCAAGTGCAAATACCCCCTATACCACCATGACCGACTACTTGTCGATGACCAACAAGCAGATCAGCTACTACGAGTATATGTGGCGCTACAACCGCTCCACCGAGACCATCTGGAAGATAGGCTTCACCACCACGGCATACGGTGGTGCTCTAGGCTCGGTATTCTTCAACTGGGACTATCAGTCCTATAAGCCCGACTATGTGCCTGCCCAGTGGGTGTTGGGCTTGTATGCAGCCAACGATATGCGCTATAGCGTCAACTTTTGCCAAGTGACCACTGGCCACAGCCACGGACTCACCTGGCCGTTGCTCGCCAAGTACTGGGGCAATCAGGAACTGTTTGAAGGTGCGCAGATACTCCACGTATGTGAGCCACAGGTCTTCCGCCTCTCTGAGCAGTACCTCATCCGTGCCGAGGCATACGCCCAACAGAAGCTCTATGCCAAGGCCTCGGCCGACATCCTCGAGCTGCGCAAGGCACGCTACAGCTCAGGTGCATCGGCTTCGCTCACCGAGGCAAATGCTATGGACATCATCGAAGAGGAGCGCGTGAAGGAACTCTATATGGAGGGCTTCCGCCTTCAGGACCTCAAGCGCTGGCACAAGGGCTTCGAGCGCACACCCCAGGAGCAGTCGCTCAGCAACGGCAGCAGCCTCAAGGTCGAGGCCGACAATCCGCTCTTCGTATGGCCCATACCGCAGCACGAACTGGAGTCGCCGGGCGCCGACATTGAACCCAATGAGAGTAACAAATAATAAGGATACTGAACGTATGAACAAGAAGATATTTCTCGGCATGGTGGCATCGCTCGTGATGCTTGCCGGACTGACCAGTTGTGAGGAGCAGCGCACCGTATACGGAGGGCCGCTCTACATCATGTTTGCCGATACCCTCTCGGTATTGGGTGTAGAGAACAGCGAAGAGGTTTTCGACATTCATATCGCGGCCACACAAGCCAGCGACAAAGACCGCACGCTTGCCGTGGAGGTGGTCGACAAGGAGAGCAGTGCCATCGAGGGAGTCCATTACACATTGGAGTCCAACACCGTGGTCATCAAGGCTGGCGAGCTGGCTACGAGTGTGCGCGTGCGTGCCATCTATGATAACCTGACTATTGACGAAGACCCTACGCTGGTGCTTCGCCTGATTACCGATGACGATGTCCAGTGGAGCCTCTACGAGGGCAACGAGACTAAGGTCATCCTGCGTAAGATATGCCCGTTCGATATCAACGCCTTCACCGGCTATGCCGTAGTGACATCTACCTTCCTGATGGACTACTCGATAAAGGATATGCGTCTGATAACGACGGAGGTCGACCCCGAAGATTCCACTGCGGTCATCCTTCACGACTACTTCTACGACGGTTACGACATGAAGGTGCGCTTCACTACCGAAGATATGCTCAATCCGCTCATCGAGATGGACGACCAGACCATGGCCACCACCGGTGAAGCCTTCGGCACCATCTATGGCGACGGCATGCTCCACGCCTACCAGCCCTCATCGCTCGTGAGCTATTACAGCTCGTGCGAGAAGTTCATCTTCCAGTACATGACCGTATGGGTACCCGGCATGGCCGAAGGGACCAACGTTGTGGGCACCTTCATCAATGCCGTCGAGTGGATAAGCGACGATGAGGCCCGCATACTCAAGAACCAAGGATATTAATTACATTAGCACGATACGACAATGAAGACAATGAAAACGAATAAGTTTTGGATGTGTGCCCTGGCAATGATAGCTTGCTTGATGGGCGCTTGTATAGAGGAGAACGAGGCACCGACTCCCATATTCCCTACCGAAGTGGCCACACACACTGTAGCTGCCGGCGAAGAGGTGACTATCGCCTTCACGGCCAATACCGACTGGCAGCTCTCGTCCGATGCCATGTGGTGCAAGGTCGACGGCCTCTTTCTCGACACCAACGGCAAGGCTGGCGAGCAGCAAGTGACCTTTCATGTCAATGCCGACGGACAGAGTGTCGATGACAGCAAGGCCAATATCTCCCTTCGCATGGGCGAGGAGAGCCGTGTGATAGCTACAATCGTCCGCACAGGTATAACCAATGCCATTGTGCTGGGCAACGACTCCGTCAACTACACTCACAATCAGACCGTAACCATCGGTGCCGAAGGAACGCTTACACTCGTCATCAAGGAGACGACCTTCGACAAGAACAACCTCTACATCAGCCAGAGTGCCGAGTGGCTCGACATACAGCGCGACGAAATGGTCATCACCCTGAACGTGAAGCCCGAGTATCTGAAGTATAGCCAAAGCAATGCCACAGACTCCATTTGCTTCAGCGACCGCGAGACCCCGATGATGCGCCTTCACGTGGCCTATACAGGCATGGATGCCCGGACTATCGCTTTGGAGCCGGCCACACAGTGGGGGCTCAAGGTGGCAGCCGATGGACAGACCTATAAGAACTCCCTGTACGAGATGACTCAAGAAGTGTATGATGCACCCATCGAAGTGACCGTGACTGCCCTCAATGACGCGTATACACTCTACTATGCCAATTACGACAAGAGCAATGGTTGTGTGCTTGCCGACACTGCAGGCTTGTGGGTCTCCATAGCTGATGACATGCAGGGCGGCATCACCCTCAGCTTCGAGGAGAATACCGGCGGTGAGCGCACGGGCTACCTCTTCGTGCTCCCCAACGCCCTTTGTGACGAGGTTGCCCAGGGTGAAGGCGTTGCAGCGTTCCTGTTCGAAGACATGGGTGGCATCCCCGAGTTGAAGGCCGCGTGCGAGCAATACCTCATAGCCGAGTTCACTCAGGAGAGCGCTTTAGCCGGTAGCTTCCACCTCATCGATGGCCCCACCTTCGAATATATGGAGGTTGCCCTCGAGACCGATGAGATGTATGTGGCTTTTGCCGAGTCTAACGGCGTATCGGCCAACAATGTCTTCAAGGCCGAGCTGGAGTTTGCCTATCCCTACATCTTCAACCCCATGCTCCCCCTTGAGTTGTGGGATCCCAGCATCGCTAACGGTACCATCAGCGTAATCAATATCACCACAGGTGAATATGCCGTAGAGGGTGAGGATTACTTTATTGAGCCCACCATGATGGAAGCCGAGGGCGACGACTACATGCTCCTCCAGTTCCGCTCCTACATCGAGTCAGACTATATCGTCTTCTTCGTCGATGCACAGAAGGTACACCACAAGGCCTTGGTAGTAACCACGAAAATATTAAACTAATGATGAATATAAAGAATCAGATGAAGAAGATCTTTCGCATCGCCTCTTTCGCGCTACTCCTCTGTGTGGCAGCAGGCTTCACAAGCTGTGCCGAGAAGGATGACCTGCAGAACGTAGAGTATGGCTATGTGCAGTTCAAACTCTACAAGAACGACACTGCACCGGCCAAGAGTGCCACGCGTGCTACGTTGGATTTCCTGTCTGACGCGCATAAGGTGAAGGTGTATATGCAACATGGAAGCTCTACGATAGAGCAGACACTGGTGCTCAACTCCTACAACGCGGAGAATGCCGAGTATGGCCTGCGCAGCGATAAGCTGCAGTTGCTGGCGGGAGACTATCGTGTGGTGGGCTATACGCTCTATGACAACTTAGATGAGGAGATTATGACCGATGAGGCTTCGTCGCAGTTTACTGTCATCCCCGACGGACTGGTATACCATAACCTCTCCGTTGATGTCACGCCGCGTGGCAAGGCTTCGTTCCGTCTCGTCAAGCCCGAGGCATTCACCGCCACTCGTGCCGGTGGGGCAGGGGCCTATCCGTTCAGCAATATCAAGGCGGTGAGCCTCACGGTGATGAATGTCAATACACGGGAGAGCGTAGACATCAACAAGGTGCTTGTGGCGTTCCAGGAAGATTTTCATGACCACGCTATCGACGGATCGGGCTACAATGCTCAGACAACCTACTATACCGTAGATACCGTGGTGTGGCTCAAGGCTGGTGAGTATGCCGTAACGCACTATACTACCTATTCGGACAAGAAGGCACGCACGGTGCTCGAAGCGGCCAGCGTGGCTGATGGAGCGAGATTCACCGTTGCTGACAATGAGCTCACCGAGGAGGTGCCCGTCACCATTCAGCTGAGCGAGACGGCCGAGCACATCAAGGACTATCTTGCCCTGAAGAAGATTTGGCTTGCCCTTGACGGACCCAACTGGAGCTACTATGGCGAGGCCGAGGCTCCCGGTTGCAACTGGGACTTCAACAAAGACCTCGATATGTGGGGCGAGCAGCCGGGCGTAACCCTCGACGGTGACGGCCGCGTGGTGTCGCTATCCTTGGCCGGTATGGGTGCCCGTGGTGTAGTGCCCGACGCCATAGGTCAGCTCAACAAGCTGGTGGTGCTCTCTCTCGGCACACACGACGAGAAGTTGGGCGGACATCTCTTTGAGGATGCCGGTGCCAACATGAGTGCCGAGCAGCGCGAGCGTATCCGTATGGACTACCATAACCGTTTCCTCAAGCGCGATATCCGCGAGGGACTCTCCGACATCCTGCAGGAGGGTGTCAACCGCGATGGCAAGCAGGCTCCCATCCTGAAGAGCACACGCATAGAACTCAAGGATGTGCAGTCGGGTAACCTCACCAACCAGATTACCGGAATCTCACGTGCCATGATGCGCCTTACCGAGTTGCAGCAGATCTACATTGCCAACTCGCCCATCACCGTAGAGAACTTCTTTGTCGACGTCAAGGAGGACTCTCCCTTCTATGGTGAGCGCGAGACGTGGAGCTGGGAGAATATGACTGCGCTGACCGATATAGAAATCTACAACTGCCCTAAGCTCACGGCACTGCCTCTGGACCTGCTGACCAATGTGCCCGAATTGCAGTCGCTCAACATTGCCTGCAACAGCGGCATCAGCGGCGAGCAGCTCAAGAGCGACTGGGAAGCCATCATCGACGGCAAGAGTGGCGACCGCCTGCAGATTCTCTATATGGGATACAACAATCTGGAGGAGTTCCCCAAATACGAGTACCTGAGCCGAATGAAGAAGCTGGCCATGCTCGACTGCACCAACAACAAGATCAAAACCCTCCACCCCTTTGGCAAGGGTATCAACCTCACCAAGGTATACCTCGACTATAACGAGATAGAGACCATCCCCAGCCATAGGGAAGAGGATGGCTACGACTACTTCTTCGGCTATTTCGATGTGGAGCTCTTCTCTTGCACACACAACAAGCTCAAGGAGGTGCCCGACATCTTCAATGCCAAGTCTGTCAATGTGATGGCTTCGGTGGACTTCTCCTACAACGAGATTACGGGTTTTGAGCACGGCGACAACCACCACGGCATCAATGCCACATCGGTGTCGCTCTCGTACAATCGCTTGGAGACCATGCCGGCCGTACTCTTCAAGACGGGGTCGCCTATGGTTACGCTCATCCTCTCGGGTAATGGTATGAAGCGTATTCCCGAAGGTTCCATGACAGGTAAGTATGCTCATTTCTTGCAGACACTCGACCTCAGCTACAATAAGCTGACCGACCTGCCCAGTGACTTGTGGTCGAACAATATTCCCTATCTCTATGGTATCGACCTCAGTTACAATAGCTTCTCGGAGTTCCCCTACGAACCGCTCGATGGCGGCTACCTCTCTACCTTCGGCATCCGTCACCAACGCGACGAACAGGGTAACCGCACGTTGAAGGAGTGGCCCACAGGACTGTATACCTGTCCTAGCCTGGGCGCTTTCTACATCGGTTCCAACGACCTGCGCAAGATTGAGGACACCATATCGCCCTATATCCGCTACTTTGAGATTAAGGACAATCCCAACATCTCCATCAACCTGTCTGATGTGTGTGACTATATTGCAGCAGGCCTATACCTGCTCATCTATGACAAGACACAGGACATTCGTGGATGTGATTACTTGGATTTGGAATGATTTTTATTAAGGAGATAAATGGAGATAAAAGGAGGTAAAAGGAGTTAAATGCCGAATGTCCTTACGCGCGAAAAAGCTAATGGCCTTTATCTCCACCAAAGCGAAGCGATAACTTCCTTTAACTCCCTATAACTACAAAAGATAAAAGATAATAAGAACATATGCTTAAGCACGCTAAACTATTATTCGTATTTCTTGCCACCACCCTTCTCTTTAGTGCTTGTAACGAAGAGGAAGGAATGATACAAGGCTTCGAGATGGACAAAGATACCATCAGCATTGCTGCCGAGGGTGGTACAGAATATCTACGGGTGAACTCGGCATCCGAATGGGTCGCCGTATCCTCTGAACCATGGATAAGCATCTCGCCGGCCAATGGCATAGGCAGCACCGTGTGCAGTATTGTCATTGACTCCACCCTTATCGCCGGTTCGCGCGATGCCTCTGTCTACTTCAGGTCCGATTTGGGCACCTATACGGTGCAGGTATGCCAGAGCGGTTTCGGCAAGCAGATTACACTTAAGGAACCAGAGCTCACCATTGCCTCCTCTACCAACAGCGTGGCCAACCGCTACTTCGAGGCTACGGTCACTACCAACGTTCCCTTTACCGTCAGCGTAGAGTATGAGGAGGGTGAAGCTATGGAATGGATCACTCCGGGCAAGTATGATGTGGAGCTTGATCGCGGTTCGCGTCCGCGCACTACCACCCTGCGCTTCGATTGGAAGATCAACACCCGCTTTGCCCAGCGTACCGCCCGGGTTCACTTCCTGCCCCAGAGTGCCGACGATGTGCTTGACTTCCCTGCCGTGCTCACCGTGACCCAAGAGGCAGCTCCTACCATCACCGATGACCGTGCCGGCGACTCGCTCGCAGTTATCACCATCGCTCAGCGCCTGCAGCTGATGAGCGAGTGGGATGTAACGGAAAACATGCAGCACTGGGACGATGTCACCCTGTGGGAAGCCACCGACAAGGCCATTGTCAGTGGTGAGGTGCCCCGTGAGGCTGTTGGCCGTGTGCGCACAGCCAACTTCATGATGTGCTACACCAAGGAAAGCATCCCTCAGGAGGTGCGTTATTTGAAGTATATAGAGACGCTGAACATCTACAGCAACGTCAACACGATGCTCCTCAGCATCGAGCTGGGCAGCGAGGTGTGCGAACTGGAGTACCTCAAGCACCTGCAGATTGGCGCCTTCGGCCTCGTGTCGCTACCCGATGATTTCGTCAAGTTGGGCGACAAGCTCGAAACGCTCGACCTCAACTCAAACAACTTTACCGAGATTCCCGCTGTGCTTACCAAAGAGAACTTCCCCCACCTGAAGTCGCTCAACCTGCTCGCATGCCGCCGGTGGTCAGTGTACGACCTGCGCAAGAAAGATACCTATGAGAACGGTATTGGACTCCATTTCAACACGGCCGACAACGATGCCCTCAAGCGCCTTCTCCTGTGGGACACCCTCGAAGAACTGCGCCTTTCAAACAACTATATCGAAGGCTCGGTGCCCGACTTCACCGTAGGCCAGGATGGGGTAGAGGCCTGGACGGCCGAGGAACTGGCTGGTAACGACACCCTGCAGAACCTCATCGGACGTCCCAAGATATTGCCCAAGATGAAGCGCCTGACCCTAAACCTCAACTTCTTCACCGGCAATGCCCCCGACTGGTTGCTCTACCATCCCTATCTGCTCGACTGGTATCCCGAGTCGCTCATCTTCCTGCAGAAGGAGAACGGCCTCGACTCAAAGGGCAAACTGGCAAAATTTGACAACGAACCCACCGACTTTGAATACTACTACGACTTCTTCCCCGGCTATCGCGAGAAGTATGAGATGAAGGAAGAAATCGAATAAATGAATATGTGTTTATGAAAAGAAACATCCTATATGCCCTGTTCTTAGGGCTGATTATCACAGCTTGTAACGATGCAGACCTCACCACACCGGGTGGTCAGGAGACCGAATCGGCCGACATCTTCATCCCTGAAGATGCTGCAGAGGGCGAACTGCTCGTTAAGTTTGTTCCCGAGATGACCGACATCCTTGACCAGGTGGCTGCCGAGGCTCCTGCGATGACACGTAGTGGAATACCCTCTACCGATGAGGTGCTGCGTATCCTCGGTGCCTACCAGCTGGAACGTGTGTTCCCCGTAGACCCGCGCAATGAGGAGCGTGCCCGCGAGGCTGGCCTTCATCTCTGGTATATCGTTCGTTTCAACCCTGAGGCCGATCTCAAGGTGGCTATCGGCAACCTGCGCTTGCTGGGCGAGGTATCGAAGATCCAGTGCAACACGACCCTCAAGCGCGTCGACAACGAAGGCCGTAAGCCCGTAGCCATCAGCAGCGATCGCCTGAAAGGCGCTCCCCGATTGGCCAATGCCCCCTTCAACGATCCGGGACTGTATCACCAGTGGGGCTACATCAACAGGGGTGGCTATGACTTTGCGCAGGAATGGGCGCCTACCGTGGCGGGCTCGGATGTCAATTGCGAAGAGGCATGGGAACTGTGCACGGGCGACCCCTCCATCATCGTGGCTGTGCTCGATGAGGGCGTCATGTGGAGCCATCCCGACCTGAGTGCCAACATCTGGGTGAACGAGGCCGAGGTGCTGGGCTCCAAGGAGGATGCCGATGGTAACGGCTATGCCGGCGACCGCTATGGATTCAACTTCGTGAAGAACTCACCCATCATATCGTGGTCCGATGCCCACGACACGGGTCACGGCACACACGTGGCTGGAACGATTGCTGCAGTGAACGGCAATGGCGAAGGTGTATGTGGTGTGGCAGGTGGACGCGATGGACAGGGTGGCGTGAAGATTATGTCGTGCCAGGTTATTGATGGCAACTATTCGGTGAGTCTTGCTCAGGAGGCCCGCGCCATCAAGTATGCTGCCGACAACGGTGCTGTCATCCTACAGTGCAGCTGGGGATACAACAGCGCATTGGCCAACATTATGATGGGCTACACGCCCGGTCCTGGCAGTGAAGAGGAGTGGGCAGGCCTGTATCCGCTGGAGAAGGAGGCTATAGACTACTTCATACACAATGCCGGCTCGCCCAACGGCGTTATCGAAGGCGGTATCGCCATCTTTGCCTCGGGCAATGAGTATTCGGCTATGCCGGCATTCCCCTCGGCCTATTCCAAGTGCTTGAGCGTGGCAGCCATCGCGGCCGACTACACTCCCGCAGGGTATACCGATTATGGTGCGGAGGTGGACTTCTCGGCTCCGGGCGGTGATACCGAGTATTATGGTGCCATTGGCGAGAACAACGACGGTACCGACTGGGAGAACCCCAACGGCAGCATCCTCTCTACCCTTGTCCTCAATGGTCAGCCCGCCTATGGCTACTATGAGGGTACCTCGATGAGCTGTCCCCACGTGTCGGGAGTAGCTGCACTGGGCCTTTCTTATGCAGTGAAGATGCGTCGTCACTTCAAGGCAGAGGAGTTTATCGAACTGATGAAGTCGACAGCCCGAGAGCTCGATTCCTATTATGTGGACCAGACGAAGGTGTATCACTATAACCACTCCACACCGGGCTACTCTACCGTGCAGATGAACCTCAACGAGTACCGTGGCAAGATGGGCCGCCTCATTGATGCAGGTGCCTTGCTCCGTGCCATTGGCGATGGGGCCGGTAGTGAGATGCGTGTGCCCAATATCACTGTCGCTCCCGAGGCAAACTATACGATTGACCTTGCCCGCTACTTCGTGAATGGCGAAAACCTCCAATACAACGTGACAGGTGTGGACGCGAATATTGCCACTGCCGCCCTGCAGGGCACCATACTCGTCGTTAGAGGTCTTGCCGAAGGCACTACAACAGCTACGATAGAGGCTGGAGAAGCGAAGCAGACCATCGCCATCACGGTTCGCAAGGGTAATGGCAATGGATGGATGTAAATTCAATAGAGAATTGATAATTGAAAATTGAAAATTGAAAAATAGCGAATGCTGACTATATGAAGAAGACCGTTCACTTGATACTTGTAGCCGTAATGGCCATAATGACAGCTTGTGAGAAGGAAGAGATGCCTATCCCAGCGCTTGAGGTCAACTATATCAACCTTGATGGAACATGGCAGCTTGCCGAATGGCGTGGAGCGCCTCTTGCCGAAGGTACATGGCTCTATATCGAACTCGACCGCAAGGAGCATACCTTCAAGATATACGACAACATCAGCACGATGTATCCACACCTCTCTACCGGGACATTTGAGCTCACGAATGACTGGCGCGTGGGGGATATTATCAGTGGCGCATACGACTATGGCAATGGGGCTTGGAGCTACGAATATATCGTTACCGACCTATACAAGGAATCCATGACTTGGACGGCCAAGGCTGATGCTGCTGAGCAGCAGAAGTTGGTACGTGTCGATGAGGTTCCTGCCGAGATTGTTGAGGCCGTTCGCCTCGTTGAATGATAGACTTCTCTCTGTTGGGCCGGGTATGAGACGTTACGTACTTTTCATATTGCTTCTTGTAGCTGCAACGCTTTGCCTTCATGCGCAAGTGACCATGCAGCACATGCGTGGCCTCACTCGCGAGCAGGTCGACTCGCTTGTGCATCCGACCGTAGCCCCTACTGCAGGGCGCGTCCTTCGTGTTGATACAGCGTCATACGATTTGGAAACTCTCTCAGAGACTGACGCTCCTGTGAGTCGCACCTTTATTATATATAATATCAGTAAACGCCCGGTGCAAATCAGCCGTGTGCGTACGACGTGTGGATGCACAGCCGCTCGGTTCGATACTGCAAGCATAGCGCCTGGTGGTGCTACTCGGATTACACTCACCTACAACCCCAAAAACCGACCGGGAACGATTGATGTGGATGGCTTTGTATACCTCGCAGGGAACGACAAGCAGCCCATGGCCCGACTCTCGCTGTATGGAGAGGTCGTGGATAGCGATGTGTGGAGCTATCTCCCTTACGCAATGGGTACCTTGCGTATAAAGCATAAGGAGGTGAACCTAACCGAGCTTCCTGCCAATGGCAAACCTTCCATCCGTATCCCTTGTGCCAATAGTGGCAATACGCCTCTGCGCTTAAGCTCACGCCTGTTGCCACCATACGCCAGCTTCCGCACTGAACCGGAGGTTATTGCTCCCAATGAAGAAGCTGACATCGTCGTCACTGTGGATGTAGCAAAAGTCCCTAAGCGAGAGGGCACACAGACCTTCTCTGTGCTGATAGATGGGTTAAACTGTCGCCCTTCGGAACGGACTATCACTGTGACATTAAATAAATAGGAGGAGAGTTGGTCAACTCTCCTCCTATAATTATAATCATCGTACTAAGTAGTATGCAAACTTATTGAGGACGACTATAGTTGGGTGCCTCGCTGGTGATGGCCACATCGTGCGGATGGCTCTCCTGCACACCAGCACCTGTGATGCGGACGAACTTGGCATCGTGCAGACGGTCGATGGTGGGAGCACCGCAATAGCCCATACCTGCCTTGAGGCCACCGGCAAGCTGATAGATGACCTCATAGAGCGAACCCTTGTAGGCTACGCGGCCTGCGATGCCTTCGGGAACGAGTTTCTTGGTGTCCTTGGTGCCTGCCTGGAAGTAACGGTCCTTGGAGCCGTTCTCCATAGCTTCCAATGAGCCCATACCACGGTATGACTTGAACTTACGGCCATTGAAGATGATGGTTTCACCGGGGCTCTCCTCTGTTCCTGCCACAAGCGAACCGATCATCACGCAGTTGCCACCTGCTGCAAGTGCCTTGACCACGTCGCCTGAATAGCGTAAGCCACCATCGGCAATGAGAGGCACTCCTGTACCCTTAAGGGCCTTGGCCACATCATAGATGGCCGAAAGCTGGGGAACGCCTACACCGGCTACCACGCGAGTGGTACATATACTGCCGGGGCCTATACCTACCTTGATGCCATCGGCACCAGCCTCAACGAGCATCTTGGCTGCTTCGCCTGTAGCCACATTACCTACGATGATATCGATATGGGGGAAGGTCTTCTTGGCCTCTTTCAGTTTTTCAATCACGCCCTTAGAATGTCCATGAGCGGTATCAATGACGATAGCATCGGCACCAGCCTCAACGAGCGCCTTCATACGGTCCAATGTATCGAAGGTGACACCCACACCGGCTGCTACGCGCAGACGACCCAGCGCATCCTTGCAAGCCATGGGTTTATCCTTAGCCTTGGTGATGTCCTTGTAGGTGATGAGTCCGATGAGCTTGCCATCGGCATCCACTACGGGGAGCTTCTCAATCTTGTGCTCCTGAAGGATAGCCGAAGCTGCATCCATATCAATTTGTTGGTGGGTAGTGATGAGCTTCTCCTTGGTCATCACCTCATCGACCTTGCAACTGAGGTTACGCTCGAAACGGAGGTCGCGGTTGGTAACGATACCTACCAGTTTGCCTTGGTCATCAACCACGGGGATACCACCGATGTGGTACTCGGCCATAAGGTCGAGGGCATCCTTGACACTGGCGTCACGGTTGATAGTGATGGGGTCGTAAATCATACCATTCTCGGCACGCTTCACGATAGCTACCTGACGAGCTTGCTCCTCGATGGACATGTTCTTATGGATAACACCGATACCGCCCTCACGAGCAATGGCAATGGCCATCTTGGCCTCAGTAACAGTGTCCATAGCGGCTGTTACGAAAGGAATCTTAAGTTCGATGTTACGAGAAAACTTGGTCGCAAGCGACACGTTGACGGGAATTACCTCTGAATAGGACGGCACGAGAAGAACATCATCGAATGTAAGACCGTCCATAATGATTTTGTCTGCAACAAATGACATACAGTTATTCAATTATGAAATTTATTGCGTGCAAATTTATATATTTTATCTCATATTTGAAAATGTTTTGCCAAAAAGATTGCTCCTCAAGAAGAAGAAATAACAGGAGGCATGCGCCAAGATGCGTAAATTATAAAAAAGAAGAGAGGCAAAAGCCTCTCTTCATAAGTATAGTTGAGCAATTGATTACTTCAGTACCTTCTTTCCATTATATATATAGATACCACTCGTAGGATTCTTCACGGGGCGACCCATGAGATCGTAATAGACGCCATTGTTCAACGATGGGGTATACAGTTCCTCTATATCTGACACTTCCCCCACCTTGTGTAGCAAGAACAATGATTTTTCAGTGCTGTTCGCACCGATATAACCTCCTGTAGTGAGGTTCCATGCTCCTTCAGCTCCAGTGATAACTAATCCGTTTCTTTCCTCAGAATCCGTTATTGAGAATTCCAAGGGAGCATCGGTCTCCTTTGACACATAATGATATCCATCACTATAAGTGACAGGGAGCATTGTTGCATGGTTGTATATTCTATACTTTCCAGCCTCCTTGCCTTTGACAAAGTAGAACCAGTAATTGTTGTCATCAGCACTTCCATACATACCTGTTATTAAACGACCTTTGTTGAATCGCCCTGTGTAGTTGTTGAGGTATTGTCCGTTATCAATACATTGAATGCGATATAATACACATTTGCCATTGACACCAATTTCTGGCATTCTATCCACCATGGTCAATATCCACCACGCAGAAGCAGAGGGTGTACCTCCACTAACGTAATTCGATGTGGCATTATAAAGATTTATATTCGCATTATTGGCATGCTGAATAAGTAGCTCTCCGGGTTCTCCATTGATCAGTTTGAACGGCACGGCATCGGTTATATTGTTCGATTCAGCCTTTACGCGTGATCCATTTTGTACCAGAGTAATAAAGTTCAACGTACCGCGATTGCGCAAATAGTATGTATTCGGCTGAGATGATGCCACAAATTCCCATTGGCTTGTTAGGCTTGTTGCTGGGTCATTTGCTTTTGTGCGTAAACCAGCAGCGTCATATGCGATAGAATACAAGGGAGTATTACGCACAGCTATCGAATAGTATCCGAGAGAGGACATGGGGACACGCGCTTTGCTATTGTTTAATAAAGCAGTCACTGTTGTATCCAATTGGCAGAACCACTCCGTATAATTATATTCTGTTGTGTCCTTGTTTTGGATTACATTATCAACTTTTTCCACCAGTGTAGACAATTCGACTAGATAACTTGGAAAGAAATATCCTACTTTGGTTCCCGTCTCATCCTTGCAGTCTAAATAAGTTTTTGCCTTCTTTTGCATCTCCCGGAGTCCCTCAAGGTTCAGATCTTCCAGGGTTCCTTCGTGACCATATATTTTTCTACGCGTCCCATCGTATCCTACAGCCATGATATAGCGTGCATTTTCTCTAACAACATTACTGCTTGGATATAGGACTTGTGTAAATGAATGGGCATCATCACTGCCTAGGCCATACATTGTAATACGCAAGAGCTGCCCCGCTGCATTATATGTCTCGAATGCCACAGCATTCTTTACTGCACTATGCTGTACGGTTACCTTGTTTCCGCTAAGTTTGCAGCCTTCGCCTATCCTTTCGGGAGTTTCCAACTTGAGATTGTCGCGATAGATGTGGTAGTTATGTCCATTGATATAGTTGATTTCCTCGCTGTAGGCGGGGTATCCCTTCTCCTTGACGTATGCCTTCAGTGCGGCAATCATCTCTTCAGTGATGATATTCCATCCTTTGTCATAATCCTCAATGTAAGCGTGGATGGGACGCAACATTCCGGCCTTCTCGAAGAAGGGCAGGAGGTCAATCCCGGCACTGTCGCAAGCGAGCTTCATCCAGTTGACCTGCTGCTTGCCATTGGTGTTGTATGTAGCGCCATAGTCAGGCGTGGTGCGGATACCCTCGATGACCATGGGGATGATATTGGGACATTTGCCAGCCAATGTTCCCCAGAGGTTGAGCTGCCAGAAGGGTACAAGCTTGACAAAGTGATCGTAGTTACGCGAAGTGGTGGTCACCGTACCTATACTCTTGCCATCGGCATCGATAGCCGCTACCGTCTTTGTTGCCGGTGTTGTTCCATGATAGTCGGGGCCGTCTTGCAGCTGCCATGCCACTCCCTTGCGGATAGCCTCCTCAAAGTAGGTCTGCATACGTCCGCCACGCATACCAGCGTACTCATCGATGCCGCTGGTCTCATCCTCGAGGCGGAGAGAAGCCGGCTTGCCTTCTGCATTGCGGTTGCCCGTAAAGTGGAACTGCGCCCATGAGGCGTAGATATTGTTGGTCGTTTCGCCACAGCCCGACCACTTGAAGCCAGGTGTCACCTGATTATTGTGCCCCCATTCGTGGCCTACACCCCAAAAATCAAATTTGGCAGCATCAGGGCACATGATTCCGCTCAAACTGTTATAATGGCAATAGGCACCTTCGCCCCCTGCCGCCATAAATCCATAGTTTGTAGCGTAGAAGAGTTGCCTGTTCTTTACTTGACGGCCATACCTACTCAGTCCCATAATATCACGTTCAGCCCATTGTACCTGTTGGTAAAGTGTCATGGTGGAATCCACATTGTCGGGACAGTATTCCAGCCATGCCGAAACAGGATAAGCCAACTGGGCATGCTCCGAGCGAGTAATCAAAATGGAATGATCGCTTGTTGAACGTCCCTTGAGCAATGTCTTCCAATCCTCATTGGTCATTGTGGCTTGATCCCAATAACCTTGCACAGGTGCATTAATAAAATGAACTTTCACGTTAGGGGCTTGTTCAAACTCATCGGTATAGTAGCCGACAAAGACATTACCCTCGGTAGTGGCTGTGATGAAGTTCATGCCATTGTGCAACGAGTAGGAGCTAGCATCTTCATTCACATACCAGTTTCTTATTTTCAAATCCACCGGATAGTTACCCTTACCACTCACCATAACAAAACAAGATTCTCCTTTTTTCAAGTATACGCCCGTAGGATTCTCGTAGTTGTTATATTGACTACTTATCTTGAAGGTGTTCTTCACGGTAGCAGGTGTCATATAAGGTTCGTACTCGCCCACGCGGAATTTCTTGTATCCTTCGGCATCCTTAATCAAATTGTCCACCAATGCCTTCACATCGGCATCGGCAATGCCATCGCTGCTTGTCACACCTGGCTTGAGCTGCGAGTAGACATCGCCGGTGAGGTATTGCGCAAAAGCTGCTATCTTTTCCGTGTCGTATGCATACGCCTCTATCTCTGCTGCTGAAGCGAGATTTTTTTCAACATTGCTTGCGCCCGGGTAGATAGTAAATCTTATTTGTCCGCATGTCACACCTTCTTCCCCCAAATAAAAAGCATACGGATTGCTACTGCCGCCTAAGTCGTAGTCACCGACTTCAACAAAATCCTTGCCATCCGTTGTGGGGCAATAGGCCACCGTCACCTTTTTCCAACGGCCATTTTCATTGTTGTCTTGGCGTGGTATGTAACGAACATAGTTGACATGCTCCACCTTGCCGAATGTAATTGTGAAGGTTAGGGGGAACTCAGGGATGTTACTCCAATTGCTGTGCCAAAGCGTGTTGATATCACCGTCAATGGCCTTGCTGGCAGCATGGTCTTCATTGTGATAATTGCTTGCAGTGGCATTACTGATTGTAAGCTTCTTGTCTTGTGCGCTCATGCTAAGGCATGTTATCAGACAGATGATAATAAGACAGGTCTTTTTCATGTATGGTTATGTTTATTTGTTATGATGTGGCAAAGTTACTTGTTTTTTTACAGAAAAGATGCAAATCGTTCTTCTTTTTATAGTTATACTTATCAAAAACCTTATTTACCTAAATCATAAATCCAGACAAAAAAGCGAAATGTGCCAAAATCACTTCTGCGACTTTGGCACATTCCCTATGGTTTACAGGATCAATCAATTCATCAGCACTTTCTTTCCGTTGTGTATATAGATGCCTTTTATTGGATTATCTACCCGTCGTCCTGTCAGGTCGTAGTAAATGCCATCATCAACGGATGGAGTGTGTAATTCTTCTATATCGGAAACCTCACCCATCTTATGCAACAAAAACAGTGAATGCTCTGTGCTGCTTGCACCAATATAGACTCCTGCTGTAAGGTTCCATGCTCCTTCTGCTCCAGTGATGACTAATCCGCCTTCCTCCTCAGAAATAGCTATTGAGAATTCCAAGGGAGTATCGGTTTCTTTTGACACATAATGATATCCATCACTAAAGGTAACAGGAAGCATTGTCGCATGGTTGTATATTCGATATTTTCCAGCCTCCTTGCCTTTGACTAAGTAGAACCAGTAATTATTGTCATCGGCACTCTCATACATGCCAGTTGCCAGACGACCTTTGGTAAATCGGCTTCCCTCAAACTTGTAGAGGTATTCTCCGTTGTCAAGACACTGGATACGATACAGGATGCATTTACCATCAGTGCCTACTTCTGGCAGTTTAAGCTTGTTGTCTACCATTGTTAATGTCCACCACGCAGATGCAGAGGGCATACCTCCACTAAGGTAGTTCAATGCGGCATTAGTAAGATTTACATTCGCATTATCGGCATGCTGGATAAGTAATTCTCCAGGCTCGCCATAAACCAGTCTGAACGGTACAGCATCGGCCTTATTGTTCGATTCAGCCCTTACGCGTGAGTTGTTTTGCGCTAAGGTAATAAAGTTCGATGTGCCGCGATTACGCAAATAATAGATGTCAGGCTCAGACGACATGACGAACTCCCATTGGCTAGTCGGGGTTGTTTCAGGATCTTCCTCCTTTGTGCGCAGGCCATTAGGTTCATACGCAATAGCATACGAGGGATTGTTGCTCGCTGCAATCGAATAATATCCGAGGGTTGAGATGGGGACACGTGAGTCGACATTGGCATACAATGTCGCTACCACACTGTCTAGGCGTGCATACCATACGCCATAACTACCTTTTGTAGTATCCTTGTTAGTAAGAACCTCTTCTGCCTGTATGGTCAGTTCTGATAGAACAATTGTTGAGTCCAATATCAGCCAACCCGGCTTAGTATCAGTACTATCAGTCTTAGCAAGATAGCCTTTAGCCTTAGAAATCATATTGCGCAAAGCAGTTGCCTGTTGATCTTCCGAACCACCCTCAGCTGCAGATAAAACCTTTACTTCGCCCTCTACAGCTGCAATGGCTGCTACATAGGCCTGCTTTCTCCTCAGTTTTGTCTCTACCTCTTTTGTAATAACGAAGTTATGATGATTTGTAAAAGCCAGTATCTCTCCCTCATTGCTGTATATTGCAAAACCCAGTGCCCCATCGCCACCTGAGATTTTCAGGTTAAGGTCGGTGATGGTGTAGAGGTACTTGCCTGTAAGTGGATCTTTGGACATGAAATCAATGTAGTGACCAATTTCAGCATTGGTACCATTGGTAGTCGCATCACCATCCCAATATGAGCGTTGGGTCTTACCGTCGTGACCATAAGTGGGGTCGGGTGTACAGTCGTTGATAAAGAGAGGCTTGTTGTTTATAGGATATCCCTTAGCCTTTACTTCTGCTATAGCCTTGTCGATTTCCTCCTGCGTGAGATAGTATTTTGAATTGGTATAGTCGCCAACGAAAGTACCATCTACTGGCACGAAGCAGCCATATGCACGGAAAAATTCGGTCAAGTCCTCCTGAGCTGCCTCGCAGCAGAGTTTGTAGAAGTGGAGGTACGAACGGTAACCATTGGTAAGTTGGAAACCTGTAGGCTTGCCTGGCTCGTCTCCCGGACGCATCTCGCTGCCACTGCCATAACTGCGCTCCATCGGATTCTTTCGGAGCAACTCAAATAGACGAGGGAAGAACTGGGTGTTGTTACCTACGCGATGATAGTAGAGCCACAAGCGGTAGTAGCGTTGCGTGAGCGCCCAAATATTATTGTAAAGAAGGAAATTACCCGACTTGAAGTTATCATATACATGAGCAAGGTTACCTTCGGTACCATTGACACGTGATGTACCCATGCCCATGTACCATACAGCCACGTTGGCGAAGGTGTTGTTGGTTACTTCCATCTCACCGTTGAGGGTGTAGAGCGCCTGGTGCTGGTGTCCAATTTCGTGGGCAGGTCCCCATGTGGGTCCCGCCTCAGTGGCAATAGCAGTAAGGATACTCGGTGTGGTATTGATGTGGTAACCTGAGTGGTCCCAGCTACCATACATATATCCTGAGCGTGTGCCAAATGCCACGCCACGGTGGTTGTAGTATTCGCCATAGTCACCGTCACGGTCGTTGAGGCTGTCGCAGAAAGCATACAATGCATCATCGTAATTGTAGATTTCGGCCTTTTCTGTCCATGTGGCATCCCAACGGGGGAAGAGTTTGTTCATGGAGTCGACGTCAGCCTTGCTGGCCACGCCGAGGGTCATCTTCTCGGAGAGGAAGATGCGGTCCCAAGCCTCGATGATGGCATTGATGCGTTGGTTGGGTGCTGTGAATGCGGGACTGTTAGGCATTTGGGCTGGCAGTTCTTCGGGGAAGAGTTTAGCCAAACCTCTATGACTCCAAGTGGAGCCATCATTTTCTACATGGTTGACATCATTGAGTTCGAACTGGAGCACCTCGTAACGGCCGAGGATGGTGATGTTACGCAAGTTGGCACGCTCCTCATAGTACACCCAATCGTCATCGTTGTCTCCCTTGTAAAGTTCGTCGCCCACTACATTATAATAGCCGTTGATATAACCGCCAGCTACATGTATCTTGAGGTCATCGTAGTTGCTCAACTTATTGGCAAACTTCCATGTATCCTTATTGAAGGTGTGCACGAGGTAGTTAAAGTAGAGCGCACTGCCATCGTTGCTGATGGGGACGATGTTAAGACCTGACTTCAAGCGCATGCCTCTATCGCCGTAGCCGTTGTTGTAGTTGGGCATCTTGTCGTGTCCTATGAGCCATGTTGCCCACAGCTCGGCACCCTCCTTGATGTCGCCCTCTACCATGACGTAAAGCACTTGGCGGTAATTAGCATAGAGACCGGTGGGGTTGTCCATGTTGGTGTGTCCCTGATGGCCAATCCATTCGGTGATTTCACCGGCGATACTGTGCGGTTCAATCAGCTGTACGCGGAACTTCTTGGCATAAGCATCATCCCATCCAGGCTTTTCGGGTTTTTCGTTAGGCTCGGCCCACTTGTCTGTCTTGACCTTTATGGCCATGTCGATCAACTCGGTGGGGAGGCTGTCTGCAGTCAGAGCTTTGTGCAGTTCCTCCTCGCTGGCCGATGCAAACTCCTCCTTCAGAACAGTGCAAGCTGCGTCCTCGAAATACTTGGCCAGTGCCTTCTCGTATTTGTCTTGGTTGGCAAAGAGTTCTGTGCATTTATTTTCAAACTCCATCTTCAGCCTATAGTACTCTGCGTATTCGGCTTGTGCCAATGTCATAGCCTCTTCGGAAACCTCAACTTTTTCGAACTTCCACTCTGAAGGTTCGCAGTCGACCCATCGTACGACATTGCCGTTGGCACCTTTACTATGCAATCCTTGCTTGCCCAAAGTGGGGTCAAAGATGTTGTAACCCTTTTGGCTACCACCAACAGTAATATTGAATGCTCGGGCTGTCGTACCTGTCCAGTAAGGAACCTCGGTGCCGGTATTTCCCGTCTGGATATAAGCACCGGTATAAGCATTTTGGATACTATAACCAGTACCTAACTTCTTCAGTATCCACAATTGGTCGAAATCGTTGTTGTCGCCGATGGTGGCAGTACAATGTAGTGTATTCGTTTCATAGTTTTCCATCAGTGCGGCATTGTAGCCTACATTGATGATGCGGAACACGCCTTCTGAGGGGGCTACATACTGGGCATGCAAGCCACAAATACTCAGAATAGACAAAATAAATAGGAAAAACTTTTTCTTCATACGTCTTTTAGTTTTTATCATGGTTAAAAGTTATCTACACAGCACAGGCAGTATATAAATTTCGGCGCAAAGTTAAGACTATTTTTTTAATAAATATATATAAACGTGTCTTTTTCACCTATTCGCACTATCTATTGCCCTATTACATACAGCTATAAGAAAAAAATAACTACCTTTGCGGCGTGAAATAGACAGCTACGCTAAATTTTGAATTATGAATCATGAGTTGCCATCCCCGTGTCATCCCGAGCAGTTCGCGAGGGATCTCTCACTTCGTTTCGAGATGACACGCTCATCATAAACCACAGCGGAGCAGCAATGTCTGTAGTCAGTTGACTGTTGTCCATCGTCCATCACCCATAAACCATCAACCATCATCCATAAGAACCATGTCCGTCATAGACTCCATAACCACCGGCAACGGCACCGCCTTCTCCTTCGAGGTGCTGCCCCCGCTCAAGGGCACAGGCATCAACAGCCTGTTCCGCACCATCGACGAGCTGCACGAGTTCGGTCCCCGCTACATCAATATCACCACCCACCGCAGCGAATACGTATATCAGGAATCGCCCGAGGGTGTCTTCCACAAAGTATCGCTGCGCCGCCGTCCCGGCACCGTGGCTGTGGCTGCCGCCATCAAGAACAGGTACGACATCCCCGTTGTGCCCCATATCCTCTGCAGCGGGTTCACCCGTGAGGAGACCGAGTATGTGCTGCTCGACCTCCAGTTCCTCGGCATCACCGACCTGCTGCTGCTGCGTGGCGACAAGGCCAAGCACGAGTCCCTGTTCACCCCCACCGGCAACGGCTACAGCCATGCCATAGAACTGCAGGCACAGGTCAACCGCTTCAACGAGGGCTACTTTATCGACGGCTCGCCCATCAAGGAGCCCGGCCAGCCCTTCACCTACGGCGTGGCCTGCTACCCCGAGAAGCACGAGGAGTCGCCCAACATGGATATGGACCTCCACTGGCTGCGCGAGAAGGTCAAGGCCGGTGCCCAGTATGCCGTCACCCAGCTCTTCTACGACAACGACCGCTACTTCCGTTTCGTGGAGCGTGCCCGTGCCGAGGGCATCACCATCCCCATCATCCCCGGCATCAAGCCCCTGAAGACCGCCCGCCAGCTGAGCATCATCCCCAAGACCTTCAAGGTAGACATCCCGCAAGCCCTGGCCACCGAGGTGCTGCGCTGCAAGAGCGACGAGGAGGTGCGCCAGGTAGGCATCGAGTGGTGCACCGCCCAGTGCCGCGAGCTCATCGCACACGGCGTGCCCAGCATACACTTCTATGCCATGGCAGCCACCGACAGCGTGAAACAGGTAGCACGTGCCATCTATTGACGGCTTCCTACCCAACAAACAGGCTGTCCTTTTTTTCATTCGTCACAGAAGATTCTGCGTAAACGTCTGTCAAATCCATTTGCTGTTCACGAAGAGCAGCGCGACCTTTCGCGAAGAGCAGCGCTGTCATTCGCGAAGAGCTGCGCTACCCTTCGCGAACGGCAAATAAGACACACCTTCGATTTTCAGAAAAAGAACACATGAAAAAGAATTATGAGACAGCCGTCAATGAAGAAAGACTAAAAGAAATTCAACCCACTTTTAGTCCTTCGCTAGCCTCTAAGGTATCGTTTTTTCACATGATTTTTCGACATTATTTGCGGAATCCAAGAAAAATCCATACCTTTGTGTTAACATGGATAATAAGGACAGATAGTGTACTTCAAGGATATCATAGGACAGGACAACGCGCTACAGATGCTACGCTCGGCAGTCGCCGAGGGGCGCATACCGCATGCGCAGCTCATCTGCGGCCCCG
>JAZPZS010000164.1:0-6506 GCA_045544835.1 Bacteroidaceae bacterium | reverse complement strand
CTTAACGAGCTCGCTCTTCACTTCGGCTACAACCTTAGCACCCTCTACTGTGGGAGCACCTACGGTGATAGCACCATCTTTCTCTACCAAAAGAACCTTCTCGAATTCAACCGTTGCACCATTCTCAACGTTTTGAATGTGGTGAACAAACAATTTCTTGCCAGTTTCGGCCTTGAACTGCTGTCCGTTAATTTCTACAATTGCGTACATTAAAATAAAACTTTAAAAGTTTTCCGGGAGGTGTGCTGCAACCGCTGCAACCGCTTCTTCGAACCCCTTGCGGACTAATCGGGCACAAAAGTACTGCTTTTCTCTGATACGGCAAAATGTTTAGGGAATTATTTTTCTGTAACTAGTGCTGTTTCTCGCCTATGAAATGTATTTTGGATATTGTGCGTCTTTATCGAATTTAGGTTCAATAATGATTTTGCGGGCTTGTGGAAAAAGGATAGCGATGCAATCCTGCACCGCTATCCCTTTAGTTTCTTCGTAAAAATACTTACTTAATACCCAGTTTCTTGCGGATAGCCTTGGGTACTGCATCCTTGTGCACCACGATGTTCATGGTCTTGTAGCGTGCGAATGCCTTAGAGGCATACCATATTCCCTTGTAGGTACCGCTCTCGCCCCATGAGTTCTTCACCATGTAGTACTCGTTGCCCAGCTGGTCCTTGGCGATACCGTAGATCAGCATGCCGTGGTCGTCGGTGGTCTCCCAGTTGTCGTAACCGAGCTGACGCTCCTCCTGAGTGCACCACTTCTGGGGCTGTGGCTTGTCGTTGAGCTTCTTCTCGGCAGGAGAAAGCTTGAGCCAGTGTGCCATGTCAGATCCGCTGAGCTCCTGTGCCTTCTCGGCGTCGGGCATCACAGCCACGCCGTTGCGTGTGAATCCAGCCTCGCTCACGTCAGAGCCCCATGCGATGGTGTAGCCCTCCATGATGGCATTGTCAAACACCTCCATCAGTTCATCGATGGGGAGGTTGTATGAAGATGCCCAGCGCCAGTTGTCCTGAATCTCAAGGATGAACGGCTCGTAGAAGGGATGGTGTGTGTAAGATGTAAGTGAAACATAGTCGTCAGCGTTGAGTCCAGTAGACTCATAGTATGACTTCGGAGTGTACTCCTTACCGTTTACAGTGAAGCTCTCGGGACGCTCGCCGAGGTAGATGTCGTGAATACTCTCGATAGCCTTCTTCCAAAGCATGTTGCCCTCGGCATCGCTCTGAAGCTTGCTGTGGCGGCCCTTGGCGATAGCGGCTACTACTGCATCGCTTACGGCTGAAAGCTCGGTGTGGTTGCTCAATGAGTCGCCATACATCACACCGGGACGCATCTCCGCCTCGGGTACGAGACCGAAGTGCTCCATGCCATAGAGTACGTCGTAGAATGAACCGCCCTGTGAGAAAGAGGCGTCACCATGAGTGCGCACAGCCTTGTCGGCACGGTCAAGGTAGGTGTTGTGTACGATAAACATTTCAGAGAAGTCATACTCGCCCTTGCCCATGCGGAGCAGCTCAGCTTCGAGGAAAGCCATGGTAGAGTAGCACCAGCAGGTACCGGCACGATTTTGGTTCTTGATGGAGGTGATGGGGTTCTCCTTCACGGTGGTGAATACGAATCCCTCATCTTGCTTCGCATCCTGTGCGAAAGCACTGAAGGCCGCTAAACCTGCCAGTGCGATTGATAAAAAGCGCTTTGTCATATTAATTTGTTATTAGGTAGTATTTTATAATGTGCAAAGGTAATAAAAAAACAGCGAACAATGCTAAGAACCTACAGGTTTTTATTGCTATGAGTCTTTAATTTTCTCTATCATAGTGTCCTCAATTTCCATGATGGCGCATCCGAGCAAATCTATTTTGATGGCGAAATAATGCTTCCCTTTGCCGTGTGCGATGATGCCCTCCAATCCAGTCAAGGCTCCTGTGATGATGCGTACGCGGTCGCCCTCCTTCATCCGTTCCTCGGTGAACGCGATATGTTGCTCGTTGGCGTTGGTGACGAAGAAGATGAAGGCCTTCATCTGTGTGTCGGGGATGTGTGCGGGGATGGGCTTGCCCGGTATACATACGGTGTAGATTGCTGAACTCATCTTGAGTGTTTCGATGCGCTCCTGTTCCGTGGAATGTATAAAGATGAGCTGTGGGGTGAGCACGCGATCCTTGATGACGCGCCGGTCGTGCCATATGCGCACCTCGCTTCGGGTGGGTACGAAACATTCGATACCCATCTTTCGCAGATTGTCGCGCATTCTCAGTTCATGGAACAGACGTACGCGAATGGCAAACCAATATCGAGGTAGTTCAGTGCTCATGCTGTCGGGTTATCGTGCTGAGTACATCCGTTCGTAGTAGTGCTGGTAATCGCCGCTGGTGACTTCGTCGACCCATGCTTGATTGTTAAGATACCACTCAATCGTTTTTACGATACCCACTTCGAAGCAGGTCTCGGGGTACCAACCCAGTTCCTCTTTTATCTTACTGGGGTCAATGGCGTAACGTTGGTCGTGTCCGAGGCGGTCTTTGACGAAGGTGATGAGCTCGTCGTTGATCCAGTCTATCGTGGGTAGTCCATCCTCGCCCTTCACTACCTTCTTCAGTACTTTGCGGTATTCGGGTTGCTCGGTCATAAGTCGGTGTATGGTGGCGATGGTGAGGCGTACGATGTCAATGTTGGTCTTTTCGTTGTGTCCGCCTACATTGTATACTTGTCCGGGACGTCCGCAGCGTACTACCATCTCGATGGCTTTGCAGTGGTCCTCGACGTAGAGCCAATCGCGTACGTTAGAACCGTCGCCATATACGGGCAACTTTTTGCCTTCGAGGATATTCTTGATGATGAGTGGAATGAGCTTCTCGGGGAAATGGTAGGGGCCGTAGTTGTTTGAGCAGCGTGTGATGGTCACAGGCATGTGGAAGGTGTCGTGGTAGGCCATCACGAAGAGGTCGGCACTGGTCTTCGATGCACTGTATGGGCTGTGCGGACACAGGGGAGTCTCTTCGGTGAAGTAGCCCTCGGCACCCAAACTGCCATATACCTCGTCGGTAGATACCTGATGATAACGCACGCCTTCGCGCCATGTGGGGTAGCCCTGTTCGTCCTTGCCGATGACCCAAGCCTTGCGAGCACAGTCGAGGAGGTTCTGCGTGCCGAGGATATTGGTCTCAAGGAAGAGCTGCGGGTTCTCGATGCTGCGGTCTACGTGGCTCTCGGCGGCAAAGTTGACTACGACGTCAAATTTGTATTGTGCAAAGAGGCTATCCACGAGAGCATGGTCGCCGATATCGCCACGGTGGAAGGTGCAGCGGTCATTGTCGATGTCCTTGGCTATGGTGCCGAGGTTGCCTGCATAGGTCAGCAGGTCGAGGACGACAATCTTTACATCTTCGTAGTTCTTCAACAAGTATTTTATGTAATTGGCGCCAATGAATCCGGCAGCACCGGTAACTAAGTAGGTCTTCATCATTTATAAATTAAAGTTTTGCAGGGGGGGGAGGGTTGTTTTTGTCCTTCATTCGGTGTTCAATATCGCATTGCAGCCAAGTCGAGTAGATACTGCCCGTAAGCTGTTTTTTCTTGTTGTTTTCCGAGTGCGGCGAGCTGCTCCTTGTCTATCCAACCTTTGCGCCAAGCGATTTCCTCGATACAGCTCACGTAGAATCCTTGTCGCTTTTGTATGGTGGCCACGAAGTCCGATGCTTCCAGCAGGCTGTCGCAGTTCCCCGTGTCGAGCCATGCAAATCCGCGTCCGAAGAGTTCCATGCGGAGGGTCCCCTCTTCGAGGTAGAGGCGGTTGAGGTCGGTAATCTCATATTCGCCACGTGCCGAGGGCTTCAGTGCGCGGGCCTTCTCGGTGACGGTGCTGTCGTAGAAGTAGAGTCCCGGTACGGCGTAGTTGCTTTTGGGATTGGCAGGTTTCTCTTCCAATGAGATGACCTTGCCGGTTTCATCAAGTTCGGCTACGCCATAGGCACGCGGGTCTTTCACGTAGTAACCGAAGATGCATGCTCCCTTCTGGGTAGCTGCTGCACGCTTGAGCATGGCGCTGAATCCCTGTCCGAAGAAGAGGTTGTCGCCCAGGATGAGGCATCCGGGCTCGCCGTTCAGGAAATCGGCTCCGAGCACGAAGGCTTGGGCCAGTCCGTTGGCTACCTCCTGTACTTTATATTCGATTCGCATGCCTAGTTGCTCACCTGTTCCGAGCAGTTCGCGGAACATGGGTAGGTCTCTCGGTGTACTGATGATAAGTACTTCACGAATGCCTGCGAGCATGAGCGTCGAGAGGGGGTAGTATATCATCGGTTTATCGTATACGGGCATTATCTGCTTGCTGATAGCTTTGGATAATGGATATAGTCGTGTGGCGGTGCCTCCGGCAAGAATGATACCTTTCATGCAATCGTGTTTTTTTATTTGCCACAAAGTAACAACAAACTTTTGGATTTTCCAAGTATTCGTGTTCTATGTCCCGTTTTGTGTTGCTTTTTCCGAGAATAATGCGTAAGTTTGCACTCCATATTATATTGGGTTGAATAGTCTTAATGAATAACTGATAGTATAAAATGAAGAAGAAATTACTCTTTTTGTTGATGGCGCTGATAGCGTTCACAGCCTTCACTGAGGGCGAGAAAAAGATTACTGTGTTTATGATTGGCGACTCTACCATGGCCAATAAATCCATCACGGGTGGTAAGCCCGAACGTGGCTGGGGGCATGTATTGGGTGGTTTCTTTACCGAGGATATTATCGTCGACAATCACGCCGTGAATGGTCGCTCCTCGAAGAGCTTCATCGATGAGGGGCGCTGGGACAAGGTGCTCAGCCGCATAAAGCCGGGCGACTATGTGGTTATCCAGTTCGGCCATAATGATGAGAAGCCCAAGGCCGACCGCCATACCGATCCTGGCACCACCTTTGATGCCAATTTGGAACGCTTTGTCAACGAATCGCGTGAACGCGGTGCCACCCCCATCTTGATGAATGCTATCGTACGCCGCAACTTCCTGGCTCCTTGTGACCAACCCGGGCATATTGTTGCGTCCGATAATCAAGTCGAGGGCGATACGCTATACGACACCCACGGAGCCTACCTTGATAGTCCGCGCAATGTAGCCAAGAAGCTCGATGTGCCCTTTGTGGATGCCAATAAGATTACCCACGAGCTCGTGCAAGGGCTTGGTCGTGAGGAGTCGAAGAAGCTTTACATGTGGGTAGAACCCAATACGGTGCCTGCTGTGCCCAAGGGGAGTGTCGACAATACCCACCTCAACATTTATGGAGCCCGCGTAGTGGCTGGCCTCCTCGTCGATGCCATGGCCGAGGTAGTGCCTGCATTGGTTCCCTATGTGCGTCATTACGACTTCGTGGTGGCCAAGGATGGCTCGGGCGACTTCTTCACCGTACAGGAGGCAATCAATGCTGTCCCCGACTTCCGCAAGGAGGGCCGCACTACCATCTATATCCGCAAAGGTGTGTATAAGGAGAAGCTCATCATCCCCGCATCCAAAATCAATGTGTCGCTCATTGGTGCCGAGGGCGCTGTCATCTCGGGCGACGACTACGCCAGCAAGCCCAACCGCTTCGGTGAGAATATGAGCACGTCGGGCTCGGCTTCCTGCTATATCTATGCCCCCGACCTCATTTGCGAGAACCTCACTTTCGAAAACACGGCAGGTAGGGTAGGGCAGGCCGTGGCTTGCTTTGTGGCAGGCGACCGCGTCATCTTCCGCAACTGCCGTTTCTTGGGCAATCAGGATACGCTCTATAACTTCGGCAAGCATTGCCGCCAGTACTTTGAGGATTGCTACATCGAGGGTACTGTCGACTTTATCTTTGGCTCTTCGACGGCAGTGTTTAACCGCTGCACTATCCATAGCCTCAGTAAGGGCTACCTTACGGCACCCTCTACGCCGCAGGATGAGGCCTACGGGTATGTCTTCATCGATTGTCGCCTCACGGCAGCCGATGGGGTAGAGAAGGTTTATCTCGCCCGTCCATGGCGACCCTACGCCAAGTCGGTGTTTATCCACTGCGAGATGGGTGGCCATATCCTTCCCGTAGGTTGGCACAACTGGAACAAGAAGGATGCCGAGAAGACCATCTTCTTTGCCGAGTATGAGAACACCGGTGCCGGTGCGGCTACGAAGAAGGAGCGTGCCAAGTTCGGTCATCAGCTCAAGAACCTTAAGGGATATAGCATCGAGGAGATATTGGCTGGTGAAGATGGATGGAATCCCCTTGCCAAGTAGCAATCGCCTCCTTAAATCACTCTTTAATGACATTAATCAACAGTAATAATAACAAAAACAAAGTAACACATGAGAAAAACATTATTGACTGCATTCGCCGCTTTGGCGCTTGCCCTCTCGGTAACAGCTCAGAACCATGAGCTTACCATAGAGATGAAAAAGAATGGTGCACCCATTCAGAAGACCATGTATGGCCTGTTCATCGAAGATATCAACTATGCTGCCGATGGTGGTCTGTATGCCGAGTTAGTAAAGAAC
>JAZPZS010000163.1:0-7659 GCA_045544835.1 Bacteroidaceae bacterium | reverse complement strand
AGGCTCGCAAGTTGGAGAATCGTACCGATATCACCCTTGCTGCCCTTTGGAATTCGATGCTCAGGAGTATGCTCCGGCAACCTTGACAGACGACTTTGAGTCGTGGTACCAGGAGGCACTCGAGCGCAGCCCCGATATGGCTCTTGCTCGTGAGGAACGTGAGGTTCGTCGCAGTGAACCGTCCCTGTCCAAGACGATGCATCTGTCCACACTTTCAGCTACTTATATTAATGAGCCTCACCGCACAGGTGAGCGTTCACAGGGCTTTACAGTAGGCATGAGCCTTCCTCTTTGGGCCAACAAGAACCGTGTGCGCTCGGCACGCACGGCACTTAGTGCAGCCGAAGCCCGTGAGGCCGATGCCGAGTTGCAACTGCGTAGCCAACTGTTGGAGGGGTATGAGCGCGTGAGAGGACTGCAACATACGACTGACCTCTATCGCCGTGCACTCGCCAAGGCATTGAACTCTATTACGATTACCTTGACCGTAACCTTAATGCTGACCGTGAGTGTCGTCGCGCGCTTGCCGAGCTCGAAGCTTGGAGGCTGTAATCGCTGTAGTCAATTATAAGGGCTTCTATCGTTAAGGTATAATGACCTTCATAATCACTCCTGAGTATCCAGGAACAGTTAGGCGAGTGGGAGAAATGGGGGATAACGTTAGTTGTATTGTGTTGCCAGTTAGCAGTTCGGTGGCCTCTACAGCATTGAACTCGGGTAACTTGAAGTAGTCGAATGCGTGTATGGGGATGTTGATGGCTACTTGGGTGTCGCATTCGTCGAAGTTGGCTACAATAAGCAATAATTCGTTCTCGTATTTGCGTAGGAAGGCATATTGGCGATGAGGATTGAATCCATCGGTATGCGGATTGGCGTACATGAGGTCGAAGAAGTCGCCCTCGCTGATGGCACGCTCGTCTCGGGCGATATGGAGCAGACGGGCATACTGGCTCTGTAAGTCGTGCTCACCGTCGTTGAGCTCGCGTCCCGAGAAGGTTCCGCCATCGCGCCAACGACATATAGTGTCGACACTCCAATAGTCGAAGATGGTGGTGCGTCCGTCGCGGCCGCTGAAGCCTTCGGTATCCATGCCACGCTCACCTAGCTCCTGGCCGAAATAAACCATCATTGGGCAGGTGTCGATAGTGGCACTTACAAGCACGGCAGGCAGGGCGGGACGGCCATGCCCGGCGATGAAGTCGGAGGCCAGACGCTGTTCATCGTGGTTCTCCATGAAGTGGAGCATGCGATTGCGCAGTTCGCCTAGATTCTGCCAGCAACGCGTAATGTCGGTTGCCGACTGCTGATGGCGGATGATGCCGATGAGGGTGTCGTAGAGGCCTACCTTGTCGTACAGGTAGTCGAACTTGCCGTGCTTGACGTAGTTGTAGTATTCCCACGTATTGTATACTTCGGCAATGAAGATGATATGGGGGTATTTCTCCTTGATGATAGGTATCACCCAGCCCCAGAACTGGAAGGGTACCATCTCGGCCATGTCGCAACGGAAACCGTCAACACCCTTCTTGGCCCAAAAGAGCAGGATGTCGCGCATCTTGAGCCAGGTGGAGGGGAAGGGGTAGAAGTCGGTGCGTCCACTCTCGCGGTAGTTGACACCGTAGTTGAGCTTTACGGTCTCGTACCAGTCGTTGCGCGTGGGGGAGGCATCGAAGCGGTCGTTGCCGGTGGCGCGGGCTGGGCTTTCCACATAGTCTTGCCAGTCGACCTCTCCGCCAAGCGTGGTGCCGGGAAGGTAATAAAAATTATTCTTGGGAGAGAAGAATACGCTGGTATCGTCCTTCTCACCGAGGTCTACCACACTCTTAGGCTTGGCATCGGAGTGGTAGCAGCGTGCCACGTGGTTGGGAACGAAGTCGATAATCATCTTCAATCCTGCAGCGTGGGTTCGCTTCACCAGCTGGGTGAACTCCTTCATGCGGTTGGGCACGGAGGTGGCCAGGTCGGGGTCTACGTCGTAGTAGTCCTTGATGGCATAGGGTGAACCGGCCTTACCTTTCACCGTGGCCTTATGGTCGGGGCGGATGCCGAAATGGCTGTAGTCGGTCTGCGTGGCATGCTCGATAAGGCCGGTGTACCATACGTGTGTGGCGCCCAGCTGCTTGATGGCAGCAAGAGCCTCGGGAGTGAAGTCTGCTAGCTTGCCACAACCATTCTCTTCGATGCTGCCACCAGGTATGCGGGTGGCGTTGTCGTTACCGAAAAGGCGGGTGAAGATTTGGTAGAGGATGATCTTTGACATGTTATGTGTTTCTGATTTTTGAATCCTGAATTATGGGAAACAAGTCCCCATTACTATTGTGTGCAATGTGGGTTCCTCATAATTCCTAATTCCAATTTCATAATTGAAAATGCTATGCTTTTTTGATTTTTCTTATTAATCCCGTGAGTACGTTGCCGGGACCGCACTCGGTGAAGGTCTCGGCTCCATCGGCTATCATGTGGAGCACGCTCTGGGTCCAGCGGACGGGAGAGGTAAGCTGTGCAATCAGGTTGGCCTTTATTTCTTCAGGATCGGTGTGCGGCAGGGCATCTACGTTTTGGTAAACGGGACACTTGGGTGTGTGGAACTCAGTGGCTTGGATGGCAGCCTCGAGCTCTACCTTGGCGGGATCCATCAGTGGAGAGTGGAACGCACCGCCTACGCTCAATGGCAGGGCACGCTTAGCACCGGCCTCGGTGAGCTTCTCACAGGCGAGCTTAATGCCCTCCATGCTACCTGAAATAACGACCTGTCCGGGACAGTTGTAGTTGGCTGCTACTACGGTGTGGCCTCCTTCGCTGACCTCGCGGCATATGGCCTCGATGGTCTCGTCGGGTAGGGCGATGATGGCAGCCATTGTGGAGGGCTGCAGCTCGCAAGCCTTCTGCATGGCCATGGCACGGGCATATACCAGCTTGAGGCCATCCTCGAAGGAGAGGGCGCCACTGGCTACCATGGCCGAGAACTCGCCGAGCGAGTGACCGGCAACCATATCGGGGCAGAAGTCATCGCCTAGGCAGAGGGCGCTGATGACAGAGTGGAGAAATACGGCGGGCTGGGTGACCTTGGTCTGACGAAGCTCTTCGTCGGTACCCTCAAACATGATATCCGTGATGCGATAGCCAAGGATATCGTTGGCTTTTTCGAATAACTCCTTAGCTAACGGTGAACTTTCATACAAGTCTTTGCCCATTCCTGAGAACTGGGCTCCCTGACCGGGAAAAACAAATGCTTTCATAATTCGGTTTCGTATAGTTAGTTATAATAAATAGTCGGCTAAAGCCGATTTTTAGGACACAAAGATAACACTTTTTTTATTGTTATGAGCATAGAAAGGTTAATCCTTTCTCCTTTGGCATGAAATTTAGATATACAATAATTATATTATAGATTGTTGTATTCATTCATTATAGTGTTATGTGTCTAATAATTTCCCGTAGCCGTTAGATTTGTTACTTTTTCTTCCAATTTGTTTATAAATTGTAATTATTTATGATAATTTGAGTAAAAAAACCAATAAAATATTGTGTATATAAAAACAAACTTATACCTTTGCGCTAGGTAAACAAGGTAAAAAGAGAGCATGAATCAAACTTGCCTACAACATCATCATCATACTTGTCTATTGAGATAAGGTGAGTGTTGTATGCAGTTTGGATTCATGAAAAACGGATGTACGGAGACTTGCCTTATAAGGCGGGTCTTTTTTTATTAATGTAAATTAAAGCAATATTATGATACGAATAGCTATCCAATCGAAAGGACGACTCAACGAGCAGAGCGTCGACCTGCTGCAAGATGCAGGCATGAATGTGAATGACCAGAAACGCAAGTTTCTCGATCGTGTAGGCAACTTCCCTCTCGAGATTCTCTACTTGCGCGACGATGATATCCCCGAAGTCGTGGCCGACGGCTCTGCCGACATTGGCATCGTGGGCTACAACGAGGTGGCCGAGACGAACGCTGCAGTGGAGGTAGTGCGCCGATTGGGATTCGGTGGCTGCCGCATCTCGCTGGCCATTCCCAAAGCCGATGAGTACACCTCGCCTGCCTATTTCCAGGGCAAGCGCATCGCTACCTCCTACCCCAACATCCTGCGTCGCTTCTTCGCCGAGCAGGGCATCGAGGCCAGCATCCGCGTCATCAAGGGTTCGGTGGAGATAGCTCCCGCAGCAGGCATTGCCGATGCCATCTTCGACATCGTATCGTCGGGCGGCACCCTCGTGTCGAATGGTCTCAAGGAGGTGGAGCAGGTCATTCAGTCCGAGGCGGTGCTCATCGCCAACCCCAATCTCTCATCCGAGAAGCGTGCCATCCTCGACTCGCTGCTCTTCCGCATCGATGCTGTCACCAATAGCCGTGGAAAGAAATATATCCTGATGAACCTCCCCGCCGACAAGGTCGACGAGGCAATAGCCATACTCCCCGCCATGCGCAGTCCGTCGGTAATGCCTCTGGCCGACAAATCCTGGTGCTCACTGCACTCCGTAGTGAAAGCCGACGAGCTGTGGGACAAGATAGAACGTCTCAAGCAGATTGGTGCCGAGGGCATCCTCGTCTTGGATTTGGACAAAGTGATTGAATAATTCATATTTACAATTTGACAATTTACTATTTACTATTTATTGGGTAATTTTATTATTTGACAATTTCATCATCGCGGTTTGGGTAAATTGCTAAATAACCCAATGGTACAATAAATTGTAAATCGTAAATTTGTAAATAGTACATAATTTATATGCTACAAACACACATTTCTCCCGATAAAAATACCTGGCCAGCGCTGATGCTCCGTGCCACCGATGACGACACGGTCATCGAACAGCGTGTACGCACCATTCTTGAGCGCATCCGCCAGGGAGGTGACGAGGCCCTGCGTGCCATCACCACAGAGATTGACGGACGTTGCCCCGAGTCGCTGCAAGTATCTGAGGCCGAGTTTGCCGAAGCCGAGTCTTCGGTGAGTGAAGAACTCAAGTCGGCCATCCGTCAGGCAGCAAGCAATATCAGCGCTTTCCACAAGGCGCAGCAGACTCCTGCCGTAGATGTCTACACCATGCCCGGTGTGCACTGCCGTCGCCGTGTGCTCCCCATACGCCGCGTAGGTCTCTACATACCAGGTGGCAGTGCCCCACTCTTCTCTACCATTCTGATGCTGGCACTTCCTGCCCAGATTGCTGGCTGCGAGGAGATTGTGCTGTGTACCCCATGCGACCGCACCACCGGAAAGGTAAATCCCGTAGTGCTCTACACTGCCCAGCTGTGTGGCGTACGCACCATATATAAATTGGGTGGCGCACAAGCCATTGCCGCCATGGCCTACGGCACCGAGAGCATAGAGCGCGTGTTCAAGATTTTCGGCCCCGGAAACCGCTACGTGACCAAGGCCAAGCAGATGGTCAGTGCACAGGGCACCGCCATCGACATGCCCGCAGGCCCTTCCGAAGTGATGATCGTGGCCGACGACAGCGCCCGTCCCGACTTCGTGGCGGCCGACTTCCTCTCCCAAGCCGAGCACGGCCCCGACAGCCAATCGCTGCTCGTATGCCGCAGTCAGGAGTTTGCCGAGCAGGTCAATGCCGAGATAGCGCGTCAGCTCGCTCTGCTACCCCGTGCCGATATTGCCACACGCTCGCTTGCCAACAGCCGCATCGTGGTATTTGACGACATCGACACCATGATTGCCTTTGCCAACGCCTACGCTTCTGAGCACCTCATCATCGCCATGGACGATGCGTGGGCAGTGGCCGACCGCATCACCGCAGCAGGCAGCATCTTCGTGGGACACTACTCGCCCGAAAGTGCCGGCGACTACGCCTCAGGTACCAACCACACCCTGCCCACCATGGGACTCGCCAGTGCCTACAGCGGCATTGGCCTCGACAGCTTCATGCACGCCATCACCTACCAGGAGCTCAGCCAGGAAGGCCTCAACAGCCTCAGCAACACCATCATCCGCATGGCCGAAGCCGAGGGACTGGACGCACATGCCAATGCAGTGAAGGTGAGGGTGGAAGGCCCCCTCCTAACCTCCCCCAAGGGGGAGGGACTGCAAACATCGCAGTCTGTCTCATCCCCCCTTGGGGGGAATGAGGGGGGCCAAGCTCTTGTTCGCCCCAACATCGCCGCCCTAAAACCCTACTCCACCGCCCGCGACGAGTACAAGGGCAGCATCGGCATCTACCTCGACGCCAATGAGAACCCCTTCGACAATGGTTACAACCGCTACCCATCTACCGCGCTCAAGGAGCAGGTGCGCAGCGCCATAGCACAGAAGAAGGGCGTCGATCCCGCACGCCTCTTCCTCGGCAATGGTAGCGACGAGGCCATCGACCTCCTGTTCCGCATCTTCTGTCGCCCAGGCATCGACAACATCGTCAGCATAGCGCCCACCTACGGCATGTACAGCGTGTGTGCTGCCATCAACGACATTGAGTGCCGCGAGGTGATGCTCGGCGAGGATTTCAGTCTGCCCGTAGAGGCACTCCTGAGCGCTACTGACATGCAGAGCAAGCTGCTCTTCGTGTGCTCACCCAACAACCCCACGGCCAATGCCTTTCCCCGCGAACAGCTCATCTCCCTCTTGAGCCGCTTCCCCGGTATCGTGGTGGTCGACGAGGCCTACATCGACTTCTCCTCCGTGCCCAGCATGGTAGAGCTGATAGACCAATACCCCAACCTCATCGTCCTGCAAACCCTCTCGAAAGCCTACGGCCTTGCCGGTCTGCGCATGGGCCTTGCCTTTGCCGAAGAGCGCATCATCCGCCTGTTCGAGCAGGTGAAGTACCCCTACAACATCGGTACCGACACATTGGCACTCGCCCTGCGCCTTCTCGAGACGGACATCACCCCACAGGTACAGACCCTCATCGCCGAACGCGAACGCGTAGCTGCAGCCCTCACCGCACTGCCCTACATAGAGAAGGTATACCCCAGCGATGCCAATTTCCTCCTCGTGAAGACCGCCCGTCCGCGCGAACTATACGACTACCTCATCGCCCGCGAACTCATCGTACGCGACCGCTCTCGCACCCCAGGCTGCGAAGGCACCCTGCGCATCACCATCGGCACACCCGAGGAGAACGACAGACTGATACGGGAGTTGAGAGTTTGGAGTTAACAACTTCGTTGTTGAGCTTCGGCTGCGCTCGCTGTGAGAGTTCAAACAAGTTTGACTCTCGCTCACTGGCACGAACCTTGAGGGCTGAGAGTAAAAACTGCGAGAGGCTGCACATGCGCCTCTCGCTTTTGTTTTTTCGCAATAATAAATCAACCTAATACATGCAATAGATTTATTACAAACATGCGACAAACCAGTACATACATGTACCGCGAAAACGCAAGGCTCTGATCAAAATGTCAGAGCCTTGCATTTCAAAAAATCTCTTTGTCCATTTTCCGAAATCTCTTTGTCCGATTCAAAAATCGCCTTTTTCGGCCTCTCGAAGTTTGACATTTTGCTACAGACATTGCCGATTGGGCGACAATATGATAGACATATCATACAGTCTCATATAGTCCTCATTCTGTCGATAGAATGGTTAGAAATTCTCTCCGCACTCCCAGTACCAAATAATTTCAGCGAAGTGAGACTCGAGTCTCACCATAGAGAGATTGCAGTCTCTACATACAGAAATTCCAGTCTCACCACATAGAGA
>JAZPZS010000162.1:0-19878 GCA_045544835.1 Bacteroidaceae bacterium | reverse complement strand
TGGTTTGATATGCTCCGTTACAACTATCGTCATGTGGATGGTGTAAATTATGGCGTTATCCTGGCTCACCAGGGAGATTATGTGAAGAACTATGATGAAATGCTTAATCTCATAGCCCGTAAGTATACATCAGGAGGTGGTAAGGGTGTAACTGCAAAGATGCCGACAGAACCCTATCTCTATATGCCTATCATTGAAAGCGAGATGGAGGTGAATAACGCTTTGGAGCAGAATCCCGTATATTCCGATGGAGGTACAATAGAGAAGAACTAAACATGCGTCAGTAACCTATATGTTAATAGAATCGATTATGAATAAGAATATTATAAAAGTTGCTGTAGGCGTACTGCTTGGTGCGTCGGTAACACTGACCTCGTGTAGCTGGGAGCCCGATGATTCGAGCCTATACACCTTCACAGGACAGACTATTCAGGATTTCTTGGAGGAGAACGACTCGCTCTTCCATCAGTTCAATGTTATCATGAAGCGATCGGGTTATGACCGCATGATGGATACTTACGGACAGTATACCTGCTATGCACCTCTTAGCGAGGGCGTAGATGCGTATATCGATAGCTTGTATAATGATACATTGGCCCGTATTCCACACAACGGATTGACGGAGAATAGTGTTGACGGCTTGTCGGAAGAACAGTGTAAGGAGATTGCACGCTATCACCTGTCGGCTATGATGAACTCGTATGTGGAGCAGTTGAGCAATGCCAGTGGTAAGGAAATAAGTACAATGCTCAATACCCCCTTCATCTCTAAATTGGATGATGACGGTGTGGTACGACTCAACAATGAAGCTGAGGTGACCTCATACGATCATGAGATGACCAATGGTTATGTGCACGTCATCAACAAGGTGATACCACGCACCACGCAGCGCTTGCCGGAGGTGTTGGAGAGGAATCCGGAGTTCACTATCTTCTATGGGGCATTGGTTAAGTGCGGATTGGATTCTATACTGTTGAAAGACCAGAAGCTCAATGCAGACGGTTCACCCAAAACGTATCATTTGGATAACAAGGCTGCTCGCCCTGGCTATGGAGATCAAGGCCCTTTCCATGTGCCTGAGGAATGTAAGATTAAGTTTACTATATTTGCTGAAGACAATGCTACATTTGCCAAATATGGTATCCATGATTTCGAAAGCCTGAAAGCCAAGTGTGTAGAGTGGTATGGCAATGCAGCCGAGTGGTATGACTATCCCGACAAGGAAAACAATCCAATCTCTACAGGTGACGACTACGAATATACCTATAATGTAGTGAACATGTTTATGCGCTACCATATCCTTAATGCAGGAATGGAGTATCGCAAGTTGGTTTACACGAAGGATGTACCGGAATCGGCTGCTCATTGGAACTTTGCCTTTGGTGGCGAGCCCTATGACTACTATGAGACATTGTTGCCTCATACCTTAATGAAGATATGGCAGCCTCTGTATCAGAATACAGGTTCGTCAACAACAATTTGGATTAATCGTTGGCGCCAAAACAACACCTTGACAGATCAAGTAGGAACTTTTGGAAGTGATGCTACTCATCAAATTTTGCGTGAGGGGTGTATGGTGCAGCGTCCACCCAAGTCGAACATACAGACTTATAACGGATATATACATCGTATAGATCGTCCTTTGATATATGATGCTGACGTGCCTTCTGGAGTACTGAATGAACGTTTGCGTATTGATATGGGTACTATGCTTCCTGAGTTGATAAATAACGATATCCGTTTTGTCACCACCACTGAGGCAGCAGCTATGAATGTTAATGGAACATCTGGAGGCATGGTACGTCTTCCGTTGGACTATTTTGATAACTTGATTAGCTATAACACCAAAACTAAGCTTGCATGGTATACATTAGGTGTTTGGCGTGCATGGCAGGCCAACCAATTGTCTGGCTGGGATGAAAATGACTTTGCATTCCGCTTGCCCCCTGTGCCTACTGGAGACTATGAAATTCGTATTATCTATCCGCCGATGGCAAATAGCGGATTGCAGCAGTATTACATCGGTACCTCTAATGAGCCCAGCTCGATGCGCCCGTTGGGTATTCCTATTGATGCCCGTTATCCCGATTCGGGAATTGACGGAGATCGTTTGTCGACAGGTTATCTTCTTTCTGACGAATTTACCGATTATGGTGTAGCCTCTGACCTTGTGATGCGTAATCATGGTTATATGCGTGCTCCAGCAAGTTTTTCTCGAGGTGAGAGAAACTCCGTATTGTCACGTATTACTCATCCACAAGAATTATTGGATGCTGGCAAAGAAGCTTGCTGCCGCTACGAGGAGGGTTATGGTACCAGTATGATGCGTAAGATTGTCAGCGTAGAACATTTGGAACAGGGTGAAACCTACTGGATCCGTCTCAAGAACTTGCTGAGGGGATATGACCAATTGGGTTTCTCTATTGACTTTATCGAATTGGTGCCGGTAAGTGTCGTGAATAGTCAGGACTTGACCGAGGACTGGTATTGATACTATAGAATAGTAAAGAAAAGGAGACTATGATTATGAAATACATCAATAAAGTAAGAATAGCGGTTGTGGCTTGTAGCGCACTGGTCGCTGCATCATGTACCGATTATCTGGACTATAATACAGTACCCGAGGCCACAAACCCTGCAGCAGACAAGACGCTGTGGGAGAATATCTCGGAGAATGAGAATTTGACAGATTTTGCTGCAGTGCTTAAACGCTTGGGCTATGATGAGGTGCTTAATGCTTCGCATACCTATACGGTATGGGCTCCTCAGAATGGTTCGTTCAGTTTGGATGAACTGTATCAAATGGATTCAACCAAGGTAGAGCGTCAGTTCCTGAAGAATGCCATTGCCGACTTTGCACATCGTGAAACGGACATCAATGATACGGTAGTGTATATGCTTAATGGTAAGTTGGTGAAGTTCTCGAACAAGAATTCCGATATGTTGGCTTTTGACGGGAAGGATATCCTTCCCAATGCAGCTAATCCCGCTGTGTTCAACTACCCCAGTACCAATGGTCTGCTCTACATTACCTCGGAACCAGCAACCTTCCGCTATAACGGATACGAGTATCTGAGAGAGTCTGAAGATATGCCAAGTATGATGGGAGCTTATGTAGAGCATTATGAAAGCCGTGTATTGGACGAGGCGAACTCTGTAAAAGGTGCCATCATTGATGGTGTACAGCACTATGATTACTCGGTGTTTATTGTAAGCAATATACTAACCGACCGGATGCTTCGTGCCCAACTTGACAATGAGGACAGCCTCTATACCGTATTGATACCTACAGATACGGCTTGGAATAGAGTGTATGCGGAGATTGCATCGTATTATAATTACGTGGAGAAAATTCCATATCAGGATTTGAACCATAAAGACGTAGGTCTTACTCCTGGAGCTGTATGGAATAGTAGAATCAAGAGTTTGATAGACATAATGGATGCTTCTAAAGGGCAAACGGAAGTGGCGCTTGCCGCTGCTCCTGTAGGAGCAGAGATTCCGGAGACCGGAGCTTACTGGACTGATTCTATTGCAAAGCGTTTGCTGACCAATAACTTTGTGTTCTCAGAGAAGGCTGGAAAGCATAATGAAAAGTTCCAAACAGGGCAGTCATTCAAAGAGAGTGACTCAATCTATTCTACAACGGGCAATTGGCTGAGTAATCTTACGATGTTGAATGAGTTGACAGAAGAGGTCGTAGAACTCAGTAATGGGCATGCCCGTATGATTAATGGTTTCCCATTTGATCCTGAAGAGACTTATGCGCCAGTAATTAAATCGCGCAATTTGGGGCGTGAGATTACTGCTACTGGATATAAGACTACGACCGAGAGTATAGACCGCTCGTTGCTTGATCCGAGTATGTGTGTGTTGGACGATGAGAAAGAGACAGCATTACGCTATGTGAAGACCAATGTGCCGGAGACATCAACCGCTCTGAGTGAGTTGAACTTCTATCTCGACAATGTGCTGTCTACCACTTATGACGTGTCGTTGGTAATGGTTCCTGCCTGCATAGAAAATCCTGAGATGCCCGAATCAGAGCGCAAACCCTATAGCCTCTTTGTGGACATCAATTATGCCGATTACGTAAATGGAGAATTGAAACTGGTGACCGGGCGCTTTAATGGAGAAGGGGTGGTGCCTGCGTTGAATGAAAAGGGAACTGCAAATACCACTGGCCTTAGAAACTTGAAGCCATTTACGGATGTGGCTAAAGAAACAGTGGATACTATCAAACTCGGACGCATCACTTTCCCTATATGCTATGCTGGTACCGATGCCAAGCCGAATATCAAGGTGATGTATCCGTTCAACTTGAAGATGGATAAGTCATGTGAGCGAAACCTCCGTATCGCCAATATCATATTGGAGCCTGTAGTGGAGGAAGAGAAAGAATAATGGCTAATATAAGAAGATGAATCAGAATATGAAAAATACAAAGATATACCTTTTGCAGCGTCAGAGTCTCAGACTCTCACTCTGTGCTTTGGCCATGTGCTTCTGTGCGGCATCATTTGCTCAGGATGAGTTTGGTGCAACGGAAGACTCCGAATTCAGTGGATTCAAGGCTCCACAACGTAAGGTGGTGGAAGAGAAGAATCGGCTTATCTCGGTATCGGGTTTGGTCGTGGACAATGTGACCAAAGCTCCTGTTGCCGGTGTGCGTGTACAGGTGTTGGGTGACAATCGTTATACAGCGATGACCAACGAAACGGGACAGTTCGTAATAAAGTTACCCGATTTCGCATCGGCACTTTATGTGGAAGCTCCCCGCTATCTGTCGCAACAGGTGGCTATCCGCAGCAATGATGAGAACCAGATTGTGCAGATCAGTCTGCTTAATAATCACTTCAAAGAGATGTATACTAATGATACGGAGTATACAGCTAGCAATGAGTTTACTGTAAGAGGAGGTGGAGTAACGGTGGACAATGAACTGCAGGCAAATCTGGGTGCTGACATCCGTGCTATCAATCGTTCAGGTGTGATTGACGGAGGCAATGCCCTGTTTATCCGCGGCTTGAACTCTATCAATGCGAATGCCCAACCACTAGTAATTGTTGACGGTATAGAATGGGACATGCAGTACAATCGTGCTGTATTGCACCAAGGACGCGCTTTTAATATGTTGGCCAACCTCTCTCCTGAGGATATCGAGAAGATACAAGTGTTGAAGAATGCCACAGCGCTCTATGGCGCACGTGGAGCTAATGGTGTCATCCTGATTGAAACCAAGCGCGGGCACTCCATGGCAACACGCATTGATGCCAATATCTCTGCGGGCATCACCCTGGAGCCTATGCAGCAGACAATGATGAATGCTGCGCAGTATCGTAACTACGCAACGGAGATGTTAGGTACTATTGCTGCACTCAGAAAGTCCGAGAATCGTGATGTAACATTCAACTTCCTCAATGATGATCCTAAGAATTATTATTACATGATGTATCATAACGATACTAACTGGCAGGATGAAGTTTATCGTACGGCAATCACGCAGAATTATAATATCAACGTACAGGGTGGTGATGATGTAGGTATGTATAACCTCTCGGTGGGATATGTGGATGCCGAAAATTCCATTAAGAGTTCAGGATTTGACCGTTTGAACGTGCGTTTCAATACCGATATCTCTATTCTTGAGCAGTTGGATGCCAAGTTTGACATGTCGTTTACACGAGCTAACAACACCCTCTTCGATGATGGCTTTGCATCAGACTTGGGCTCTGGCACAGTGATGTCGCCAACCAATCTGGCCATGATCAAATCACCGTTGCTGGCTCCCTATCAGTACAACAAGTATGTGGGGGGATTTACTCATCTGCTTTCAGAGTATGACAAACTCTTCAGCCCATTGAGCCAAAGATTGTATGGAAATGACTATTACTATGCACTCGGCAACCCGACATCAATTCTTAGCAATGCTGTGGGTGATAACAAGAATAAGGTAGAGAATATGCTCTTCAATGTGCGTATAGCTCCTACATATACCTTCAATGAGCATCTCTCGTTGACTACCGACTTCAGCTACACGCTGAACCGTAATTCGCAACGTTACTATCGCCCAACTGAAGGTATTCCTCCCTTCCTGATTGAGGGACTAGGTACAGTATACAACCTTACTTCATCGCTCTTCTCAAAGGGAACGAACGTGCTCAGCAACACTTATCTGAATTGGGACAATAAGTTCGGTGCCCATACAGTAGCTGCGATAGGTGGCTTCCGCTACAACCACTTTGCTTATGATGGTAGCGATGCCAAGACACAGTTCCGTACCTCGGCAGATGATAAGAATCCTTATTTGACCGCTGACCCCGCAAGAGGATACTCAAGCCTGTATGGTGCGAATGATGTATGGAGAAACCTGCAGTGGTATGCTTCGGCCGACTACAACTATGCCAATCGCTATTTTGCTACCCTTTCGCTCTTGGCCGAGGCCAACAGTCGTTTTGGTGCAAAAGCTGACGGTGCTGTCCATATGCTGGGTGTACCCTGGGCGATATTCCCCAGTGTACAGCTCGGATGGGTGCTGACCAATGAAAAGTGGTTCCCGAAGAACTCACTTGTAAACTACTTGCGAGTAAATGCAGGATGGGATATGAGTGGTAATGATGACATATCGAACTATGCAGCACGCACATCGTTCACTTCGGTGCGTTACAACTACAATGCAATCGGAATGCAGTTGACCAATATTGGTAATGATAAGATTAAGTGGGAAACGACTACAAAATGGAATGCCGGTATTGAGGCTAATCTGTTGAATAACCGTTTATCGGTAGGTGCTGACTTCTATTATCATAACACCACTGACCTGCTTACTTACCGCACATTCTCTACACCTATTTCTGGTATCAACCAATATTGGAGCAACGGAGGCGCTTTGGAGAATAGGGGCTTTGAGGTAATGGTATCGGGTAAGCCTATTGCAACACGCAATGTGGGATTGGAATTGGGTGTCAGTGTCGGACATTATGAAAACAAGGTGACCGCTCTTCCTCAACGCTCATTTACGGATGGAGCGAAGGTCTTTAACGGCTTAGACTATTGCAACTCGGTGTATGGCGAGAACAATATTCTTGTTTCCGTGGGCAATCCTATCGGCTTGTTCTACGGATATGAGACACGAGGGGTATTCTCTACTGACACAGAGGCAAAGGCTGCCGGTAAGGATGGCAATTATATCTACATGCTTGATGCTGCAGGCAATAAGCAGAACTTCAAGGCAGGTGATGTACACTTCGTTGATCACACTGGGGATGGATGCATTGATGAGAAGGACAAGGTGGTTATTGGTAACCCCAATCCTGACCTTTATGGTAACATCTTTGCTGCACTTAATTGGAAGAAATTCACCTTGGATATGGGTGTGAACTTTAGCTTGGGCAATGACGTGTATAACTATCAACGAAGTATTCTCAACTCTGGTTCTACCTTCTATAATCAGCAGGTAGCAGAGGTAGGCCACTGGCGCTATGAGGGCCATGAAGCAAAGTTGCCCAAGTTGGCATATGGTGACCCGATGGGCAATAATCGCTTCTCGGACCGCTGGATTGAGGATGGCTCGTATCTTCGCTTGAAGAACGTGCGCATGACCTATCGTATTTCTGTTCCTGAGTCATGGACCTCGTGGTTGCAGAGTATGTCGGTATGGGCTGAGGCACAAAATGTGCTGACACTCACGAAATACAAGGGTAATGATCCGGAATTTAGCATAGGAAACAATGTGATGTATCAAGGTATTGATTGTGGTAACCTGGCACAGAGCCGTGCGTTTGTACTTGGTTTGAAAATCAACCTCTAAGGAAGTGTAACCATTATTTAATGTGATGATATGAAAAAGATAGTATATTCAATTATCGTGATGGCTGGCCTCTTGCTTACCACATCATGCGAAGATATGCTTATGACGGGCAATGACAGCATGGTGGTGGAGCCTGAACTCAACACTAAGACTGACTCTGTATTTTACGCTTTGGGTATAGCACAGGCCATGCAACAATTGGCCGACCAGTATTTCTTTATTGGAGAGATGCGTGGTGATCTGGTGACGACCACAGCGCATACGGACAACAACCTCCGTCAGCTGGCCGACTATTCGGCAACCACAGCCAACAAGTATGATAGCGCATACGTGTATTATAAGGTAATTAACAATTGTAACTATTACTTGGCACATCGTGACACTACGTTGACTACAGGAGCCACTAACGTGGTGATCAACGAATATGCAGCTGTTGAAGCATGGCGCGCATGGGCCTATTTGCAGTTGGCCCGCACGTATGGTGGCAATGAGAAGGGAGTCCCCTTCTATACAACTCCATTGACTGCAATCTCACAGATTGAAGATGAGAATTTCCCAAGACTCACTCTTTCCCAGATTGTCGATACACTGGCTCCTCGGCTTGAGAAGTTTTCAGGATTGCAGGTCCCCAACTTCGGAACGAACGGCTATGCTGTAGGAACGACCAATTGGGGTGTTGCAAAGAATATCAATCCTGAGCTGATTTTTGTTCCTGTAGACGTAGTACTCGGTGAATTGTATTTGGAAAACGGACAATGGCTTGAGGCAGCACAACATTATTGTAAATATTTGTGTGACAATAAGCTGACTTCGGATGACTATACGGTGTTCCGCTACTTCTGGGCAACTTATCTCAGCCTTGATTGGTTTGCAGCCGACTGGGAACCATCATATAATCTTTTAGTGGATGGCTATACTCAGATTTATGAGAATCTCGCTTCTCCACGGGATGTGTTGACCTATATTCCCATGGCTGTGAGTTCGCAGCGTGGCCAGACCACCAATATTCCATTGGCATTCGGCTATGACTACTATTCTACAGACGTATCCACTGTTTGTCCGCGTGCTGATGAGGTACAGATTGCCCCTTCGGATACCTATTATGAGCTTACAGAGGCTTGTGATTTCTACTACTTCCCGAAGAATATGAATGGAACGACATTGGAGCCTAATCCTAATGCCGTGAAAGTTTGTAAGATGGGTGATGGACGTGCCGTTTATGCAGATGATGACGGTGCGTCTAATCGTGACCGTGCTATCTTGAACCGCGATGCAGCAGATTCAACCAAGGTATATATCAGTAAGATGAAGAATGCCAATGTATATTTGTTCCGTACGTCTACAATCTATCTGCACTTGGCAGAAGCTCTCAACCGCTTGGGACATCCCGATGCTGCATTTGCCATCTTGCGTAACGGTATCTCTACCTATCTGGAGCAACTGGTTCCTGGTGCTGGTGGTGTAAACGCTCCTCATCAATATATGACACAAGCATCGGTAGACTTGTTGACAAACGAAGTACCGTTCCTTAATGCAGAGAATCGTACGGTATTCTTGCCCGAGAATACCTATGGAATCCATCATCATGGTGGTGGATTTACCAATGCGAAAGGCGTAGAGAACAATATGGGTGTGAAAGGTTCACAGGCTACGGCGGTAGGTTCTAAGAATAATCTTTACTATCTACCTACTCCCATTATTGGAGCCAAGATGCAGGAAATTGCTGATCGTTTCGACATTACTGTTGGTACAACCAAGCAAGACTCCATCAATGCAATGGAGGATATCCTTTGCGATGAATATGCCAAGGAATTCGCCTTTGAAGGTGTCCGTTTCTATGACCTCCAGCGTATGGCTCGACACAAGAACGAGGATGGACTGTATGGCGCTGACTTTGGTTCCAAATGGTTTGCCGATAAGTTGAAAGGTAATAACCCACAAGTTAATCTGTTGGAGCCTGCCAACTGGTATCTCCCTCTCCAATAAGTAATCTCATAAGAAAGGGACGTGCGTTTATAAAAGACTGCACGTCCCTTTTTGCAATATCACACGTGGTCTAAGAATTTATACTATGGGTAAGAAAATTTTCTTGTTGGGCCTCGGCTTGCTTCTTCTAGTTGGAGAATCTATGAGCAAGAGCCTTGTACTGACTCTTAAGGATGGTACGCCAGTCTATTACCTGCTAGGCGGGGAGGTGAACCCTATGCTTCGCTTTGTAGATGGTGGCTTTACTGTTTGTGCCGATAAGTATGAATTTGCAGGAATTCAGAACTTCTATATCTCTGAGGCAGATGACCCTAATGCAATCGACAAGATCGTTGCAGAAGGTGAGATTGAGTTTCGAGGTGATATATTGGTGCTCGGCACGAATAGAGGAAGCCAAGTAAGTGTGTATTCATCCGAAGGTATTCAAATGGATGTCGTCGTGCAAGATGTAGGGAATCAAGTGAGAATAGATTTGAGTACTCTTCCGAAGGGAGTGTATGTAATTAGGCATGGAGAACTATCCATGAAAGTAATGAAGAAATAGTTGTTCGGTATGAGGAAGCGTTTGCTGATTTTATGGTTTGTATGTGTATGTGGTATCTTTGGATATGCCCAAAACAAACCTGATACAATGTGGGTACAGTTTGCTGACCGTTTTATCGAGAACGAGATTATTGATCTTACGAATGTCGACTCAATAGAGTTTTCGAGATTCAACATCAAGCAATACAAGTACTATCCAACAGTGGATAGGGTGCTCGGACACAATAAAGCTTATCGTAGTAATGCTGTATATCGCTTTGATGATATAGAACGTTACTTGGTCAAGCCTGAGACGTATGCGGGCAATGATTTTATGAGCGAAAACTCAACCTATTGTTTTCAGCGTAGTGCTGAGAGCGAACATTTTGTGGTGTTTTGGGCAAAAGGGTTGACCAAGCAAAGTAATGGAAATCTTACAGGGGGGGCTTCAAGTTCGGTATGCAACGTCAATACACTGCTCAGCAATGCTGAGAGAATTTGGGATATATACGTTAATGACTTGGGATTCCTTGAGCCTGGAAACTCAACCACGGATAGGGTGAAGATAGAGATGTTCGTCGTAAACCAAAGCGAATGGCGTGCTGATGGTAGTGGTGTGAATGGTACTGTATGGACCGCTGGGACTGGGACAACCAAAACCCCTAAGTCGCATAAGGTGGGCGTTTTCCACTGTAATGCATGGGCTGCAAGCAGCAACGTCACCGTAGCTCATGAGATTGGGCATACTTTTCAATATTTGGTCAGTGCAGATTTGGGTATGACGCATGGGCTGAACTATGTACTGGGAGAGAATTCTTCCGGTAACGAATGGTGGGAAGACTGTGCCAACTGGCAAGCACACAAGGTGTATCCAGCCGAACAGTTTGCCTCCAATTGGGATAATAACCAAAAAATGCATCATATGAATATCATCCATGAAGATGCACGATACAATAATTGTTATTATCAGGACTGGTGGTGCCAGCAACATGGCCTTACGACAATTGGTCGTGTGTGGAGAGAGGCTGTCAGGCCTGAAGATCCTATACAGGCCTATATGCGCATTTTTGGCCTTGACGAATCGACCTTCGCTGATGAGCAATTTATCGGATACAGCCATATCGCTTCTATGGATATTGCTTCGTGGAAGACCTATGGGCAAGGGCTTATCGGAAGCGAACAGCAACGCTTGATGGAGGTGCCGGAGGAGATTATCTCTTCACATTTGAATAATGAAGTAGGGTGGTGGATTGTTGATTCTTCCTATTGTCCTCAAAACTATGGCTATAATGCCAACCCGATAAAGGTTCCTGCAGCAGGAACAGAAGTGAAAGCGACATTTAAAGGACTTACGGGAGTCAATGGTTATCGTTCCATCTATCCCGAACGGGCTGGATGGCGTTATGGATTTGTAGCCTATTCGTCTGATGGATCACGTACCTATGGCAATGTAGGACGCACTGCTGAGGGTGAAGTTAGTATCACCATCCCTGAGGGGTGCACACACCTATGGTTTGTGGTGATGGGAGCTCCGACCAAATGGTGGACTCATTCGTGGAATGGGGATGTAGCCGATGATGAGCAGTGGCCTTATGCTGTTAAGTTCGCGGGCACTGACCCCTATGGGGTAGCACGTACGTATGATGTGTATCCCGATGATTATGTAAGGCGTGATACCACAGTGGTAATCAACGCTACCCTCAATTATAGTGCCTCTAATTATTCTTCGGTACGTGTGCAATATGATATGGATGCCATCAGCCAAGCATTGGGGCTAAGTTCGGAGCAGATGAAATCTATAAAAGTGGGGACTTCTCATGCCATACGCTTTGCCGGTGTGGACAGCAATGGAGCATTGACCAATAATACCACAACCTCTACTAGCTCGTCAACCTGTTATGGGCATTGGTTCAACGAGGCGGGCAATGTGTGCAACTATGACGGTAATGCCCGGGTCTTTGCTGAATTCTATCCAGATAAGTACGGATGTTATATTGGGCAATATCCAGGGCGTCTTGTGCAGGGGAAGACATATACCATCCGGCAGGCTATTATATATGGGCATACGGATGGGAAAGTCTATAAGGCAACGATGGTCGTAAACTTGAAGATTGTGTGAGATTGGATTCTAATCTGACAAATATTTTCTTCGAAACTGAAAATAACTCCCTTTTTCTTCAGTTTTCTTAGAAAAAAGGCGTTACTTTGTATAATTAAATGCACTAACAACAAAACAAACGATAAAATGAAGGTGACAAAAGTTAGACCGGCTGAGGGAAAACTTGGAGTGATGTGCGTAGGACTCGGTGCTGTGACCACCACTACGATTATTGGCACGCTCATGGCGCGTAAAGGACTGGCTAAGCCTATAGGATCTTTTGCATGTGATGGCATCATGCGTTTGGGCAAAGGAAGTGATAAAGTCTATAAAGAGGTAAAGGATATTGTTCCTATCGCAGACTTGAAGGATATTGTTTTTGGAGCATGGGACATCTATGAGGATGATGCCTATGAAGCAGCCATTAAGGCCGATGTGCTCAAGCCCCGTGATATTGATCCTGTAGCTGATGAACTTCATGCGATAAAACCATACAAAGCATTATACGAAAAGGAATATGCTACAAATATTGATGGCCCAAATGTAAAAACGGGTTCTCTGCTCGAGCGTACTCAACAACTTCGTGAAGATATCCGTTCCTTCAAGACCCTTCATGGTTGTGATCGTGTAGTGGTGATTTGGATTGCCAGTACCGAGAAATACGTACCGAGAACTCCTGAGGCTCACGATACTTTAGCTGGATTTGAGGCTGCTTTGGCCAAGGGGGACACCTCGGTTATTGCTCCTTCGATGTGTTATGCATATGCTGCCATGCGTGAGGGCTGTCCGTTTGTGATGGGAGCACCGAACTTATGTGTCGACATGCCTGCTATGTGGGAGTTGGCAGCTGAATGCAATGTGCCTATTGCTGGAAAGGACTTCAAGAGTGGCCAAACGATGATGAAAACGGTGTTGGCACCAGCATTCTTTACACGACAACTTGGCGTTAATGGATGGTTCTCAACGAATATCTTGGGTAATAGGGATGGTATTGTTCTTGATAACCCCGAGAACTTTGAGACCAAACGCCGTAGTAAAATGAGTGCAGTGGAGAATATTCTTGATGCTGACGTATACCCCGAGCTCTATAGCGATATCTACCATAAGGTGCGCATCAACTACTATCCTCCTCGTGGCGATGAGAAGGAGGCTTGGGACAATATTGATCTCTTCGGTTGGATGGGATATCCTATGACGATAAAGGTCAATTTCCTTTGTCGCGACTCTATCCTTGCCGCCCCCTTGGCTCTTGACCTTGTGCTCTTCTCCGATGTTGCCCTACGAGCCGGACTGAGTGGTATACAAGAGTTCCTTTCATTCTATTGCAAAGCTCCCATGCACAAAGATGGGGAAAGACCTACGCACGATTTGTTCAAACAGTTTGCTATGCTTAAGAATAAAATACGCGAACTGGGCGGATATGAGGCTGATCAGGAATTGGATTAACCATAAGGGAGGAGGTGAGACACCTCCTCCCTTTTATATAAATGTTATTGTAAGATACATTCTTTGAATATTTCCGATACCGTGGGGTGCGGGAATACGATACGCTCGAGTTCTCGTGCGGTCAACCCTTGCTCTATGGCAATGCAAGCACTGCTGATGATCTCACTGCATGGATTCCCCAACATGTGAACTCCTATAACACGACCCGAGGCTTTGTCTGTAATAATCTTACATACTCCTTCTCCACCTTCATTTTCTGCTACGAAACGTCCGGAATAGGCCATGGGTAGTTTTTGGGAATCGTATTCGATACCGTGCTTTTGCGCTTCTTCCTCAGTCAGACCTACACCTGCTACTTCTGGATTGGTATATACGATACCGGGAATAGCATCATAGTTCATCGTATCGTCATGGCCGCAGAGGTTATTGATGACAACCTCTGCTTCACGGCTGGCTGTATGAGCCAATAGGGAAAAACCTGTGATATCGCCAGCTGCATATACACCTTCAATATTGGTGCACATGCGGTTGTCAACCTTGACAGCTCCTCGCTCAAGAGCTACTCCCAATGTCTCCAGGCCTAGTCCTTGAGTAATAGGACGCCGTCCTACACTTATCAAGATCTTGTCACTTTCAATATTATGCTCTATGCCTTCGACATCAACAAATATCACTTTGTTTCCCTCTATGCGAGTAACTTTACAAGAGAGATGGAAGTGAACTCCCTTCTTCGCATAGCGTGTACGTAGCATGGCGCTTATTTCTTTATCGAGTGTTCCCAATATCTCAGGTAACATCTCTATCACGTGCACCTCAATTCCTATGCTATTATATAAAGAAGCGAACTCCATTCCGATGACTCCCCCACCGATAATAGCCAAGCTTGAAGGAGCCTCCTTCATGGCTAATAGTTCGCGGCTAGTGATAATCGCTTCATTTTCTTGTAGGTCAAGTCCAGGGATGGGAGGGATGAAGGTCTCAGAACCAGTACAAAGGAGCAGGTGCTTTGCCTCATAGGTTTCTCCTGCTGCTTTGATGTGAAACAATCCTTCTGCGCTACGTCCCTCTATTACAGCCTCTTCTTTGATAACCTGTACATTGGCATTCTTCATTTTCAGACCTACCCCAGCAACGAGCTTGCGTATAACCTTCGTCTTGCGATCGAACATTTTCTTATAGTCAAGTTCAACTCCGTCGGCGCGTACTCCATACTTCTCACTCCCTCGTGCATGGTCGTAAAGTTTGGCGCTATAGAGCAGAGTCTTTGTAGGTATACATCCTTCGTTAAGGCATACTCCACCTAGTTCTTTTTTCTCGAAAAGAATGGCCTTCAATCCGTTCTTTCCTGCTTTTTCTGCAGCTACGTATCCTCCAGGACCGCCACCGATGATTGCAATGTCAAACATGGTATTCATTTTTAATTATTTATACTGACTATTGATAGCTCAATTAAGCATTGTTATTCGATAGGACAAATATACACAAAAAAACAGCTAGTTGATAATTTAGTCGCATTTTTTGAGTAGACATGAAAATAGAAAAAGCATAAGTCTCTTATCTTTTCTGCATATTTGTCGCAAATATGAGGGAAAAAGTGTAATTTTGCAACCTTAAAACGTGAAAAATAGAACAAATAGAATATGGATTTTAAGATTGCAGTGTTGGCCGGTGACGGTATCGGCCCCGAAATATCCGCCGTAGGTGTGGATGTAATGACCGCCGTATGTGAGAAGTTTGGACATAACGTAAGCTACAAATATGCCTTGTGTGGCGCTCACGCCATCGATGAGGTGGGCGACCCTTTCCCCGAGGAGACTTACCAGGTGTGCGAGGAGGCCGATGCCGTGCTCTTCTCTGCCGTGGGCGACCCCAAGTTTGACAACGACCCCACTGCCAAGGTGCGCCCTGAGCAGGGTTTGCTGGCTATGCGCAAGAAGTTGGGCCTCTTTGCCAATATCCGCCCCGTGCAGACCTTCAAGTGCTTGGTACACAAGTCGCCCCTGCGTGCCGAGTTGGTGGAGAATGCCGACTTCATATGCATCCGTGAGCTTACCGGCGGTATGTACTTCGGCGAGAAATATCAGGACAACGACAAGGCGTATGACACCAACTACTACACCCGTCCCGAGATTGAGCGTATCCTTCGCGTAGGTTTCGAGTATGCCATGAAGCGTAATAAGCACCTCACCGTGGTGGACAAGGCCAATGTACTGGCATCGTCACGCCTGTGGCGTCAGATTGCGCAGGAAATGGCTCCGCAGTACCCCGAGGTGAATACCGACTATATGTATGTGGACAATGCTGCCATGCGTATGATTCAGGAGCCCACCTTCTTCGACGTGATGGTGACTGAGAATACCTTTGGCGATATCCTCACCGATGAGGGCTCTGTCATCAGCGGCTCTATGGGTCTGCTTCCCTCGGCCTCTACGGGCGAGAGCACACCGGTATTCGAACCCATTCATGGTTCATGGCCCCAGGCTAAGGGACTCAACATTGCCAACCCCTTGGCGCAGGTGCTCTCTGTAGCCATGCTCTTCGAGTACTTTGGCCTCAAGGAGGAGGGCGCTCTGGTGCGCAAGGCGGTAGATGCTTCGCTTGATGCTAATGTACGTACTCCTGAGATTCAGGTCGAGGGTGGCGCCAAGTATGGTACGAAGGAGGTAGGCCAGTGGCTCGTGGAGTATATCCGCAAGGCGTGATTCGTAAATAATCTTAATAAATAGGGTGCATTAGGCCGAATGGCTTGATGCACTTTTTTTATTCGGCCGATTTGTGTATCTTCGCACCATGAAAAGATGGATTCTTGTAGCCGTGATATTGCCGCTAACGATGCTGGCATGGGCTCAGTCGCAGGGCGAGTGGGCAAGCCGTGCCTATACTTATATGGAGCAGGACAGCTTGGCGCAAGCCGAGGAGTGCTTCCGACATGCCGTGGAGGCCGCTCCCGCCAGCAAGCAGAATGTGATGCTGCTCACCAATCTGGGCACCGTGCAGCGCCGTCGGGGCAAGGTGCACGAGGCTATCGATTCGTATACCAAGGCATTGGGTTACTCTCCCCTCGATGTCTCTGTCCTTATGAATCGTGCCTTGGCCTACATGACCTTGGGCAACGACGACAAGGCATATACCGACCTCTGCAACGTGCTCGATAAGCGTACCGACCATGCCGAAGCACTCTACTACCGCGCCTTCATCTACACGGGTCGCCGCGAGTATGCTGCTGCCCGAGCCGACTACAAGCGTCTGTTGGCCCTGCAACCCGATCATGAGAACGGACTCCTCGGACTTGCCTTGCTCGACCAGCGTGAGGGACGCTTGCAAGCAGCCGAGCTACAGCTGACGGCTCTTGTGGAGCGCCACCCCGACAATGCCACCTACCTGCAGGCAAGGGCTAACGTGCTCATCGAGCGCCACCTCTACGACCTTGCCTTGATTGACCTTGAGGGTGCCATTGCCCTGCAACCTGCCGATGCCTACCTCTATGTAGCCCGTGCCGAGCTGTATCTGAAGATGAAGCGGCGCACAGCAGCCAAGGCCGACCTCGACAGGGCCGTGGCGTTGGGCCTGCCCCGCATATCGCTCGGCGAGCTATACAAGCAGTGCGAGTAGGGCAGGGGATTTGGTGTTTTGCACTTTTATTTATATATTCGCAGTCGATTAGAACCTGTTCTTATGAATAAATATGAATTTGAGGCCATCAAGGCCGAACTTGCCCGCAACATCCTCAACTCCGACGATGAGGCTCTGATAGAGCATCTGCGCCACTGCTACGCCGAGTCGCAGGGACAAAGTGCCCCCTGCCGTTATACGCTGAACGAGGTGAAAGCCCGTCTTCGCAGTACCGAGGCCGACGCCATTGCTGGGCGTGGACTGAGTGAAGCTGAGGTAGATAGACTAATGGAGGCGATGATATGAAACTGAAGTGGCATCCTGAGGCTATCGAAGATGTTCGGAAGATAGTCGACTATGTAAAGGAAAATTTCACGGCCGACGTAGCCTTGAGAGTGAAGGACAAGATTAACAGTTCGGCCAAACTGCTCAAACTTCATCCCTTCCTTGGCCCCATCGAGCCGCTCCTCGAAGGCTGCACCACGCTTGAGTACCGCTCATTGGTTGCCGACATCTACACGAAAATCATATACACCGTGCATGCCGATTACATCTACATCCATCTGCTATGGGATGTGAGGCAGGACGAGGAGCGTATGAGCAAGGTCGCTACAGACCGCTACGCCCTTTTTGAGCATCACAATCGCTACTCCGTCAATGAACCTGCCGTGCCTTATGGCAGTGCTGAGGAGAGATAAGAGTTATATTTACGCATATATTGAGGAGGGTGTACCGAAATACATATATACTATCATTTTGTCATTTCGACAGAGCGCAGCGACGAGAAATCTCATTGCAATACCGAGATCCCTCACCCATGGTTTCGGGATGACACAATAGCTTGGTAGTTGACTTGTGTTTTGATACACCCTCCTTCCCATTACTCAACCTTTTGTGCTATGAAGAATACATAGCCGTAATGTGCTTTGTATTTGCTGTATAGCTCAGCTTCGTGGCGTTGGTTGGCCACAAGGTTGGCGGCAACTTCATTGTCGGGATATTTGTTCAGAAACATCTCCTGTGCTTGCCGTTGCGGAATGTAGTAATTGGTAATCCAGCAATCATCAGGTAAGACAAATGCTGCTACAAGTCGATAGCCACAGCGCTGAATCTGTGCTACCTTGTTGCCGATGGTGTCGATTTCTGCATAAGCATCTTGCCAAAACTGCTCAATCTCGTCGGGGCGTTCGTCTGTGAGCCACGTCACTTCGCTGATAGCTACGTATCCTCCTGGTTTGATATATTTGTGCCATTCGCGCAAACCGCGCTCAAAACCGATGTTGTAGATGGCCCCTTCTGACCAGATGACATCGAGACTCTCCTTCTCAAAGGGCAAAGCATCCATTGAGCCTACGATGGGATGTATCTTGTCGGCAACTCCCTCCTTGGCGGCTCTGTGGGTGAGCTTGTCTAGGAAGTCGGGGAAGAGGTCTAGTGCAGTAACCTCTGCATCGGTTACTTTGGCAAGGAGGATGGCCGAGGTGCCTGTGCCGCATCCCAAGTCGGCAATCTGGGCTTTGGGTATCAGTGGATTTATGAAGCTGAGTGCCTGCAGTGTGGAGGCATCGCTTCCAGGTCCTTGACGGTCGATACTGGAGAAATATTCGCAGATGAGTGAGTAGTCAAACTCGTGAATTGAATGATTGTTTTCGTTATTATTCATATTTGTTTTTGTTGATATTGTGATACATAAACTTATAAGGGCAGCAAGATTGCTGTCCTATAGCACAGAGTCTTTCCAGCCGAAGGAAGCGGTGCCTCCCACCGACTGTTATGCTACAATATCCGAAAACATATTAGTCATCCGATGCAAAGATACGCATAAGCGAGCGAAATAATATCAAGCTTGCTTGATTTTTTTTTTGCAGCGAGCGGTAGTATCTTCTTGATTTATCATAAAGATACGCACAATCGAGCGAAAAGCCAAGTTTACTTGGACTTTTTGCAGCGCCGACGCGAAAAGCGCAGTGTATAGAATTTTTATTTTTGGCCTGGCAGAGTGCAGAGCTACATGGATTTTTGTACACCGGCTTGGCGCGAAGCCTGTACGATTTTACACTCCGAACAACTCCAATGCACTCTGCCAGGCCAAAAATAAAAATTCCTATATATAGGGTTTTCGGGCTTCCGACGTTTCGGATTTCGCCCCTGAGAATACTGTGACGTGTTGAATATCAGATAATAACGGTTGTATTTCCCGATTTTCAATTCTCAATTCTCAATTTTCTTGCCAAAGGATTGCCAAGGGGTGTTGGCAGAAAACTCGCAGATAGTACTAAGCGCTATTTTGCTCGTACTAAGCACAAAATATTTTATACTTAGTAGAAAATCCATTTACATTCATGCACCGCTCGCGGTACATGTATGTACCAAACTTGGTACAACTGCACAAATCTTGCAACGC
>JAZPZS010000161.1:0-14893 GCA_045544835.1 Bacteroidaceae bacterium | reverse complement strand
TGTAAGCATCGACAAGCAGCAGTTCGGTATCGGTTGCGTCAACTCATGGGGTGCATGGCCTCGCCGCGAATACCAGATGCCTTATGGCGACTACGAATACACCTTCGTGATTCGTCCGGTGAAGTAATATTGGCTAGGAGGTTTTGGAAGACTCTAGGCTGCTCTAGGAGATTCCTGTGAGTGCCTAGGGGTTCCCAGAATCTCCTAGATTTTCCTAGGTCGTCCTAGAACTCCCTAGAAAACAACAAACAACTATGAAAATCAAACAACTGACATGCGCTTTGCTGCTGGCCTTCGGACTGGCAGCAAATGCTGCAAATACCGTGACCAAGGTTGGTCAGGTTACAGGCGAGGTTACCCTGAGTGATAATGTGGATTACGTGGTGACAGATGCTACCCCCTTTGCCGAGGGTGGCAAGGTGAATATCACCAACACCGACCATGCAGTGCTCATCATCCAGAGTATTAGACCCAGCCATGTGTTGAATCAGAAATTACTCGATGGCCACGTGTTTATCGATGGCGAGCAGGCAGTAAATGGCGTTAACTGCCAAGTGCGTATGTATGCCCATGGTACCATCGTGATGCCCTATGCTAAGGACATCAAGCCTCTTACCGTATATTCAGAACAGGACTTTGGCGGTACGGCAGTCAACGACTTCGGTTTGGAGCATTCGGGCGGATTTATGAATACACTTTCTGAAGCAAAACTCAATAACCAGATACGCAGTTTCAAACTCAAGCGTGGCTATATGGTAACCTTTGCCACCGGGCTCAACGGTTGGGGATATAGTCGATGCTTCATCGCCGACAAGGAAGACCTTGAAGTTGACACACTACCTGCAGTATTTGACTGTCGCATCTCTTCGTACCGCGTGTTCCAATGGCACGATGTGCAGAAGAAGGGATTGGCTTCCGATACAGGATTCGGCTATAATGAAATGTTGGGTACCACCTACTGCTATGATTGGGCTACGGGAGTCAACCATTTACCTGATCGCGAATGCGTTCCTCATCAGATTTATGTGGCTTGGCCTTCAGTATCAGCCTGCGGCAGTGTAAACTTCTCTTGCCACATGCAAACCAATAATGAGCCGGGCAACAGTGCCGATGATACTCCCCAAAGCGTCGAAGTCATTTTGAATCAGTGGCAAGACCTTATGCGTACAGGCTTGCGCCTCTGCTCAGAGTCTTCACACGATGGTAGTTGGAGTCACCTCGATGAGTTTATCGCAGAGGTTGACAAACGTGGTTGGCGATGTGACATCCTTGACTTGCATTGCTACTGGTCTGGCGGATTTGACAACATGAAATACTACTATGAGAAGTATGGCAACCGTCCTATCTGGATATCAGAGTTCGTGTGGGGAGCCTCATGGAACAACAACGGTATCTTTAACTCTGACCGCAGCTTCTCGCAAGCCAACCAGCAGAAGAACCTCGATGCCATGAAGGGTATACTCACCTCGCTTAACAACTCGCCTTACGTAGAACGTTATGCCTACTGGAATGGTGAAGCCGACTGTTCTAAACTCATCAAAGATGGTGTTATGTCACTCACAGGCGAATACTATCGCGATATGAACTCAGGCATGGCTTACCGCAAAAAGTACGAAAAGGTTCCTAATGTGGTATATACAGTTCCAACAGACTTTACAGGAAAGTGGCTGAGCCAAACTTTGGGAACATACTCGCTCAATTGGAAAGACACCAATTTCGACATGCTGGACAAGATACTGGTGCTCAGACAGAAGGGAGAAAACAGCAAGTTTGACACCATACAGACCATCAAGCCCACCGACCAAAACGCCAAGTACAGATACTACTCGTATATTGATACACTGACCGAAACGGGCACCTATACCTACCGCATTATCAATATTACGGCAGATGGCAACACTAGAGCATCAACTAATACCGTAACAGTAGACAAATCGAATATCAAGGGTACATCGACCATACAGTATGGAGAATTGTCATTAGTAGATACCAACCCTATGACCATACAATTTACCGAAACGATGAATTCAAATCCTGCGGTATTCATGGGACTTGTGAGCAACAACAACTCCAAGCTATATCCCGCCAATCTGATTACTAGCGTCAAGACCTCATCATTCACCTATCAGGCATTTCCTTGGGTAACTTCAGAGACCACCGAGTTCACCAAAAAAGAGTCCATCCCCTATATGGCCATGGAGAGAGGCAACTACAGGTTCGACCAACTCGACTGCGAAATCGCTACAGCCAATGTCAACATGACGGATACAACTACCGTGGTATTCAGCCAGCCCTTCCCCGAAGGCGTGACTCCTGTGATACTCACCGAGACACGTAACCAAAAGGACTACCCCATCTCCATCAAAGTATGCGATGTGAGCAATACAGGATTCAAGTGCATTCTTATGTGTGAAGAAGAGGTTGGAAAGAAATCAAGCCAACTGATACAAGTGTTCTACCTGGCTATATCACCCGGTGTAGGCACTATTGATAAAGACAACGGCATATTGATTGCCGCAGGAAGAGGAGCTACGCCTCTATCAGGGAGCACTTTCGGCGATGCCAACACGTTCCTTGTAGGTCAAGACACCGTATACTCTATCAGCCCTTACATCTTTGCCAATCTCCAAACGGCCAACTACGATGCAGCTACCATGGTTCGCCAACATATGACAAGCAAAAAAGGTGGCTACACAATAGGAGGACGATTCAAGCGTATCGTTGATCCCTCACGCAAGAAAGACACAAATGGCAAGGTTCTAAACCAAAATGCCGCAAAGGACGAAATGGGATGGGTCATCATCTACGAATATAACGAAGGTGTGTCTGTGTCCACTATGATAGAACAGGTTGAAGCAAACGGTGTCTACAAGCCACTACGGCCATATCTTGTCAATGGAGCGATACAGGTAGATGGAGTAGAAGAATTCGAAGTGTACAGCACGCAAGGAGCGAAGATGGATTCGAAGAGTATATTACACTCTGGAGTCTATATTGTAAAGGCAGGCCCATCATCAGCAATGATTTTAGTTAAGTAAACATCAGTCCGAGGAGTTGGCAAACCAACTCCTCGGTATATTATTCCATAGCATGACAAAACCATTACAGCTTTTATATAAATATTGCAAAGAGGAACGCCTACAAGAAATAATCCTACGCCACAGTCGTGCCGTAGCAGACAAAGCCATAGATATCGCCCAAAGGCATCCTGAGCTAAATGCAGATATTCGGTTCATAGAAGAAGCAGCCCTATTGCATGATATTGGGATTGTAAAGGTCGATGCACCAAGTATCGCATGCTATGGTACGGAGCCCTATATCAGACATGGAATTTTAGGTGCTGAGATACTACGCAACGAAGGGTTGGAACAGCATGCACTAGTATGTGAACGCCACACAGGAACAGGACTCACGCTAGAGCAAATCATAACACAAGCCTTACCCCTCCCCCATCGTGACATGCAGCCCATAACTATCGAAGAGCAGATTATATGCTTTGCAGACAAGTTCTTTTCAAAGACACGTCTCGACAGCGAAAAAAACATAGAACAAGCACGACGCAGCCTTGAGAAATTCGGAGAAGAGGGCCTCTGCAAGTTCGATGCATGGTGCAAACGTTTCCTGTAGACTATCGGTCACAAGCAAAAGCCATCAATAAAAAAGTTTAATTTCCCCCAAGTCACCGACTCGCTATTTGGGCATTTGTCAATTGTTTCGTATCTTTGCAACTTTAAATTAGTATAGGATTACTTTACCCACGCTTTGACGAAACAGAGAAGACATATTATACATACTGTACTGCTTGCTGTGCTATTCATCACACAAGTGCAGACCATCGTTGCCCAGCGCGACACGACAACATATAGCACGAACCCAACCTTCTCTCCAGACACAGCGCAGATACCTCAAACATCCCCTATTGACACACTTATCACTGTCACCTCAGACTCATTGGCTACCGATACAGCCACACAAAAGCGCGATGAATTGGAAGCACCTGTCATCTACCAATCACAAGACTCCATGGTATGGTACAAGAATGGCAATGCCTACCTCTACGGAGACGGACAGGTCAACTATCAGAGCATAGAGTTGAAAGCCAATGAGATCACCATAGACTTAGAGACCTCAACCGTATATGCACAAGGTACAACAGACACAACCGGTACAGTAAAAGGACGTCCCATATTTGCTGATGGCGACACACCGTACGAGTCTGAAACCATGAGCTACAATTTCAAGTCGCGCAAAGGACTAATCAACAATGTGACCACCCAGCAGGGCGAAGGATACATGACCAGCAATACGGTAAAAAAAGGACCCGACAATGAGTTCTACATTCGTAACGGTCGCTACACCACATGTGAAGACCACGAACATCCTCACTTCTACCTTTCGCTCACACGCGCCAAAATGCGCCCCAACCAAGATGTGGTATTCGGTCCCGCTTACCTCGTGGTAGCCGATGTACCTCTCCCCTTGGCCTTGCCCTTCGGGTTCTTTCCATTCACCTCCGACTATTCATCCGGCTTCATCATGCCCTCCTACGGTGATGAATTGGAACGAGGATTCTACTTACGCGATGGAGGATACTACTTCGCCATCAGTGACTACCTTGACCAAAAGTTGACCGGCGAAATATTCACCAAAGGTTCATGGGGCGTGTCATCTATCACCAACTATCGCAAGCGCTACAAGTATTCAGGCAATATAAACCTCAGTTACATGGTGACCAAAACGGGAGAAAAGAATATGCCCGATTATTCCGTATCGAAGAACTTCAAAATCATCTGGAGCCATCGGCAAGACGCAAAAGCCAATCCTAACCAAAATTTCTCGGCCAGCGTCAACTACGCCACCACCAACTATGAACGGAACAATCTGTCGAGCATGTACAATCCTTCGCTTACCTCACAGAGCATTCGTACATCAAGCGTAAGCTACTCTCGCAGTTTTCCCGACCATAAACTCAACCTTTCCAGCTCGTTCAACATCTCACAAAACATGCGCGACTCTACCCTCTCGCTCACACTACCTTCGTTGAGCTGGTCGGTAAGCCGTATCTACCCCTTCAAGCGCAAGAAAGCTATGGGCGAGGAGAAATGGTATGAGAAAATCTCATTTACCTACACCGGTTCGATGAGCAATAGCATCACAGCCAAGGAGAGCGAGATAATGCAGAAGAATATCTTCAAGGATTGGCGAAATGGCGTAAAGCACTCCATTCCCATTAGCGCAACCTTCACGGCATTCAAGTACATCAACATCACTCCATCGTTCAACTACACCGAACGTTGGTATAGCTACAAGATTGACCGTTCATGGGACGAAGAGCGTATGCGTGAACGCAGAGACACCACCTACGGTTTCAACCGCGTCTACAACTATAATCTGGCTATCAGCGCCAACACAAAACTTTACGGTTTCTACAAACCTATCAAGGCTATTTTTGGTGACAAGGTACAAATGATACGCCACGTCTTTTCCCCTTCGGTAAGCTATAGCCTCACCCCAGATTTCGGAGACTCCAAATATGGTTACTACAAGTCGTACACCTATACCGATGCCCAAGGTGAAGTACGCACAGTCGATTACTCCCCCTATGCAGGATCCCTTTATGGTGTACCGGGCAGGGGACGTTCAGGAAGCATAAACATGGACATGTCAAACAACGTAGAGATGAAAGTCAAAACTGACCGTGACTCCACCGGTGTTCGTAAAATCAGTATTATTGACGAGTTGGGAGCTAGCATCTCTTATAATATGGCAGCAAAGACCAAACCTTGGAGCAACCTCTCTACCCGAATACGCTTAAAGTTAACAAAGAACTATACCTTCAGCCTCAACTCCGTATGGGCAACCTATGCATACGAGTTTAATGATAATGGGCGCGTTATTGTAGGCGATCGTACCGAATGGTCGTACGGACGCTTCGGGCGATTCCAAGGCATGAGCCAAAACTTCTCTTACACCTTCAATAACGGCACCTTGAAGAAGTGGAAAGAGCAAATCGACAAATTACTCAATCCCGAGGAGGACACAGAGGAGGGTGACGATTCTTCACAGAATCCACCGGTGAAGAGCGCACCCAACAAAAGAAGTGAAAGCGGCAAAAGCAGTTCCACTGGAAGCGGCGGTGTACAGGTGGATGAGGACGGATATATGGCATTCAAGTTGCCCTGGTCATTCTCCGTATCCTACGGTATCAGCATGCGTGAGAATACAGCAGGAAAAATCAATGAAAAAACCATGCGCTATCCTTATAAGCTGACCCAGAACATGAACTTCTCGGGTAATATCAAGATATCTAACAAGTGGAACATGAACTTCTCTTCAGGTTGGGACTTCGACGATAAAGAGCTGACGACCACCACAATGAACATATCACGCGACCTTCACTGCTTCAGCATGTCATGCGGTGTAGTTTTGAAACCCTATACCTCATATAACTTCTCCATTCGAGCCAATTCCGCCATGCTAGCCGATGCACTCAAATACGATCAGCGTAGCAGTGCCGGAAGCAACATTGATTGGTATTAAACCGCATCGGCTATCGGTATCAAACGACACGGCTTCTGCTTTTTGATTCTTAAAGAATAAAAGGCCGCGAAACTTTATCCGCGGCCTAAGCAAATTATCACTTTGTTTACGACTTTATTTCACCATCAGATTAGACGTCTGCAAATCCTCGTTGCGTGAGCTGCCTCCTATAAAGAGTTCGTACTCGCCAGGATAGATGCAAAGCGTGTTAGTTTCGGGATTCCACCACTCCATCTCACGATCGGTAAGCGTAAGCGCCACCTGCTCGGTAGCCCCGGCAGTTACATGTACGCGACGGAAGGCGCGCAAAGCCTTCACGGGGCCATTGGCATCATCTACGCGGCGCATATAGAGCTGCACGACCTCATCACCATCTATCGCCCCTATATTGGTCACGGGAACGGTCACCGTGAGGGTCTTACCCTCCGAGAAGGACTTTCTGGAGAGACGAGGCTCACCGTAAGCGAAGGTGGTATAGCTGAGTCCATATCCGAAGGGGAAGAGCGGAGCCTCGGTCATATATCTATAAGTACGGCCCTTCATATTATAGTCTTCAAAGTCGGGCAACTGCGCTATACTGCTGTAGAAGGTCACCGGCAGGCGTCCCGCAGGGTTGTAGTCACCGAAGAGTACATCGGCAGCAGCACGTCCACCAGCCTGACCGGGATACCAAGCTTGCAGCACAGCCACGCTGTGCTCTACCTCGGGTATCAAGGCTACGGGCGAACCTGAGAAGTTGACAAACACCACACGCTTGCCCGCCTCGTGTAAGGCAGCCACAAGTTCGCGCTGCACGGCAGGGAGTTCTATCTCGGTGCGGTCGCCTCCACGGAAACCGGGCAAGTGCACACCCATCTCTTCGCCCTCGAGCATGGGACTAAGTCCACCGGCAAAGATGACCACATCAGCATCCTTCACACGCTCTACGCTACGCTCAATATTGATATCCTCCTTAATGCCAAAATCAAAGCTAAGCAACGCATCGGCACGCAAGAACTCATAGTCAACCTCAATATCATAGCGCTGTCCGCGACGGGCCTTCAGCTTGTAAGTCGACTTACGGGCACCATGCTTGTTGGAATAGCCCTTTACCTCCTTGCCATTGACGCGGATGCGCCCAGTTCCATAAGCATAGATATCCAAATGGTACTCTCCATCCTCCTTAGGCACAAACGTGGTGCTGTAGGTAGCCGAGAAGTCGGTCAGATTGACTCCAGGCGCAAATACCGTAGCACCTGCTGCACAATATTGAGGAGGTGTAGTCACCTGCACTACATTGACAGGATTACCCTCACGACGGGTATTGTTCCAATAACAAGCCGTAAAGCCCGGCTTACCCTCCGACATACATTGGTCAAATATACTGCGAACAAGCGTACGCTCCACATGCGCACAACCGGGTTCGTAGATTAGCCTGTCACTGTCGGTCAACTTCGCACGAACGCCCTCGATCAGTGTCACGGTATGGCGCGGAGTGCCATTATAATTACCCCACTGCATCACCGAGTCATTGGCATTGGGACCCATTACGGCAACGGTGAGTCCACCACGCTTGAGAGGCAGCGCCCCATCTTTGTTGACCAACAGCGTCATCGACTTACGGGCTATATCCAGCGCAATGCTGTCGTGCTTGTCAGAAGCCACTACGGAATAGGGAATCTTTGTCCACTCCACCTGAGCAGGATCATCCATCTCACCCAATCGGAAGCGCGCCTTGAGCAATCGGCGTACCGATTCATCCAATTTGGCCTCGTCAAGCAGGCCCTGCTCCACGCTCTTCACGATAGCCTTATACGAAGATCCGCAGTCAAGGTCGGTACCGTGAACCACCGCATCGGCCGAAGCCTCTACTGCCGACGGATGAGTACGATGCGCATTCTCTCTATAGAAGTCGGCTATGGCACCACAGTCGGCCACAACGATACCGTCATAGCCCCATTCGTCGCGCAGGATATCGAGCAACAGTTTATCGCTACCGCAGCAAGGCTGACCCTCGAAGCGATTATATGCACACATCACCTCCTCCACGTTGGCCTCTTGCACGAGTGCCTTGAACGGAGGCAAATAGGTTTCCCACAAGTCGCGCGGTTCAATATTCTCCGCGTTGTAGGTATGACGGTTCCATTCGGGACCGGAGTGCACGGCAAAGTGCTTGGCACAGGCATGCAGCTTGTCGTAAGGCTGTCCGGCAGGTCCCTGCAATCCCTTCACCACCATAACGCCCATCCTTGAAGTCAGGTAGGGATCCTCGCCATAGGTCTCGATGCCACGTCCCCAACGCGGGTCACGGAAAATATTTACCGTAGGAGTCCACATCGTGAGTCCCTGATAGCGCTCGCGAGTGCCCTCTCTGACAAATTGCGCATTCTTTGCACGCGCCTCATCAGAGACTGCCGTATAAACATTATACACAGCATCAATATCAAACGAAGCCGCCATACCGATAGGTTGCGGGAACACCGTAGCCAAGCCAGCACGGGCCACGCCATGCAGCGCCTCGTTCCACCAATTATATTGCTTGATGCCCAAGCGCTCCACTGACTTGGAATAATCCATCATGAGCTGTGCCTTCTCTTCCAACGTCAGCAGGTTCACCAAACTATCGGCGCGACGCCAGGCATCCGCTTCATAATCATTCTTTGGGCTTTGACCACAAGAAATACATACCAGCAATGGCAGTATCCGACAGATGTGCTTCTTCATATAGCATTACTTTTTTAGAATGTTCTAACTGCAAAAATACACAAATATCTTGTTTTAACATAAAAAAACAGCGCTATCGCACGGGTTATCTGTAAAAAAGTGTAACTTAGCCCCATCATAAGGACTACAAGCAAGATGGATATCATTGACAAATTCCTACATTCCAAGTGGCTAGCCAAGGCCACCAAGTGTATCAAGACCCCTGGAGCGATGACCAAACTGGGGCTTTCAGCAGGAATATATATCAAGAAAAACGGATTAAAGTCCGTGAGCGAGCACTTGACTTTAATGACGAATTATGTCAAGGATGTAGCTTCGGGACGCTACAAAGGGTACAACAAGACACACCTCACCCTGATAGTCGCCGCCATCTTGTACGTTGTGTCACCCCTCGATATCATACCCGACTTCCTCATCGTTGCCGGCCTTGTCGACGACGCTGCCATCATTGCATGGGCATTCAATGAGATGAGCAAGGAGCTCTCCAAATACAAGGAAGCTATTGACAAAGCCCAAGGCTCCGAAAAGGCCGAAAGCAGCAAAGCTGTTAAATAATTTTATATTTTAGCATAATCATTCGTTTATAATCATTCTTTTTTGTATCTTTACAAGATTAAAATGCCGGAATAGGTTCAATTCGTTGTAACCTATTGAACTGACGCGACTTTAGCGCCACTGAGACCAGACAACAAAAAAAGAACAATATAATGAATTATAAATGGAATTATCAACCACCAACCGAGCAAGAGATCCTGAAGGCTGATACGCTGTCCCAAGAGACAGGTGTCAACCCCAAGCTCTGTCAGCTATTGATAAGCAGAGGGGTATCGACGAGCGAAGATGTCAAGCGCTTCTTCCGCCCTAGTCTGACAGACTTGCACGACCCTTTCCTTATGGATGGCATGGCTATTGCAGTAGACCGCATTAACCAAGCCTTGGGCCGCAAGGAACGCATTCTCGTCTACGGTGACTACGATGTCGACGGCACCACTGCCGTAGCTTTGGTATACCGCTTCTTGCAGCAGTTTACCACCAACATCGACTACTACATCCCCAACCGCTACAACGACGGCTATGGAGTATCTATCAAGGGAGTGGATTATGCCAAGGAGACAGGTGTTAAACTGGTGATTGTGCTCGACTGCGGTGTAAAGGCTGTGGATGAGATTACTTATGCCAAGGAGTTGGGTATCGACTTCATCGTGTGTGACCACCACGTGCAGGACGAGGTTTTGCCTCCTGCGGTAGCTATCCTCAACCCTAAGCTCATCGGATCCAACTACCCCTACTCTCACCTATCAGGCTGCGGTGTAGGTTTCAAGTTGATGCAGGCTTTCGCCAAGGACAATGGCATTGAGTTCAGTCAACTTATCCCCTATCTCGACTTGGTGGCTGTGAGCATCGCATCCGACATCGTACCCATCATGGGCGAAAATCGCATACTCGCCTACCACGGACTGCGCCAGATAAATCACAATCCCAGCACAGGATTGCGAGCTATCATTGAGGTTTGTGGTCTCAAGGACAAGGAAATCAAAATCAACGATATTATCTTCAAGATTGGTCCCCGCATCAACGCTTCAGGACGCATACAGACAGGTAAGGAGGCCGTAGACCTACTCACGGAGAAGGATTACAACAGAGCACTTGAGCTGAGCAACCAAATCAACGAATATAACGAAGCCCGCAAAGATCTCGACAAGACAATGACCGAAGAAGCTAACCTTATCGTTGACAACCTTGAAGGATTGGCCGACAAGCGCTCCATCGTACTCTACAATGAGGATTGGCACCGAGGAGTCATCGGTATCGTAGCCTCGCGCCTAACCGAACTGTTCTACCGTCCATCGGTAGTGCTTACCAAGACCAATGACATTGCTACGGGTTCAGCACGCTCAGTTGCGGATTTTGATGTGTACAAGGCCATAGAGAGTTGTCGCGACTTGCTCGAAAACTTTGGCGGCCACCCCTACGCCGCCGGACTTTCGCTGAAAGTAGAAAACATCGAGGAGTTCACCCGTCGATTTGAGGAGTATGTATCTGAACACATACAGCCCACGCAAACCGATGCTGTCATCAACATCGATGAGGAACTAGCGTTCAAGGACATCTCCATGAAACTCTTCAACGACCTCAAACGTTTTGAGCCCTATGGCCCGGACAATATGAAGCCCATCTTCTGCACACGAAATGTCTACGACTTTGGTACAAGTCGTGTCGTTGGCCGCAATCAGGAGCATATCAAGTTGGAATTAGTCGACAATAACTCAAGCCGCGTAATGAACGGCATCGCCTTCGGACAAAGCTCACAAGCTCGCTATATCAAGTCGAAGCAAGCTTTCGATATTTGCTACACGATTGAAGAGAACACCCACAAGCGCAACGAGGTACAACTGCAAATCGAAAGCATAAAGCCACGGATTGAAGATTAAGGGTTTATGGTTGAGAGTTGAGAGGTTGAAGCATCCATCATTCATAAACCATAAAATGCAGTACAAGAGCATTCTTCGCGAGTACTTCGGCTACGATTCATTTCGCAGCATACAGGAAGACATTATCCGCAGCATAGGCAGCGGACGCGACACCCTTGGCCTCATGCCCACCGGAGGTGGCAAGAGCATCACTTTTCAGGTGCCCGCCCTGGCCATGCCAGGCACCTGCATTGTCATCACTCCGCTCATCGCCCTTATGAAGGACCAGGTAGTCAAGCTGCGCGAGCGCGGAATCAAGGCCACTGCCATCTACTCGGGCATGAGCCGCGACAGCATCGTGGCAGCGCTCGACAACTGCATCCTCGGCGGATACAAGTTCCTCTACGTTTCTCCCGAGCGCCTTACCTCCGACATCTTCGTCACCAAGCTGCGCCGCATGCAGGTAAGCTTCATCACCATCGACGAGAGCCACTGCATATCCCAGTGGGGCTACGACTTCCGCCCCTCCTACCTCGCCATTGCCGACATACGCAAGCTGCTGCCCGAGGTACCCATCCTCGCCCTTACGGCTACCGCTACGCCCGAGGTAGTGAAGGACATACAGTACCGCCTGCAGTTCCGCGAGGAGAACGTGTTCCGCATGAGCTTCGAACGCAAGAACCTCAACTACATCGTGCGCCACACCGAGAACAAGGAGGCCGAGATGCTCCACATCCTCAGCAGCGTACAAGGCTCGGCCATCGTCTACGTGCGCAACCGAGACAAGACCCGCGAGATAGCCCGCCTATTGAACGACCACGGCATCAGTGCCGCCTTCTACCACGCCGGCATCGACAGCCGCGACAAGGACAAGCGCCAAAGCCTCTGGACCACCGGCACCACACGTGTCATGGTAGCCACCAATGCCTTCGGCATGGGCATCGACAAGCCCGACGTACGCATGGTCATCCACTACGAGATGCCCGACTCGCCCGAGGCCTACTATCAAGAGGCTGGCCGTGCCGGGCGCGATGGGCAAACAGCCTACGCCGTACTCCTCTACACCCCCGACGACAAGCGCAAGCTCTCGCGCCGCGTGAGCGACAACTACCCCGACAAGGAGTTCATCCGCGGTATCTACGAGCGTCTGGGATACTTCTACCAAATGGCAGTGGGCGATGGCGAGGGTTGCCACTACGACTTTGACCTCAATGAGTTTTGCCGCTCCTATCACCTACCCATCGTACAGACTGAGAGTGCACTACGCTTACTAACATCGGCGGGATACATCCATTACGAAGAGGAGGAAGAGCACACCTCACGCCTACGCTTCACCGTCCAGCGCGACGAGCTATACCGCCGCCGCAACGACAGCGAAGACACCGACAGCCTCATCCGTACGCTATTGCGCCTCTATAGCGGCGTGTTCAGCGACTACGTGTTCATCGACGAGAAATTCATCAGCGAGATGAGTGGCATCGACCTTGAACCCCTCTACGAAGCTCTGCTCGGACTGGGTCGCGCACGCGTGATACATTATATACCTCGCCGCACCTGTCCCTCGGTCACCTTCACTCGCAAACGTGTCGACACCGACCGCATCATCATATCTCCCGCCATCTACGAAGAGCGCAAAGAGAACTATTCCCGACGCATAGAAGCGATGAAGGAATATGCCCTATCAGAGAATCAGTGCCGCAGCCGTATGCTACTCCGCTATTTCGGTGAGCGCAACGCCCCTCTGTGCCAAGTATGCGACAACTGCCGCAAGCATCGTCATACCACCCTCTCGGAGCTCCACTACCGTGCCTACCTTGAGATACTCAATGAACTATTATCCGATGGGCAAACACATTTTATCAACGATTTGCAAACGCTTCAGATACCTTCCGAGCACTTGAAACCATTCCTCGAACGCATCATAAACGAAGAGGAAATCACGCTCAAGGACGGCATGATTTCCCCTAAAAAACAGCAATAGCAATCCTGTTTTCACTTATGACGTTTCGCCAGCTCATCTTCGAGGTCAGAGAGTGAGCAACCCATCTGCTCGGTGAGTACGAGGAGGTGGTAGAGCAGGTCGCCGGCTTCGTAGAGGTAGCGTTCGCGGTTACCGTCGATAGCTTCTATGACGGTCTCTACGGCCTCTTCGCCTACCTTCTGGGCTATCTTGTTGACTCCTTTGTTGAAGAGGTAGGTGGTGTATGAGCCCTCGGGCATCTGGACGTGGCGGTCCTTGATGCAGGCTTCGAGGGTGCCGAGGAATCCTTCGTTGTCGCGTGTGTCGAAGCATGCTGTGGTGCCACGGTGGCATGTGGGGCCGTCGGGGCGGGCTTTGATGAGTAGGGTGTCACCATCACAATCGGCAAACATTTCTACTACGTGGAGGAAGTTGCCGCTCGTCTCGCCTTTGGTCCAGAGGGCCTGGCGTGTGCGGCTATAGAAGGTGACGCGGCCTTCGGTCAGTGTCTTCTCGAAGGCTTCCTGGTTCATGTAGCCGAGCATCAGCACCTTGAGGCTGTCGGCATCCTGGATGATGACGGGAAGAAGCCCGTCGGCTGTCTTGCTTAGGTTGAAATCTTGGTAGGTCATATTTATATCTTTTTTCTATATTTTCTAGGGGTTCCTAGGACTCCCTAGGATCTCCTAGGAAAACCTAAAATACAATGATTCTCTTTTTATCTCCGCACCGCTATGCCTCTTTCGCTGAGTGCCTGTTTGAGCACGGGTATGGGTATCTCGCCGTAGTGGAAGATGCTGGCAGCGAGTGCGGCATCGGCACGTCCGTGGGTGAGCACTTCGGCAATGTCGTCAATGCTGCCGGCTCCGCCCGAGGCGATGATGGGTATGCGCAGGTGTTCGGCCAGGCGGGCAAAGGTGTCGCAAGGGTATCCCTGACGAGTGCCGTCGTGGTTCATTGAGGTGAAGAGCAGTTCGCCCGCTCCGCGCTCCTGTGCCTCGTGTGCCCAGGCAAAGAGTTCCTTGTCGGTGGGGCGGCTGCCTCCGTGCGTGGTGGCCAGCCAACGTCCGTCGATGAGCTTGGCATCAATGGCGATGACAACAAACTGTGAACCATACTTTGAGGCAATCTCGTCGATGAGGTTCGGGTTGCGTATGGCGGCACTGTTGATGCTCACCTTGTCGGCACCGGCATCGAGCAGTCGGGCGGCATCGTCGAGTGTGCTGATGCCTCCTCCTACGGTGAAGGGGATATCTATCTCCTCGGCTATGCGGGTCAC